>NZ_CADCWA010000021.1 GCF_902806285.1 uncultured Sphingomonas sp. | reverse complement strand
CCCCACAAAGGCCGAGATCTCGACGGGAACCTTCCTCCCTATTGGGCGCTCGCCCGCAAACGGGAGCAGCCATCATGAACGATACCGACCGGTCACCATCGCAAAGCGCCGTCCAGGCTCGCCAGCGCGAGATGGCGGTGGAGCACATCTTGTTCCACGTCGTGAAACACGTCGAGGCGCAGCACCCCGGGCTCATCGACACGATCGAGCAAAGCCTCGACCACCTCGGCGATCCGGGCAAAGACGGCACCGGCGACGACGAGGCGGTGCGGGAGATTGCGCGCAAGCTGCTGGCCAGCGCCCGCAAGGACTGATCGCGAAGGCGTCAGCCCCAATCCTCCACCCGCCAGCCGCGCTGCGCCGCCAGGCGGGCGAGCCGCGCGTGCGGGTTCACCGCCACCGGCTCGTCGCTCCACTCGAAGGCGGGCGCGTCGCTGGCGTGGTCCGAGTAGAAGCGGACGTGGCCATGACGGCCGAGCAGGCCGGACTTCTCCACCCACTCCGCGATCATCCTGAGCTTGGCGTCGGCGTAGCAGTTCTCGCCTTCGATCCGCGCCCGCACGCGCTCGTCCAGGCCGATCACCGACCCCGTCCCGATCACGTCGTCGAAGCCCAGCCGCTCGGCGATCGCGGCGGCGTAGAGCCGGTAGCTGGCGGTCGCCATCACCACCCGCCGGCCTTGCGCCTTGTCGCGGGCGATGGCGGCGCGGGCGCCCGGGCGAATGTTGCTCGCGACCTGCCGGTCGGCGAAGCTCTCCACCAGCGGCTTCAGCTCGCGCGGATGGATCCAGTGGCCGATCAGCAGCTGGTGGTTGATCTCCTTGAGCTTCGCCCGGCCGATCAGCTTGCCGACGTAGGCCAGCATCGACAGCAGCACGAGCGGCAGGAAGAGGAGCCGCCACGGCGCCCGCCGCGACGCGCAATGCAGCAGGAACGGCGTGTAGGTCGCCCGCCGCGTCACCGTCCGGTCCATGTCGTAGATTGCAAGGTCGCTCATCCGAGGCTGCTCAGGCGCGTCCCGCGAGGATCGCCTCGACCAGGCTGTAGTCGGCGGGCTTGTCGACGTCGATCGCGGCCAGCGGATCGTCCATCACCACCGCCCTCGCCCGGATGCCGAGCCTGCGCCCCAGGCCCGCGGCGGTCTGCTCCAGGTTCCGCACCCGCAGCACCGCGCCGAGGAACAAGGGCAGCCCGAGCTGCAGCAGCACCCGCCAACCCTTCTTGCGGTCCTGCTCCACGCTGCGCCACTTGGCGACCGCCCGGGCCGCGGCCGGCGTGTTCAGCGCGAACAGGTTCGCCCCGCTGTAGCGACCCCCGCCGACCCGCAGCCAGGTCCGCTGCGCATCCGGAAAGCGCCGGAGCAACGGACCGCTTTCGACCAGACCAACGGCAAGGTCGCAGTCCGCGGACCCGGCCAGGAATTCCTCGATCATGCCCGGGGTGAGCAGCGCATGGTCCGCGGTCGTGACCAGCAGCGGGAAGCGCGTGGCCGGGTCGGCCAGGATCGCCTGAAGGGTCGCGGCGATGGTGTCCCGCGACTGCTCCACCTGCACCCGGTCGTCATCAGGCACGCTGTCAGCCAGCCGCTCGGGCAACTGGGTCAGCACCCGAACACCGCGTACCGACGGGCTCGCCAGCAGCGCCCTGAGCGGCCGCAGCACCATCGGTTCCCCCGCGATCGGGATCAGCGGCTTGTAGTCGGTCCCCAGCGAGCGGGTCAGCGGATCGCCTCCCGGCCGCGATCCCGCCAGCAGCAGCGCGGTCCAGCCCGTCACCGGTCGAGCCAGCTCACGACGGTGCCGCCGCGATCGCCCAGCGTCTCCGCCTGGGCCAGCCGGACGGCGTGGAAGATCAGGCTCACCACCGACCACAGCGCGACCAGCTCGATGCCCACGTCGGGCCGCCCGAACAGCAGCGCGACAAACAGGATCAGCATGTTGGGGTTGCGCCGCGCGGTGACCAGGCGGAAGCGGCTGTCGACCGGCTGCCAGACGTGGATGTGCATGCCGAAGCGCTTCTTGAACCAGCCCTCGATGATCCGGCCCAGGACGTAGGTAGCCACGATCACCGCCAGCAGGGAAGATTTATAGACCTCCTCCAGCTGGTGGCCGGCCGTGCCCAGCCCATGCACCCAGGCCCACCACCAGAAGGGCGGGTGCAGCAGGTCCACGCCATGGTCCAACACGTCGCCCCATTTGGACGATTGGCCGGTGCAGCGGGCGAGCTTGCCGTCCACCGTATCGAGCACCATGAACAGGAAGCCGGACGCGAAGCCGGTCCAATAATAGCCTTCCCAGAACAGGTAAAAGGCAAGCGCGCAGAAGACGAAACCGATCAGGGTCACGACGTTGGGCGTCAATCCCGCCATCGCCGCCCAGCGGGTCAGCCAGAAGGCGGGCCGCCGCCATAGATACAGGGTGAGCAGGTCGGTGACGCCCTTGTAGGCGGCGTCGTAAAAGGCGCGCTCGACCGCCAGGCTGTTCGACGCGGCCAGCGGCATGGTGAACGGCCGCTCCCGCTTGCGCAGCTCATGGTAGCTGAGCTGGGCGGTGTCCGCGTCGAGCAACTCGAACCGGTCGACCGGCAGCGCCCCGCCCCGCCGCATCGCCGCCTCCGCCGCTTCGGCAGCATCCCGGTCGGGCGCATGCACCAGGACCGGCCGTCCTTCCTTGACCAGCGCGGTGCCCGGCCGGCGCGCGAGCTCCTTCAACCAGGCCGGATCCCACGCGTAATGGAGGTTGCCCAGCAGCACCGGCCCCGGCGCCGCGGGCAACTCCCCCACGACGCTCAGCCCGGCGTTGGCCGCCAGTCGCTCCGCCCGCTCCCGCGCCGGCTGGCCGAACAGGCGCGCGTCCGTGTCGCCGATCGCGAGAAAGGCCGGGGACGGGACGGGACGGCTGCTCTGCAACATGGGCGGGCCTCACCATAGGAGCTTGGCAAGAAAAGGGCAGCGGAGCTCCGCCTTGTTTATGCCCCGGTTTTCGCGCAAGTCGGGCGTCCTATGGCGGCGACCCTGGCTTCCCCCGACCGGCTCGGCGGCAATATCTTCAGCCCGGCCGGCGCCCTCACCATCGTCCGGGCAGGATCGGTCGCGCGCGAGCTGGAGAACACCCCGGACCCGCTGACCATCGACCTGAGCCGGGTCGAGCGCATGGACACGGTCGGCGCCTGGCTGGTCCACCGCTCGGTGCGCGACCGCGGCGCGCGCGTCACCGGCGCCTCGCCCGAGCTGCAGGAGCTGCTCCGGCAGGTGGCGCAAGCGGACCACCCCGCTCCGGTCCGCCCCGAAGGCGAGCGCGGCGCGGTGGCGGAGCTCGGCGCCTGGACGATCGAGTCCGGCCGGACGCTGGTCGGCCTGCTCGGCTTCTTCGGCGCGACCCTGATCGGCTTTCTCAACCTCGCCCGCCATCCCAAGCGCTTCCGCTACAACGCGGTGGTTCAGCGGTTCGACGTGGTCGGCGTGCGCGCGCTCGGCATCATCGGGCTGATGAGCTTCCTCATCGGCATCGTCATTGGCCAGCAGGGCGCGGTGCAGCTGCAGCAGTTCGGTGCGGAGGTCTACACCATCAACCTCATCGGCCGGATCACCGTGCGCGAGCTCGGGCCCTTGATGACCGCCATCATGGTTGCGGGCCGCTCGGGTTCCGCCTTCGCCGCCCAGATCGGCACCATGAAGATCACCGAGGAGGTGGACGCGATGCGCACCATCGGCGTGTCGCCGGTGGAAGCACTGGTCATCCCGCGGCTGATCGCGTCGGTGGTCATGATGCCGCTGCTCGCCTTCTGGGCGATGCTGCTGTCGCTGGTCGGGGGCGGGCTATTCTGCTGGATCAGCCTCGAGATCCCGCCGCTGACCTATGTCCAGCGCCTCGCCGAGGTGGTGCCCGCGACCGACCTGTGGGTCGGCCTCATCAAGGCGCCCGTGTTCGGCTTCATCATCGCGCTGGCCGGCTGCTTCCAGGGCATGCTGGTGGCCAACGACGCCGAGCAGGTCGGGCTCAAGACCACGGCCGCCGTGGTGCAGTCGATCTTCCTGGTGATCATCCTCGACGCGGTGTTCGCCATCTTCTTCAGTTCGATCGGGTGGATCTGATGGCGGTGGTGCGGGCCGATAGCGAAGCCCCGATCATCGAGGTGCGGGGTCTGGAGAACCGCTTCGGCGATCAGATCGTCCACCAGGATCTGAACCTGGACGTGCGCCGCGGCGAGATCATCGGCGTGGTCGGCGGCTCGGGCACCGGCAAGTCGGTGCTGATGCGCTCGATCATCGGCCTGCAGACCCCGGCCGCCGGCACGATCGAGGTCCTTGGCGAGAACATGGTCGGCCGCTCGGAGGACGAGGCCAAGAACATCCGCCGGCGCTGGGGCATCCTGTTTCAGAACGGCGCGCTGTTCTCCACCCTCACCGTGGCCGAGAACGTCGAAGTGCCGCTCCGCGAGTACTTCCCTAAGTTCGGCAGCCAGCTGATGGACGAGATCGCCAGCTACAAGATCTCCATGTCCGGCCTGCCCGCCGAAGCCGGCAACAAATACCCGTCCGAGCTGTCGGGGGGCATGCGCAAGCGTGCCGGTCTCGCACGCGCCCTGGCGCTCGATCCCGAACTGCTGTTCCTGGACGAGCCGACCGCGGGGCTGGACCCGATCGGCGCCCAGGCGTTCGATCAACTGATCCTGTCACTCCAGAAGAAGCTGGAACTGACCGTCTTCCTGATCACCCACGACCTCGACAGCCTGTACGCGATCTGCGACCGGGTGGCGGTGCTCGCTGACCGGCGCGTGATCGCGGTCGATACTATTGATCGCCTGCTGCAAATGGATCATCCCTGGATTCAGGAATATTTCAATGGGCCGCGCGGTCGCGCTGCGGCGGCAGCGTAGGCGGGGAAGCGGACTAACCCATGGAAACCCGTTCCAACCAGGTGCTGGTGGGAGGCGTCGTGCTGGCCCTGCTGGTCGGGCTGCTGCTGTTCGCGGTGTGGATCACCGGGCTGAACACCGAGCAGCGCAAGTGCTTCGACATCTATTTCAGCCAGGGCGTGGGCGGGCTCAACCGCGGCTCCAACGTCAGCTTTTCGGGCGTTCCCGTGGGGCAGATCACCCGCATCTCGCTGCTCCCCAACCGGCCCGAGTTCGTCTGGGTCCGGATCGAGGTCGACGAAAACACGCCGATCCTGCAGGGCACGACGGCCGAGATCCAGGGGGTTGGCTTCACCGGCGTGTCGGAAATCCAGCTCACGGGCGCGGTCAAGGGCGCGGCGGCGCTGACCACGGTCGGCCCCCAGGGCTGCCCGGTGATCCCCAGCAGCTCCGGCGGCCTGGGCGCGCTGCTCAACTCGGCGCCGGAACTGCTTGACCGCATCCAGCGACTGACCGAGCGCTTGACCGAGCTGCTCAGCGACCGCAACCAGAACGCCATCTCCGACATCCTGGAAAATGTCGATGCGACCACCCGCACGCTGGCGCAACGCGCGCCTGATCTGGCGGACGCGGTGGGCGACGCGCGGATCGCCGCGCGCAATGCCGCGGTCGCCGCCAACAATGTCGCGCAGCTAGCCGACAGCACCACCGACCTGGTCAACCAGGAAGGCCGCCCGGCCGCGCAGGATCTGCGCCGCTCCATCGCCTCCATCCAGCAGACCACCGCCAACATCGACGCGCTGGTGGCCGATGCCCGGCCTGGCGTTCAGAGTCTCACCAAGTCGACCCTGCCCGAGGTCAACCGGCTGGTCCGCGACCTGCGCGACCTGACCAGCAGCCTGGAGAACGTCAGCCAGCGGGTCGAGAGCGGCGGCGTGACCGGCGTGCTCGGCCAGCCCAAGCTCCCCGATCACAAGCCCGGAAGGTCCCGTTGATGCGCGCCGCCCGCCCATTGTTTGCCGCCGCGGCTTGCCTCGCGCTCACGGCCTGCTTCGGGGGCAAGACGCCCTCGACCCTGCTGACACTGACTGCGCAGGCCCCGCCGGCGGCCGACCTCGTGCGCTCGGCGGAGGCGGGAGAGGCGGTGACGATCGAACTGCCGGTGCTGGCCGAGGAACTCGACCAGGTCCGGGTTCCCGCGCTGGAGGGTCCAGGGCAGGTGACCTACGTCCGCGACCTGCAATGGGTCGACCGGCCCAACCGCATGTTCCAGCAGCTGCTGACCGAAACGGTGAAGCGGACCACCAACCGCGTGGTGCTCGACCCCAAGCAGGCCGGGTTCGACCCCGGCGTGCGGGTCACGGGCCGGCTCGACCGCTTCGGCTACGACGCCCAGCTCGGCCAGGTCGTGGTGATCTACGACGCCGCGCTCAGCACGACCGGCGGCACCCGCGTCCAGACCCGCCGCTTCCAGGCCAGCGCCCCCGCCGACGGCACCGCCGCCACGGTCGGCCCGGCGCTCAACCAGGCGGCCAATGCGGTGGCCCTGCAAGCGGCGGGGTGGATCGGGGGCTGAGCGGCTGTGCACCTGCGAAGGCAGGTGCCCAGTTCACTACCTGAGAGGAGCAGCGCTCCGCGCTGAACTGGGCACCTGCCTTCGCAGGTGCACTACCCCAGGCTCTTGCTGACCTGCTCGAATACGTCCTTGCTGAGGTCCGGCGTTGCCAGGATCCGCTCCAGTGCCGCCCGCATCTTGGCCGCGCGGCCCGGCTCCAGCTTGCGCCAGCGCCCGAGCGGGGGCACGAAGCGCGCGGCGGTCTGCGGGTTCAGCTTGTCCGCCGCCACGATGGTCTTCGCCAACCAATCATAACCGCGCCCATCCGCCCGGTGGAAAGCGAACGGCGTCGCCGCGAAGTTGCCGGCCAGCGCCCGCAGGCGGTTGGGGTTGGCAAGAGTGAAATCGGGATGGGCCGCAAGCCGCTGCACCGTGTCCAGCGTGTCCTCGCGAGCCGCGGATGCCTGCACCCCGAACCATTTGTCGATGACCAGCGGGTCGTCCCTGAACCGCTTGTAGAAGGCGCCCAGCGCCTCTTCCGCCTCGCGGCCGCCGAGCATGGTCAGCACCGCCAGTGCGGACTGACGCTCCGTCATGGTCCGCGCCTCGTCGAACTGTTGTCTCCCGAGCGCGCGCCCCCGCTCCGCGTCATCCGCCGCCAGATAGCCCAGCGTCGCCGCGCGCAGCCGCCGCAGGCCCTTGTCCCGGCCGCCCAGGCTCGCCGGATCGGCCGCGGACGCCGCCGCATACCCCGCCTCCAGCTCGCCACCGAGCGCCCGCCCGATCGCTTCCCGCAGCCCATCGCGTACGGCATGGATGCGCGCGGGGTCGGCCAGCTCCACCTGCTCGGCCAGCAGCGCTTCGGTCGGCAGCAGGATCGCGTCGGCCTTGAACGCCGGGTCCAGCGC
Source organism: uncultured Sphingomonas sp. (assembly GCF_902806285.1). Lineage (GTDB taxonomy): Bacteria > Pseudomonadota > Alphaproteobacteria > Sphingomonadales > Sphingomonadaceae > Sphingomicrobium. The sequence continues at coordinate 22,139 of NZ_CADCWA010000021.1, read as the reverse complement.
GTTCGACTGCAGCGTCGAGCGCACCGCCGTGATCACCGGCTCGGCCTGCACCTCGCCCCCGCCGATCCCCGCTAGCAACTCGCGCAGCATCAGCTCTTGGCAAGCCTCGTAGCGCGCGAAGCTGTCGGTGTCGGTCTCCGCCAGCCGCTCCAGCTCGCCCGGCCGACGCTCCGCGGCCATGATCACCGGCGCGGAGAAGCCGCGGTTGATCGACAGCAGCGCGGGCTCGCTCACGCCCTCGATCTCGAAGTGCTGCTCCGCCTCGGTCAGCAGGATCAGCCGCTCGGGCGCGACCTCCTGGCCGCTGCCGGGCCCGATCAGCGCGGTGCGCAGCGGAATCACCATCGGCTGCTTGTCGGGCTGCCCCGGCGTCGGCGGCACCGTCTGCGAGAGGTGCAGGACCGTGCCGCCCTCCGCTTGCTCCAGCCGCGCCCGCACCGTGGGCGTGCCCGCCTGGCTGTACCAGCGGCGGAACTGCCCGAGATCGAGTCCGCTCGCCTCCTCCATCGCCCGCACGAAGTCCTCGCAGGTCACCGCCTGCCCATCGTGCCGCTCAAAGTAGAGGTCTGTGCCCCTGCGATACGCCTCGGCTCCGAGGATCGTCCGCAGCATGCGGATGACCTCGGCGCCCTTGTTGTACACCGTCGCGGTGTAGAAGTTGGCGATCTCCAGGTAGCTGTCCGGTCGGATCGGGTGGGCCAGCGGACCCGCATCCTCGGGGAACTGCGCCGCGCGGAGCGTCCGCACCTGGTCGATCCGCTCGACGGCCTCCGAGCCCATCGCCGCGGAGAACATCTGGTCGCGGAAGACCGTCAGCCCTTCCTTGAGGCTCAGCTGGAACCAGTCGCGGCAGGTGACCCGGTTGCCCGACCAATTGTGGAAATACTCGTGCGCGACCACGGTCGCGATCGCGTCGAAGTCGGCGTCGCTCGCGCTCTCCGTGTCCGCCAGGATGTAGCGCGAGTTGAAGATGTTGAGGCCCTTGTTCTCCATCGCGCCGAAGTTGAAGTCGGACACGGCGACGATGTTGAATCGGTCGAGGTCGTACTCGCGGCCATACTCCCGCTCGTCCCAGGCCATGGCGTCCTTGAGCGCCTGCATCGCGTGCCCGGTCTTGGGCAGGTCGGCTTCGCGCACCCAGATGCCGAGCTCGACCTCGCGGCCGCTCATCGTCGTGAAGCTGTTGCGATTGACCTGGAGGTCGCCCGCGACCAGCGCGAACAGGTAGGGGGGCTTGGGAAACGGGTCCTCCCACACCGCGAAGTGCCGGCCTCCATCGAGCTTGCCCTGCTCCACTGGATTGCCGTTGGCCAGCAGCACCGGAAAGCGCGCCTCCTCCGCCGCCATCCGCACCCGGTAGCGCGACAGCACGTCGGGCCGGTCGGGGAAGAAGGTAATGCGCCGAAAGCCTTCCGCTTCGCACTGGGTGCAGAGCAGCCCGCCCGACGCGTACAGGCCCATCAGCTGGCTGTTCCGCTCCGGCGCGATCGCGACCTCGGTCTCGACCGTAGCGGTGCCGCCGGCGATCCGGACGACGAGCTGCTCACCGTCCATTTCGGGCGCGATTTCTTGGCCGTCGACCCGCAGCGAGAGCAGCTCCAATTCCTCACCGTCGAGCCGCAGCGGCCGGTCGTGCACGCCGTTGCGCTCGACGGTCAGCCGTGCCCGCGCCACCGTGCGCGCGGGATTGAGGTCGAAATCGAGCGCGATCGCCGGCACCAGCCAATCGGGCGGGCGATAATCCTCCCGGCGGATGGCGGCGTGGGCGGGCGCGGCGGCGGGGCGGGCATCAAGCATGGGCCGAGACCTAGGCAGCCGCCCCCAGCCATGCAACGCGCCGTTCGTCGAAACCGGCTGGCCAAGCGTCCGGCCGAGCGTCAGCCCTTCTCACAAGGGGGAAGGTGATGGTGAGCACGTTTCTTGCAGCCGCGGCAGCCGCCGCGCCGGCCTTCGATGTCGATGCGGCTACGCGCGCCTACCTCGACATGGTCCAGGGCGCCGCGCGGGAGCGGTCGAACGGCTATTTCGAAGGTGGCTACTGGCTGCTGCTGTGGGGCACGCTGCTGAGCCTGGCTGTGAACTGGGCGCTGCTGCACTTCGGCTGGTCCGCGCGGTGGAGTGCATGGGCCGCGCGCCGGACCGGGCGGCAATGGCTGTGCCCGGCGCTCTACGCCGTTCCTTATATCCTCGCGACCACGCTGCTGCTGCTGCCCTGGTCCATCTACACGGGCTTCCTGCGCGAGAAGGCCTATGGGCTGATGAACCTGAGCCTGGGCGGCTGGCTCGGCGAGCAGGGCATCGGGCTGCTCCTGTCGCTGATCCTGATGCCATTGGTGCTGATGGCCATCTTCGCCGTGATCCGCCGGGCGCCGCGCAGCTGGTGGATGTGGGGAACGGGCGTGGCCGTCGCCTTTATCGCCTTCGGCGCGCTGGTCAGCCCGGTGTTCATTGCGCCATTGTTCAACACCTACACGCCCATGCAGCCCGGTCCCTTGCGCGAGCAGATCCTGGCCATGGCGCATGCCAACGACATCCCGGCCAACGATGTTTACGTCTTCAATGCGTCCAAGCAGACCGACCGCATTTCCGCCAACGTCAGCGGCCTCGGTCCGACCGTCCGCATCGCGCTCAACGACAATCTGCTAGGCCGCACCACGCCTGAGGAAGTGAAGGCCGTGATGGGGCACGAGATGGGCCATTATGTGCTCGGCCACGTCGTCGAGTCGATCGCCAGCGTCGCCCTCATCTTCCTCCTGCTCTTTGTGCTGCTCTGGTCGCTGACCCCCCGACTGCTGCGCCGCTTCGGCGGGCGCTGGAAGGTGGAAGGCCCCGCCGATCCGGGCGCCCTGCCAGCCTATGCCGTCGTCGCCAGCCTGTTCATGCTGCTGATGACCCCGGTGCTCAATTCGCTCACCCGCACCAACGAGATCGAGGCGGACGTGTTCGGGCTGGACGCGGCTCGAGAGCCGGACGGCTTCGCCCGGGTGGCGATGCGCCTGTCCGAGTATCGCAAGCTGGAGCCGGGGCCGCTGGAGGAGCTCGTCTTCTTCACCCACCCGTCCGGCTACAACCGGGTACGGCGGGCGATGGAGTGGAAGGCGCGGCACCTGGCCGAACTGCCCCCTGAGCGGCGTGCCATCCAGCGCCCGGCTCCGCTGCCGCCCAAATTCTAGTCCGCCGAAGGCGCCGGGACCGGAGGCCGGCGGCTCATCAGCGCTAGCAGAATGCCGCCGATGGCGAGTGCCGCGCCCGCGGCCGCCAGCGGCGTCCAGCGATAGTCTTCGAACAGCGTCGACAGCGCCATGGCGACGATCGGCACCAGGGCGCTGCTGTAGGCTGCCTTGCCGGGGCCGATCTTGCGGACAACCGGGAAGTAGAGGCTGAAGCACAGGGCGGAGGCCAGCACCGCCAGGTAGACGAGGCCGATCCAGTAGGACCATGTCCATTCGAACGTCGGTCGCCCCGCTACGGCCAGCGCTAGCGTGCCGTCCGCAATTGCGCCGGCCACCATCGCCCAGGCAAGCATGGTCAGCACCGGAATCTGCTTCAGCCGCTCGGTTGCCTGCAGCACGTTCGACACGGACGCACCCATGATCCCGACCAGCGTCCAGCCGATACCGGCCAGCACCGCCGCATCGCTCGCCTGGTCGCGCCGCAGCTCCTGCAGGAACAACAGGGCGATGCCGGCGATGGCAATGGCCGAGCAGCCGAGGAACCGCGCGCCCGGTCGCTGCCCCAGCAGCGCCCAGGCGAGCAGGCTGTTGGGGATCAGCAGCAGGGCGAACACCGTCGCCACCAGCCCGGAAGTGATGAAATGCTCCGCGACATAGACCGCGTTGAAATTCATGCAGAACTGAAACACGCCGATCACCGCGACCACGCCCCAGTGCCGCCGCTCGAGCAGCAGCGGCGCCCGCTTCCACGCGGCGATGGCGAACATGGCCGCGGCGGCGATGATGAAGCGGTAGGTCACCGACCATTGCGGCGGCACCGTGCCCAGCTGGTCGCGGATCACGATCCAGGTCGAGCCCCAGATCAGGGTGAAGACGATGAAGGGTACAGCTACTCCCCCCTGGGGGAGAGGCGCGGAGCGCCGGACGGGTGAGACTGACCCCTCCGTCAGCTGCGCTGGCGTCTCCCCTGAGGTGGAGTAGCTATCGGCGCCCCTCACAAAGCGCGGATCGCGTCGGCGAGCTTGTCCACCGCGGAAAGGTCCTGGTCCCAGCTGGTCACCAGCCGCGCCTCGCCCACGCCCCAGTCGTAGAAGTCGTAACCCCGCCGGCGCAGCTCCGCGGCCTCGTCCGCGCTCAGCCGCAGGAACACCTCGTTGGCCTCGACCGGATAGACCAGCCGCGCGCCCGCCGCCTGCCCCAGCCGCTCGGCCGCCTCGTTGGCGGCGCGGGCGTTGGTCAGCCAGATCTCCTCGTCGAGCATGGCGAGCAGCTGCGCCGCCATGTAGCGGCCCTTGCTCAGCAGATGGCCCGCCCGCTTGCGCCGCCGCCGCGCGCTTTCCGCCAGCTCCCCGTTGAACAGGATCAGCGCCTCGGCCGACAGCCCGCCGTTCTTGACGAAGCCGAAGCTCAACGCATCCACGCCCGCCCGCCAGGTGAGGTCCGCGGGCGAAGCTCCGGTGGAGACCACCGCGTTGGCGAAGCGCGCGCCGTCGAGGTGAAAGCCGAGCCGGTGCGTGTGGGCCCACTCGCCCAGCGCCGCCGTTTCGTCCGGCGTGTAGACCAAGCCGTACTCGGACGCGTTGGTGATCGACAGCGCCGAGGGCTGCACCTGATGGACGTCGGCCCGGATGCGCCCGCGCGCCTCCGCCACCGCCTCCACCGTCAGCTTGGCGCCGGGCCCGTCCACCAGCAGCAGCTTCGCCCCGCCGGTGAAGAACTCGGGCGCGCCGGCCTCGTCGACGTTGATGTGCGCCTCGCGGTGGCACAGTATGCCGCCGTAGGCGGGCACCATCGACGCCAGCGCCAGGCAGTTGGCGGCGGTGCCGGTGGTCACCCACAGCGCCACCACCTCGGTCTCGAACAGGTCGGCGAAGGCTTCGTCGAGCTTTCGGCTCAGCGCGTCGCCGTCGTAGGCGGTGTCGAGCTTGTTGGCGGCGCTCATCGCCTCGAACACGGCCGGGTGGGCGGCGGCGGCATTGTCGGAGAAGAAGCGCATGGCGGCCTAGTACCCCGGCGGACGCCGGGGTCCAGCCGTTTGTGGGTAAGCTGTCGACATGTTGCCCGCGGCGCTCGGCTAAAGCCAAGCGATCTTCGCCGCCGCCATGCCCCCGGCATGGCTCTGACCGGCGAAGATGGTGCTGCCGGTGAGGATTGAACTCACGACCTCAGCCTTACCAAGGATGCGCTCTACCACTGAGCTACGGCAGCATGTCCGGGGACGCGCGCCTATGGTCGTGAGCGCCGTAAAGTGTCAAGGAAAAGCGATGGGTGACAAGGAGAAAGCGGAGCGGCTCGCCGCTAAGCTGCGCGAGAACCTGCGACGGCGCAAAGCGCAGGCACGGGAGCTTACCAGCTCCTCCCCCTTGGGGGAGGTGGCACCGCGTAGCGGTGACGGAGGGGTATGTGGAAATGAGACCCCTCTGTCGGCTCCGCCGACATCTCCCCCAAGGAGGAGGAGCTAGAGCGGCGCACACGCCCTCTCCAACCAGGCCCGCTCCTCGCCCGCCAGCGTAGAGCCGATCTTCTCAACCACCCGCGCATGATAGGCGTTCAGCCACGCCAGTTCCTCCGCCCCCAGCATGTCGCGCACGATCAGCCGCCGGTCGATCGGGGCAAAGGTCAGCGTCTCGAAGCCGAGCATCTCCTTCTCCGCTCCGTCGATCTCCCGCGGGACCACCAGCACCAGGTTCTCGATCCGGATGCCGTACTCGCCCGCCTTGTAGTAGCCGGGCTCGTTGGACAGGATCATGCCCGGCTGCAGCGGCTCGTCCCCGCCCGCATAAGCGCCGCCCACCGGAGCGATCCGCTGCGGTCCCTCGTGCACCGACAGGAAGCTGCCGACCCCGTGGCCGGTGCCATGGGCGTAGTCGAGCCCCGCTTCCCACAACGGCCGGCGCGCAAAGCTGTCCAGCTGGCCGCCCCGCGTGCCCTTGGGGAAGACGGCGGTGGCCAGCGCGATATGCCCTTTCAGCACCCGGGTGAAGCGATCAAGCATCTCGGCGGTCGGCTCCCCCACCGACACCGTGCGGGTGATGTCGGTGGTGCCGTCCTCGTACTGCCCGCCCGAATCGATCAGGTAGAGCGAGCCGGGCTCCAGCTTGCGATTGGTCTTCTCGCTGGAATGGTAGTGAACGATCGCGCCGTTCGGCCCCGCCCCCGAGATGCTGTTGAAGCTGAGGTCGCGGAGCTCCGGCTTCTCCCGCCGCAGCGCCTCCAGCTTGTCCGATGCGGTCAACTCGTCGAGTTCGCCCCCCGGCGCCTCCTCCTCCACCCACTTGAGAAAGCGGGTCATCACCGCCCCGTCGCGCACCTGCGCCGCGCGGTGACCGGCGAGTTCCGCCGCGTTCTTGATCGCGCGCGGCAGCACGGTGGGATCGCGCACCGCCACCACCTTCGCGCCGGCGCCCTCAAGCGCCTCGAAGATCGCCGCTACCGAGCGCTCCGGATCGACCGCGACCGTCTTCTCCGCAAGCTGACTCAATGCCGCCTCGAACTCCGCCCGCTCGTGCAGCCGCACCCCGTTGCCGAGGTGCTGGCGAAGCTCGGGCGTGACCTTCTCCCCCGCCACGAACAGGTCCGCGGTCCCGTCGCCATGCACCAGCGCATAGGCCAGCGCGACGGGCGTGTGGCTGACGTCCGTGCCGCGCACGTTGAAGGTCCAGGCGATCGAGTCGAGCGCCGCCAGCACCGCCGCATCGGCCTTCTGCTCGGTCAGCCAGTCGGCGATGGCCTGCCGCTTGTCGGCGCTGCTCCGCCCGGCGAGCCGCTCGGGATGCACCGCCAGCGCCGCCTTGGATGCCTCCGGCCGGTCCTGCCACACCCGGTCGATCGGATTATCGCGCACCGGCACCAGCTCCGCGCCGCGCGCCGCCAGCGCCTCGGTTGCCTGCTTCACCCACTCCCGCCGGTGCAACCACGGGTCGTAGCCGATCCGCGCACCCTCCGGTGCATGCTCCTTGAGCCACGCCGCGATGCTGGTCTCCGGCACCGACTGGAAGCTCCAATGGTTGCCGTCGACCTGCTGCCGGACTTGCAGCGTGTAGCGCCCGTCGGTGAAGATCGCCGCCTCCTCCGGCAGCACCACCGCCGAACCCGCCGACCCCTCGAAGCCGGTCAGCCAGGCCAGCCGCTGCGCGTAGCTGCCGACATACTCGCTCATGTGCTCGTCGGTCAGCGGAACGGCGAAGCCGTCGAGCTGGTCACGCTTGAGCTGTTCGCGAAGGGCGGCGAGGCGATCGGCGTAGGTGGACATCTTTTCTCCGCAGGCCTGAGCTTGTCGAAGGCCTGTCCTTACCCTAGCCCTCTAGAAAGCAAATCAGCCCTTCGACAAGCTCAGGGCGGACGGAGTTGGAAATGGCCCGATTCACTCACATCTTCTCCGGCCTACTCCTCGCGACTACGCTCGCGACCGCCCCAGCCTCAGCCCAGAAAGCCCCAATGAACCGAGCCGCCGAACTCCCTGCGCCGCCCAAGGCCGAGCAGCGCCCGCACAGCTACGAACGCCACGGCATTCGCATCGAGGACCCGTATCACTGGCTCAAGGACCAGTCCTACCCCAAGATCGACGACCCCGACGTGCTCGCGTACCTTAAGGCCGAGAACGCCTATTTCGAAGCCTGGAAGAAGCCGCACGAGCCGCTGGTCGAGACGTTGTTCCAGGAGATGAAGGGCCGGCAGAAGGAGGACGATTCCTCCATTCCGGTCAAGGACGGCGACTACCTCTACTGGTGGGCGTTCAAGCCCGGCGCGCAATATCGTCAATGGTACCGCAAGCCCGTCGCCGGCGGCCCCGACCAGCTGATCTTCGACGAGGTCAAGGAAGCCGAGGGCAAGGAATATTTCCGCCTGGGCGCGATGGCGACCAGCCCCGACGGCAAGCTCGCGGCGGTGCTGGTCGACGACAACGGCTCCGAGCGCTTCAAGCTCAGGGTCCGCGACCTCGCCACGGGCAAGGACCTGGAGACCGTCACCGAGGTCGGCATCGGTCAGCCCGTCTGGACCAGCGACAGCCGCGGCCTGGTCTTCACCGAGGTCAACGAGAACTGGCGCAGCTACCGGGCCCGCTATCACCGCGTCGGCGCGCCGGCCGCACAGGCTCGCACGCTCTACGAGGAGAAGCAGGACAAGGGCTTCTCGGTCGGCGTGTCCGAGAGCCAGGACCGCAGCCTGATCTTCATCGCGACGGGCGACAATACCACCAGCGAGGTGCGCTTCGTCTCCGCGTCGGACCCGACCAGGCCGCTGACACTGATCAGTGCTCGCAAGAAGGACCGCCAGTATGAAGCGGACGCGGCGCACGGGCGCCTGTGGATCCTGACCAACGACACCCACGTCAACTTCCGCGTCGCCTCGGCCGACCCGAAGCGCCCCGCGGAGTGGACCGAGGTGATCCCCGGTTCCGACCGCACCTACCTGCGCGGGCTCGCCAGCTTCCGCGACCATCTGGCGCTGACCACGCGGGTGGACGGCCTCGACCAGCTGATCCTGCGCGACTACCGTAGTGGCGCCCAGGAGCGCATCCCGTTCAAGGAAGCGAGCTACTCGGCCGGCTTCGGCAGCAATCCCGAGTTCGCGCCGCCGGCCTATCGCCTGAGCTACAGCTCCATGGTCACGCCGGCCACGGTCTACGACTACGACCCGAAGGCGGACCAGCTGAAGCCGCTCAAGGTCCAGGAAATCCCGTCGGGCTACGACCGGACGCAATACGTCACCGAGCGGCTGATGCTACCGACCCGCGATGGCAAGCGCGTGCCTGTCTCGGTCGTCTACAAGAAGGGGTTCAAGAAGGACGGCAGCCAGCCGCTGTTCCTCTACGGCTACGGCGCCTACGGCTACGCCATTCCGCCCGGCTTCTCGACCACCCGCCTCAGCCTGGTCGACCGCGGGGTAGCCTTCGCCATCGCCCATATCCGCGGCGGCGACGACCTCGGCTACCAATGGTTCCTGGACGGCAAGCTGACCAAGCGGACCAACACCTTCAACGACTTCGTCGACGCGGCCAAGGGCTTGGTCGCGGCCGGCTTCACCTCGCCGGGCAAGATCGGTGCGCAGGGCGGCTCGGCCGGCGGCGAACTGATGGGCGCAGTGGTCAACAGCAATCCCGAGTTGTTCGGCGCGGTGGTCGCCGACGTGCCCTTCGTGGACGTGCTCAACACCATGCAGGACGAGAGCCTGCCGCTCACCCCCGGCGAGTGGCCGGAATGGGGCAACCCGATCACCGACAAGGCTGCGTTCGAGCTGATCCGCAGCTACTCGCCCTACGATCAGGTCAAGCCGCAGAACTATCCGCCGCTGCTGATCACCGGCGGCCTCAACGATCCGCGGGTGACCTATTGGGAGCCCGCCAAGTGGGCCGCCAAGCTGCGCGCCACCAAGACCGACCGCAACCCGCTGCTCCTCAAGATCAACATGGGCGCGGGCCACGGCGGCAAGTCGGGCCGCTGGGACTCGCTGCGGGAAACGGCGGAGGCGTACGCGTTCGTGCTTACGCAGCTGGGGGCTGCGAATTAGCCGTCATGCGAGCGGAGCGAAGCAATCCAGTTCACTTCAAAGGACACTGGATTGCTTCGTCGCTACGCTCCTCGCAATGACGGTGAATGGACCGACCCACCTTCACCCTCCAGCTGACCGCCCTGCCCGAGCACATCGACGAGCTCGGGCACGTCAACAATGCCGTATGGGTGCAGTGGATCCAGCAGGTCGCCACCGCCCACTGGTACGCCGCCGCCCCGCCCGAGTATCGCGACGCCTACATCTGGCTCGTCGTCCGGCACGAGATCGACTATCTCCGCCCGGCGCTTGAGGGGCAGACAGTCACCGCCCGCACCTGGGTCGACGAAGCGCCCCGCGGCGCCCGCTTCGACCGGTTCATGGAGTTCACCGGTCCGGACGGAAAACTGTGCGTCCGCGCGCGCACCGGCTGGGCGATGCTCGACAAGGCGACCGGCCGCCCGCAGCGCATCCGGCCGGAGATCGTGAGGCCGTTCCTCCGACCCTCAAGCGCTCACCCTGAGTAGCGGCGTAAGCCGCGTATCGAAGGGTCCTCCGCAGCGGGGTGCTTCGATACGCCGCGTGCCGCGGCTACTCAGCATAAACGGATTGCGGTAAGGCGCTTGGGTGAGCCGCACGGTCCTTCATGACTACCATCGTTCGTCGGCCTCCTACCGTGTGCGGATCGCGCTCAACCTCAAGGGCGTCCCCTACCATTCCCGCCCCGTCAGCCTGGTCGATGGCGCGCAGCGATCCGCCGCCTATCGCGCACTCAATCCGCAGGGCTTCGTGCCGATGCTGGAGATCGACGGTCTCAAGCTGACGCAGAGCCTGGCGATCGTCGACTATCTCGAAGCCCGTTCTTCCGACCCGCCCCTGCTGCCGAGCGACCCGGCGGAGCGCGCCCACGTCCTCGCGCTCGCGCTGACCGTCGCCTGCGACATCCACCCGCTCAACAACCTGCGCGTGCTGAAGTATCTGAAGAGCACGTTCGGGCAGAGCCAAGAAGCGGTCGACGCCTGGTACCGTCACTGGGTCGCGGAAGGGCTCGATGCTCTCGAAGCGCTGGCGGCACCCCGCGCCGGCCGCTTCCTCTTCGGCGACGACGTCACGATGGCCGACATCTGCCTGGTGCCGCAGCTCTACAACGCCCGCCGCTTCGCCGTGCCGCTCGATCCCCACCCCACCCTCACCCGCGCCGATGCGAACGCGTGCCGCCTTCAAGCGTTTATCGACGCGCACCCCGACCAGCATGCGCCCAAGGAGACAGCGCCATGAACCGCGTCGACAGCATCACCGCCGGGATGGAGCAGGTTCGCGCGCTCCAGTCGGTCGACATCCCGAGCCTCCAGGGCCAGGTCAGCGAGGAGGAGTGGAAGCTCCGCATCGACCTCGCCGCGGCCTACCGGCTGGTCGCGCATTACGGCTGGGACGACCTCATCTTCACCCACCTCAGCGTGCGCATACCCGGACCCGAGCACCATTTCCTGCTCAACCCGTACAACCTCATGTTCGAGGAGGTGACCGCCTCGTCGCTGGTCAAGGTCGACCTCCACGGCAACCCGGTCGATCCCACGCCCTTCATCACCAACCCCGCGGGCTTCACCATCCATTCCGCCATCCACATGGCGCGGGAGGACGCGCAGGCGGTGATCCACCTCCACACGCCGTTCGGCCAGGCGGTCGCGGCGCATGAGGAGGGGCTGCTGCCGCTGACCCAGACCGCCATGCTGATCGGGGGCGACCTCGCCTTCCACGATTACGAGGGCGTGGCGACCGACCTCGAGGAGCGCGAGCGGATCGTCGCCGACCTCGGCACCCGCAACGCCATGCTGCTCCGCAACCACGGCACGCTGACGGTGGGGACAAGCGTCGGCGAGGCGTTCATTCGCATCTACTTCCTGGAACGCGCCTGCCAGGCCCAGGTCTACGCCCTGTCCGCTGCTGACAAGTGCAGCAACCCGCCCCAGGGCACGCCTGAGGTCGCGGCCCAGCAGGGCGCCGCCGGGCTGAAGGTCGCAGCCAGGCTGCTCGCCTGGCCCGCCCTGCTCCGCAAGGCGTACCGGCTCGACCCGGAGTTCGCCACTTAGCTGCTTCGCCCGAACGGTCCGGCTAGCGCGCCGCCTTCGGCTGGCCCGGCGCGAAAGCTTCGCCGAAGTAGCTCCCCGCGTACCAGCGTGGGCGCTGCGGGTCGTCGGCCAGGCGGCGGGCGATGCGGTAGTTGAGCTGGGCATAGCGCGCCGCCGCGTCCCACAGGATCGGCTGGCTGAGATCGTCGCGGACCGAATGGTAGCGCTCGGCGAAGAACCTGTCCCAGATCGGCTTGCCGCCGTTGCCGTAGCCGGTGAACAGCAGGATCGCGGGAACGCCGCGCCGGGCGAGCGGGTAATGGTCGGAGCGGACGAAGATCGACTGCTCGGGCATCGGGTCCGGCGAGACGGCGATGTTCATGGTCCGGCCCGCCGCCGCGACCGTGCGCGCCACGGTGCTGTGGTCGGCGCCGAACGCCACCACGTCGCTGAACTGGTATAGCGGCACGGGCATGTCGAGGTTCACCGCCGCTGCCACCTGCCCGATCGGCACGGTCGGATTGGCGGCCCAATAGTCGGCGCCGAGCAGACCCAGCTCCTCCCCGGTATGCGCGATGAACAGGACGGAACGACGCGGCCGCGTGCTCGCGGAGGTGAACGCCCGCGCGGCCTCCACCATGGTGGCGATGCCTGCCGCATTGTCGAGAGCGCCGTTGTAGACCCGATCCTCGCCCGGCTTGGCGTCCTTCTTGATGCCGAGGTGGTCGAGGTGCCCGGTCAGCAGCACATATTCGGACGCCAGCCGCGGGTCGCTGCCGGGGATGAGGCCGAGCACCGCCGGGCTGGTGAAGTCCTCCCATTGCGAGTTGGCGCGCACCGTGAGGCTGGCGGCAAGCGGAAAACCGGTCGGCCGGGCGCCGCGGGGCACCGCTTGAGCACGGACCTGGGCGAGGCTCGCGCGGGCGCCGGCGAAGAGACGCGCGGCCGCCTGTTCGGACAGCGCCATGCGGAAGCGTAGCCCCGGCGGAGTGCTGCCCGCGGTTCCTCCTGCCACCCAGTCGACGGCCGGACTTCCCGCGAACTGCCCGAGGCGGGTCTGGCCGTTCGGCTGAACCGGGATCTCGATCAGCCCGATCGCTCCCGCCGCTGCCGCCATCCGCGGCTTCTGCGAGCCGAGGTGGGCGGCGACTTCGCTGTTGAGGCCGGCCGGGGTGCCGGCGAACACCACGGCGGTCTTGCCGCGCAGGTCCAGCCCGCGAAAGTCGTCGGTGCCGAGCGCCCGGTCGGCAATGCCGTAGCCGGCGAACACCAGCCCGGAGCGAAGGCTCCGCTGCCGCTCGGTCAGGCTCGGGCGAACGGCAACATCGCTGCCCCAGCGCAAGGGGTCCGTCCGGCCGCCGGCCGTCAGCGTGACGGTTGGAGTTCCCTCGTGGGCGGCGCGGCGAAACGGCACGCGCTGGTACCAGCTGCCGCGCTCGCCGGCCGGGCGCAATCCCAAGCCGCGGAACTGATTGGCGACGTAGAGTGCGGCAAGCTCATGCCCGCGGGTGCCGGTGCCACGGCCTTCCAGCAAGTCGTCCGCCAGGAACTCGACATGCGCGCGCACCCGGTCGGCCGAAGCCCGGAGGTCGGAGGCGGGCGGCGCAGGCGCAGCCCCGACCAGAATGGCGGCGAGCGGGGCGAGCGCCCACGAGCGAAGGGTCATGAAGCTCCTGCTTCGGCCAGGCGGCGCTCCCAGGCGAGGGCAGTGCCGATGATGTGCTCGATAGCGTCATGGGCCGGGCTCCAGCCGAGCCGTTCGACCAGGCGGCGGTTGGAAGCGACCAGCTGCGGCGGATCGCCGGCGCGGCGCGCGCCCATCCGCCGCGGCACGGGCGTGCCGTTCACCCGGTCGAGCGCGTCGAGCATCTCCAGCACGGAGAAGCCCCGGCCATATCCGCAGTTGAGGGTGAAGCTTTCCTGCGGCTCCTCGATCAGCTTCCCCAGCGCAGCGACATGCGCGTCGGCGAGGTCGGACACATGGATGTAGTCGCGGATGCAGGTGCCGTCGGGCGTCGGGTAGTCGGTGCCGAACACGTCCACACCGTCGCGCTTGCCGACGGCCGCCTCGCAGGCGACCTTGAGGAGATGCGTCGAGCCGCGGCCGACCTGACCCGAGCGCCCCTGCGGGTCGGCGCCCGCGACGTTGAAATATCTGAGCGCGCCGTAGTTGAAACCGTGGGCCGTCGCGCAGTCCGCCAGCATCGTCTCCGTCATCAGCTTGGACGAGCCATAAGGGTTGATCGGGCGGGTGGGATCGGTTTCCTCGATCGGCACCCGCTCGGGCGCGCCGTAGGTGGCGGCGGTCGAGGAGAACAGGATGTGCTTGACCCCGCTCGCCACGGCCGAAGCGATCAGGCTGTGCGTCGCAACCGTGTTGTTGCCGTAGTATTTGAGCGGATTCTCGACGCTTTCCGGCACCACGATCGAGCCGGCGAAGTGCATGATCGCGCGCACCCGGTGCTGACGGAGGAACGGCTCGACGGCGGCACGGTCGGCGATGTCGGCTTCGAGAAAAGCGACACCTTCCGGCACCCCTTCGCGGCGGCCATTCGAGAGATCGTCCACTACGACGACGTCCCAGCCGCCGTCCCGCAGCGCCAGCACGGCGTGGCTGCCGATGTAGCCGGCGCCGCCGGTGACCATTACGGTGGGACGGTCCGTTGAACTCACTTGCCATTGCTCCTTCGGTCCGCCGCCTTCCCCTGCCGCTAGACGTTTCCACCTTCCCGACGCAAGCGGGCGCGCCTAAGAGCCCGCTTCTTGCCTTCACCAACAGCAGCGGGGCTCATGGCGATCACCATTTCGAGTGCGTTCGATTCCGGCAACATCCGCGTCGTCAGGGAGGACGGCGGCCGGATCGATCTGGAGATCGTGGCCGACCACGGGTCCGACTTCTTCCAATGGTTCCACTTCAAGATCGCCGGCGCTCGCGATCAGGACCTGGTGCTGCGCGTTCTCAATTGCGGCGGCAGCGCCTATCCGCACGGCTGGCCCGACTACAAGGCGCGGGTGTCCTACGACCGCGAGGATTGGCTGCTGGTGGACGGCACCGGCTACGCGGACGGCGTCCTCACCGTGCGCCTGAGGCCGGAGAGCGACCTCGTCTGGCTGGCCTACTTCGCGCCTTATTCAATGGAGCGGCACCACGACCTCGTCGCCACCATCGCGAGCCTTCCCGGCGTTGGGTATCGGAGCCTGGGCAAGAGCCTGGACGGCCACGACATCGACTGCCTGACGATCGGCGACGGCCCGCTCACCGCCTGGCTCTACGGCCGCCAGCATCCGGGCGAGAGCATGGCCGAATGGTGGGTGGAAGGCGCGCTCGAGAAGCTGGCCGACCCCGACGATCCCGTCGCCCGGGTGCTGCGCCGCGAGGTCACCTTTCACATCGTTCCCAACATGAACCCCGACGGGTCGGAGCGCGGCCACCTGCGGACCAATGCGGCCGGCACCAACCTCAACCGCGAATGGCACGCGCCTTCGGCCGAGAAGAGCCCCGAAGTGCTGTGCGTCCGCGAGGCCATGGATCGGCAGCCGCCCGACTTCGCGATGGACATCCACGGCGACGAGGCGATCCCCGCCAACTTCCTCGCCGGCTTCGAAGGCATTCCTTCGCTGACCGAGCGGCAGACCCGCCTGTTCAAGCTTTACAGCGACACGCTGGAGCGGCTCTCGCCTGACTTCCAGACCGCGCAGGGCTACGAGATCCCGCCGCCCGGCCAGGCGAACATGAGCATGTCCACGACGCAATTGGCCGAGCGCTACGGCTGCGTTTCCATGACGCTGGAGATGCCGTTCAAGGATAATTTCGACCTGCCCGACCCCCTGCGCGGGTGGAGCGCGGAGCGGTCGAAGTATCTGGGGCAGTCCTGCCTCGATGCCCTGCACGCCATCCTCCCCGAGCTGAAAGCCTGACCGATGCCGACGTTGGTCCTTCTTCGCCATGGGCAGTCGCAGTGGAACCTGGAGAACCGCTTCACCGGCTGGTGGGACGTCGACCTGACGGAGGCGGGCATCGCCGAAGCAGCGGCGGCGGGGGCCTTGCTCCGCGACAAGGGCCATGACTTCGACTGCTGCTTCACCTCCGTGCAGCGCCGCGCAATCAAGACGCTGAACCTGGTGCTGGACGCGATGGACCGGCTGTGGCTGCCGGTCACCAAGGACTGGCGGCTGAACGAGCGGCACTATGGGGGGCTGACCGGGCTGAACAAGGCGGAGACCGTCGCCAGGGTCGGCGAGGAACAGGTCAAGATCTGGCGGCGCAGCTTCGACATCCCGCCGCCGCCGCTGGAGGAGGACAGCCCGTACGCGGTCCTGCAGCACGATCGCCGCTACGCCGGAGTGGCCGTTCCAGCGACCGAGAGCCTCAAGGACACGATCGGCCGCGTGCTGCCCTACTTCGAGGCGGAAATCGCGCCGGCGCTGAAGGCCGGCAAGCGGGTGATCGTCGCCGCGCACGGCAATTCACTGCGCGCGCTCGAGAAGCAGCTGTCGGGCATTGGCGACCAGGAGATCGTCGGCCTGGAGATCCCGACCGGTCAGCCGATCGTGTACGAACTGGACGAGCAGCTGCGGCGGGTCGACCGCTACTACCTGAGCGAGCGCTAGCCGGTGCGCGGCAGGCTGGGGACTAAGCCGCCGCCTTCTCCTCGTACATCGCGCGGTCGGCGCGGTTGATCACCGCTTCGCACCGGTCGCCCGGCTCGATCAGCGCGATGCCGATCGCCGCGGACAGCGGGATGGCGTGCCCGTCATGGTGGAAGTCCGTGCCCGCGATCCGGTCCACCAGCCGCGCGGCGGTCTCCGCCGCCTCCTTGCCGTCGGCATGTTCCAGGAGAATGGCGAACTCGTCGCCCCCGAAGCGGGCGACACAATCACTCTGCCGCGTTCCAGCAGCGAGCAGCTGAGCGACATGGACCAGTGCGGCGTCTCCCGCATGGTGGCCGAAGCTGTCGTTCAGCACCTTGAGGCCGTCCACGTCGACGAACAGCACCGCACTATGATCGCCGTAGCGGTCGGCCCGGTCGATCCGCATCTCCAGCTGCCGCAGGAACCCGCGCCGGTTCGGCAACGGCACCAGGCTGTCGAAGTGGGCAAGCTGATCGAGCTGCTCGATCCGCTGCTCCAGCCGAGCCACCTCGGCGCGCAAGCGTCCGATTTCCTGAACCAGGGCGGGAGCATCCGAAGGATCTGTCATGGGCCGAGCTCCCAACGAGACGCGCCACTATAGCGCGGGTTCCTCCCTTTGTGGAATCGGCTCCGATTGCGCCGCCGCCGCCGCCTTCCTAAAGCCTCCGTTCGGCCGGTGGAGCGAGGGCGGAACACGGGAATGACAAGCGCGGCGGTGGGCATCATCATGGGCAGCGCGTCCGACTGGGACACCATGCGCCATGCTGCGGAAACGCTGGACGCGCTGCAAGTCGCCTATGAGACGCGAATCGTTTCGGCACATCGCACCCCCGACCGACTGTACCGCTATGCCGCCGATGCAAAGCAACGTGGGTTAAGAACCATCATCGCAGGCGCGGGCGGGGCGGCGCACCTGCCG
This sequence comes from uncultured Sphingomonas sp., assembly GCF_902806285.1. Classification (GTDB taxonomy): domain Bacteria; phylum Pseudomonadota; class Alphaproteobacteria; order Sphingomonadales; family Sphingomonadaceae; genus Sphingomicrobium. Next base: position 4,857 of record NZ_CADCWA010000021.1, on the reverse strand, counting down.
GGAATGGCGGCGGCGATGACCAGCCTGCCGGTGCTCGGCGTACCGGTCGAGAGCAAGGCACTGAACGGAGTCGATAGCCTTCTCTCGATCGTTCAGATGCCGGCCGGAGTGCCGGTGGGTACGCTGGCCATCGGCCGGGCTGGAGCGGTCAACGCCGCGCTGCTGGCCGCATCGATCCTGGCGCTCGGCGACGCGGAACTGGCCGGGCGCCTCGAAAGATGGCGGCAGGACCAGACCGACTCGATCGCGGAAGCGCCCGAGTGATCGAGCCCGGCGCAACGGTCGGCATCGTCGGCGGCGGTCAGCTCGGCCGCATGTTGAGCGTGGCCGCGGCGCAGCTGGGCTACCGCTGCCACATCTACGATCCCCATGAGCGGCCATGCGCTGCAGACGTCGCGGCGGAGTTCACTCGAGGCGCGTTCGACGATGCGGAGGCTCTCCGCCGGTTCGGCCACCGGGTGGATGTCGTCACCTACGAGTTCGAGAACCTGCCCGCCGCGCCCCTGGTGGAGCTGGGCGGCAAGCTTCGGCCGGGTACGCGATCGCTGGAAGTCGCCCAGGACCGCGCCGAGGAGAAAAGCTTCATCGAGCGGACCGGCGCCCGCGTCGCTCCCTGGCGGCAGGTCAATTCGCTTCACGATGTGGAGGCTGCAGTCGCTGAACTCGGCTGCCCTGTCGTCCTGAAGACCCGCCGCTACGGCTACGACGGCAAGGGCCAGGCGTGGGTCCGCGAGCCCGCGGGGGCCACCGCAGCCTGGGCCGCCATAGGCGAGCAGCCGGCTGTGGCGGAGACTGGGGTTCCTTTCCAGGCCGAATTCTCAGTCGTCATGGCGCGGGGCGAGCATGGCGACACCGCCTTCTTCGACCTGCCGGAGAACCGGCACGAGGGCGGCATCCTGCGGCGTTCCTCCGTGCCCGCAAGTTCCGCGGTTCTGCAGCATGGGCCGGCCGCGCGGGCCATGGCGGCGGGGATCGCGGAAGCGCTCGGCCATATCGGCGTGCTGACCGTGGAGTTCTTCGCCTGCCCCGAAGGTCCGCTGGTCAACGAGATCGCGCCGCGGGTGCACAACAGCGGACATTGGACCATCGAGGGCGCCGCCACCTCCCAATTCGAACAGCACATCCGCGCCATCTGCAACCTGCCGCTGGGCTCGACGGCGCTACGGAGCGGGGCCGTGTCCATGGACAATCTGATCGGCGACGATGTGCTGCGCTGGCCGGAGCTCATCGCGGAGGCGGGCGCGTCCGTGCACCTCTATGGCAAGGGCGCGCCAAGGCCCGGCCGCAAGATGGGGCACGTGACTCGCCTCCGAGCATAACCTCAAGAATGCGCAGCATTGTTGAGCTTATGCGTAGAGAAGGCGAGCACCGGCCGGCGTGCGGCGGAGCCGACACGACCGACGTCACGGGGTTCATCCCCGTGACGGCTGCCTCAATGGGTTACTGCGGCTGAGCGACCTCGATCGGCAGGCCGAGCCGGTCCAGCTGAGGCCGGACCTTGCCCGCGTCGCCGACCACCACCCACACGAACCCGCGCGGATCCACCGCGCCGCGCAAGGCCTGGTCGAGCCCGGTGCGGGTCAGGCCGCGGTACTTGCCCGCGAGCTGCTCGTAATAGTCGTCCGGGCGGTTGTAGAGGTCGTTGCTGATCATTGCCTGCAGTACCGCCGCGCCCGTCTCGAACCGCCCGGGCAGGGCATCGACGTTGTTCGAGATCAGCCGGGTGAGTTCGTCCTGAGTCACACCCTTGGCGCCCAGGATGTCGCTGAGCTGGGCGTTGAGCGCCGTGATCGACTCGCCGGTGCGGTCCGACTGCACGGGCGCGTTGATGAGATAGGGCACGGCGTGGACGTTGAGTCCGATGCTGCCGCGCACGCCGTAGGACCAGCCCTTGGTCTCGCGCAGGTCCATGTTGATGCGCGACAGGAAGTTGCCGCCCAGCACCTCCGAACCGCCGCTGACCGGAACGATGTCGCTCATCGGGTCGATCGGCGTGACCTGGCCGCCCAGGATGACTGACTGGGGCGAGCCGGGCCGGTCGATCAGCACGATCCGCGGACTGGTCGGTCGGGCGGGCGGAGCGGTGAAGCTCTTCGCGCCCTTAGCCACGGCCGGCGCCTGCCAAGTCCCGAAGCGCGCCTCCAGTTCGGGCATCAGCTCCGCCAGCGGCAGGTTGGAGACGACGAAGATCTCGCCATTATCCGGCCGCAGCCATTGCTGCTGAAAGCCGACCAGCTGGTCGCGGGTGGCCGCCTGCACCGTCGCGGCCTGGCCGAGGCCAGTCGTCGCATAAGGGTGGTTGGCTCCGTACAGCAGCGCCGGCAGCGCGCGCGAAGCGATCGAGTTCGGCTCCTTCTGCGCCTGCGAGATGGCGGTCAGCGTCTGCGTCCGCACCCGGTCGAGTTCGGCCGGCGCGAAAGTCGGCCGCTGGACCACGTCGGCCAGCAGGTCGAGCGACGGACCGATGTTGGCCGATAGCGCCGACATCGTCACCGTGCTGCGATCCGCAGTGCCGCCGGTTCCAATCTCGGCGCCCAGCCGCTCCTGTTCCTCGGCGATCTGCTGCGAGGTCTTGCCGTCCGCGCCCTCGTCGAGCAGCGAGAGCGTCAGGTTCTGCAGCCCCCGCGCATTCGCCGCATCGGCCGAGAAGCCGGCATCGAACGCCAGTGCCATCTGCGTCACCGGCACGGCCGAGCGCTGCGCGTAGTGCACCTCCATGCCGTTCGACAGCTTGACGTGCTGAACCGCCGGGAAGTCGAGCGGCGGCGTCTGCGCGACGGCCGGGATCGGACGAACCGTCTTGGGGGTCGCGATGTCCGCCTTGCGCTTGGCTTGACGCCGCGCCGCGGCCTCGACGTAGGGCGGGCGATCGCCCGGCTCCAGCCGCACGTTGAACGACGGACGGCTCAGCCATTGCTGCATGGCCCCCTGGATCTGCTGGGGCGTCGCGGCCGCATATTGCTGCAGCGTGCGTTGGTAGAAGTCGCTGTCGCCGGCGTAGACCTGGCCTTCGGCAAGGGCGACCGCCTTGCCGCCGAAGCCGCCGACCTGCTCCAGCCCGCGGATCCGCCCGGCCACGTCGCGGGTGGCGGCGCGGCGCACCTCGTCCTCGGTCGGGCCGTTGGCCAGGAACTCGGCGAGGATCTGGTCGAGGCGCCGGTCGACTACCGCCGGGTCGACGCCGGGCTTCACCGTCACGTTGATCTCGAACTGGCCGACGCGATGGAACGGCTGCAGCCCGGCGCTGACCGCCACCGCCAGCTTCTCGTCCCGCACCAGGATGTTGTCGAGCCGTGAGCTGGCCAGCCCGCCGAGGATGGCGCCGCCGAGGTCCAGCGTCGCCAGCTGGTCGGACAGCAGGCCGGGTACCGCCCAGTAGCGCTGCAGCTGAGTTGCGGCGACCCGGTCCTTCATCACGATAGACTTGGGCGCGGCCAGCGTCGGCACGTCCGCCGCCGCCGGCACGTTCACCGGACCGCGCTTGATCGCACCGAAGTACTTCTCGACCAGCGGCCGGGCCTCGGCGGCGTTGATGTCGCCGGCCAGCACCAGCACCGAGTTGTTGGGTCCATAATTGTCGAGGAACCATGTCTTCACGTCGGCCAGGCTGGCGGCGCTGAGGTCGGCCATCGAGCCGATGGTGCTGTGATGATAAGGATGGCCCTCGGGAAAGAGGTTGGCGAGCACTTCATATTCGACCAGCCCGCCCGGCTGGTTGTCGCCCTGCCGCTTCTCGTTCTGGACGACCCCGATCTGGTTATCCAATTTCTCCTGGGTGACCGCGCCCAGGAGGTAGCCCATGCGGTCGCTTTCCAGGAACAGCGCGCGCTCCAGCGCGCCGCGCGGCACCGTCTGGAAATAGTTGGTCCGGTCGAACCAGGTGGTGCCGTTGTAGTCGGTCGCGCCGATCTGCTGGAGATATTCGAAGAAATCGCCCGGGAGGTTCTCCGAGCCGTTGAACATCAGATGCTCGAACAGATGAGCGAAGCCGGTCTTGCCGCGGGGCTCGTCCTTGGACCCGACGTTGTACCAGGTGCTGACCGCCACCACCGGTGCCTTACGGTCCTCGTGGACGACAACCGTTAGTCCGTTCTCGAGCTGGAACACCTGATTGGGGATGGCGACCTGGCTGACCAGCGTGCTGACCGACGCGGGCTCCGCAGGGGCGGCGGGCGCAGCCGGCCCAGCCGCTTCGGCAACCGTGCGGGGCGCGGTGGTGGCGCAGGCTGCGAGCGCAGAGGCACCGGTAAGGAGAATGGCAAGGCGGTTGAGCTTGGTCATAAAGAGTCGGAGCTCCAGCAGGCAGTTCGCTTCTGTCTGCTAAGTCCTTGTGCGCACGGCGCAACCTGATTCGACCAACGCGCCGCAGAGATCGACGGGCGGCGCGCGGCTGACAGGGCGCACGCGACCTGCTAGCGGCCGCCAACTCTCCTCATGATCGAATTGCGCGAACTTAGACCATGAACTTGGAACGCATCCGTAACTTCTCCATCATCGCGCACATCGACCACGGCAAGTCGACGCTGGCCGACCGCCTTATCCAGCGCACCGGCGGCCTGACCGATCGTGAAATGGTGCGGGGGCAGATGCTGGACAATATGGAGATCGAGCAGGAGCGCGGGATCACCATCAAGGCGCAGACCGTGCGGCTCGAATGGAACGGCTACACGCTGAACCTGATGGACACGCCCGGGCACGTCGACTTCGCCTATGAGGTCAGCCGCAGCCTGGCCGCGTGCGAGGGGGCGCTGCTGGTCGTGGACGCGGCGCAGGGAGTGGAGGCGCAGACCCTGGCCAACGTCTACCAGTCGATCGAGCACGACCATGAGATCGTGCCCGTCATCAACAAGGTCGACC
>NZ_CADCWA010000020.1 GCF_902806285.1 uncultured Sphingomonas sp. | reverse complement strand
TTTGGGAAGGTGGCGACGGTCGGCTGGGACGTGGCGCTCACGAGCGCGGGCCCCAAGCTCATCGAAGCCAACCCCGGGTGGTGCGTGGAAGTGGTGCAGATGGCGCATGGTGAGCCGCTCGGCGCGACCGTCTGGCCCGAACTGCTGATGACGCACGCCGGGTGACGCCGGTGCCGACCGCGCCTCCGGATGGTGACATAAGCTTGGCGACGCCGGAACGTTGCTCGTCCGGGTTAGGCAATCATGAACCTGAGCGCCCTAGTGATGCAGCCGCATCGCAGTTGGGCGAGGCTCGGAGCAATGGAGCAGCACGGGTGAGCGGACTGAGGAGCAGCGCACGCGACCTGTACCTGTACGCGCTGGGGGCCATGCCGCCGAGCTGGGCGCTGCGCATCCAGTTCGTTCGGGCAATGGGTTATCAGCCGAACTTCCGCACCCCGCAAACCTTCAGCGAACGCCTGCAGGTCCGCAAGCTTCGGGTGCCGGATCTGGAACTCTACGGCCGCCTGGCCGACAAGATCGCGGTCAAGGCGCATGTGGCGGAGCTGATCGGCGAGAGATATCTGATCCCGACCCTCTGGTCCGGCCCGACCCTTCCGCCGCTCGGGGAGCGCGGCTGGCCGATCCCCTTCGTCTTGAAGGCCAATCACGGCTCCGGCTTGAACCACTTCGTGCGATCCCCGGCGGACCTCGACTGGGCGCGGATGGAGGCGCTGGCGGCCGAATGGCTGACGGCGGCGTGGCAGCCCTATCTTCACGAAATCTGGTACGACCACATCCCGCGGCAGCTGCTGGTGGAGCCGCTGGTCGGGAACGGCCCGCTGAACGATTACAAGTTCTTCGTGTTCGGCGGCCGGGTCCACTACATCCAGGTGGACAGCCGGCGCTTCACGGATCACCGGCGGACCTTCTTCAGTCCCTCATGGGAGCCGCAGCCGTTCAGGCTTCGCTTCGAGCGGGACCCGGACGAGCTGCCGCGCCCCGCCCACCTCCAGGAGATGATCGAGGTCGCCGAGCGCCTCGGCGCGGGCTTCGACTTCGTGCGGGTCGATCTTTACGACCTGCCCGACCGCCCCTTGTTCGGCGAGATGACCTTCACCCCGGGCGCCGGCTGCGACCCGTTCCATCCGCCCGAATATGATCTGCGCCTGGGTGAACTATGGGCCGCGGCCCAGGCGAGCCCGGGCGTTCGTCCGCGCAGCGAGTTGGTCGACGCGTAGGCGGAGCGCTGCCCCAAGGATGCACGCCGAAAGCGGGCTTGCCGGGCACTGCGCTGGACCGTTATGGGCATCTCCGAACGTCGTATGCCCTGCCGTTTGAAGCTTCCGGCAGGCTCGGGCCACAACCACTCTACCGGGATGTTTGCGTGAGAAGCTTCGCTCAACGGCTGTTCAAGGGCTTGCGCCGGCGGCCGGCCGACGGGGCGGTGGAGAGTAGGGCATCCGACCCGCGGGTGACGGACGCGAGCCCGCCGACCGCCCCCAAGGTAGTGGGCACAGCCGCCCTGTGGTCCGTGGGCAACGCCTTCACCGCGCAGGCCATCTCCTTGCTCGCCTTTCTGGTCACCGCCAGGTTCATCAGCCCCGAAGCCTTCGGGCTGGTCGCGGTCGCCACGCTGCTGGTGGAGTTGGTGAAGCGCATCCTGGTCGAGCCGCTGGCGATCAGGCTGATGGCGATGAACAATCCCGGCCAGCGCGACTATGACGACTGTTTTTCCCACATCGTGCTGCTGGGCGTGCTCGGCGTGCTGCTTATCCTGCTGGTGGCGGAGCCGCTGGCGATCCTGGTCGACCTCCCCGGACTGCCGATCATCCTCTACGTCATGTCGGGCATGATGCTGGTCATGGGCCTGTCGCGCACGCACGAGGTCTGGTACTCGAAACGCTACGAGTTCCGCCTGCTCGCCATCCGCTCGTCATCGGCGGCGATCCTGGGCGGGGCGACGGGGGTTGGCATGGCGCTCGCCGGCTTTGGGGTCTGGAGCCTCGTCGCCCAGCAGCTCGTCACCACCGCCGCCGCCTATGTCCTGCTGTTCCTGCTCAGCAAGTGGCGGCCGAGGTTTCGGCTGGCGGTGGGCGAAAGCGTCCGCAACCTGCTGCAGGTGAAGCATCTCGTCTTCAGCAACGTCGTCGGCTTCGCCGGGAGCCAAGCGGACGTGTTCTTCGTGACGTCCTCGCTGGGCGCGGCCGCGGGCGGACTGTACAGCGCGGCCAAGCGGCTGATCCTGGCCGCCAACCTGATCGTCATCAACTCGGTCCAGGGCGTGATCCTGACCTCCTTCGCCGAGCGCAACCGGAGCCCCAGGGCGTACCAGATCCACCTGGACTCGCTGGAGATCTTCGCGCTGGTCATCACGCCGCTGTTTGTCGGGCTGGCGGTCCTCAGCGAAGATGTGATCAGCGTGCTGCTGAGCCCGGCCTGGCTCGCGTCGGGCGCGATCCTTCGGCCCCTCGCCTATGCGGCGCTGGGCGGGGGACTCAACCTGCTGGTGTTCAACTATCTGGTGGCCGCCGGCGCCGAGCGGTCGCGGACGGCGGTGGTGGTCGGAACGGCGCTGGTCACCGTGGCCGCGCTGCCGGTCGTGGCGCCCTCCGGCGCGGTCGCAGTGGCCTGGTTCATGGCCGCGATGGCCTGGCTGTCGCTGTTCGTCCTCAGCGGAGCGGCGGCGCTGCGGTCGGAGGTGTCCGTGCTGCAACCGCTCCAGGCCCTGCTGCTGCCGGCCGCCGGCGCGGTCGCGATGCTGGGCCTGGCCGCGCTGATCGACCTCCAAGCGACCTCCTTCCTGCGGCTGCTGATCATGCCGCCTGCGCTGTTGCTGGCCTATCTGTGCGTGGTCAGCCTGCTGGGCTTCGCGACAAAGGCCCGAGCCGCCGTGCACTTCCGCAACGCGGTGGGCCGGCTCGGCCGGGAGCGGTAGATCACTCCAGCCCGCCGATCCACGTCCGGCGCACCGCACCGTCAAACCCAAGCAGAACAAGGTCGGCTCGCGCGCCCCGCGCGATACGACCCAGGTCCCCATCCAGCCCCAGGAAGGTTGCCGGATTGCGGCTGGCCATCGCCAGAGCGACGGGAAGGGTGACGTCCAGCATCGGCTGCGCGTTGCGGACCGCTTGCGCCATGTTGAGGTCCGATCCGGCAAGCGTGCCATTCGCCGCGAAGCAGGCGCCGTCGCGAGCCGTGATGCGCTGGGCGCGCGCGGGATTCGTTTCTCGCTGGCCCGGCCCGACCTTCTCCGTACCCAGCTTCGCGCGATCGTTGCCGGCGTGCCGCTCGCCTAACGCCGGATCATGCTGCCCATGGTGGTCGACGTTGGCGAGCTCCGCGCGGCGCGCGCGATCCTGGGGAACGTTGCCGCCGAGCTCGGCCAGCCGGCGGGTCCGCTCGGCGTGATGGTCGAAACGCCCGCGGCCGCGCTGCTCGCCCACGAACTCGCGCGCGAGGCCGACTTCCTCCCGGTCGGCAGCAACGACCTGACCCAATATGCGCTGGCCGCCGACCGCGGCAACCCGGCCGTCGCCGGCCTCATCGATCCGCTTCACCCCGCGGTGCTGCGCCTTATTGCGCGGGCGAGTGAGGGAGCGCGGGCGCACGGACGGTGGCTCGGCATCTGCGGGGGAGTCGCCTCCGATCCCCGCGCCGCACCCGTCCTCGTCGGGTTTGGCGCAACCGAGCTGTCGGCCGCGCCGGCGGCCGTGCCCGCGGCCGCGGTCAAGGCCGCGGTTGCGGCGATCACGACCGACGCCGCCCGCGCCCTGGCCGCTCGCGCGCTCGCCTGCGCCACGGCGGCCGAAGTCCGGTCCTTGCTGGAGAACGTCCCATGCGCCTGACCCTGGACCGGCTGCAGCCGCTCGGCCGCTCGCTGATGCTCCCGATCGCCGTGCTGCCCGTGGCCGGCTTGCTGCTCCGCTTGGGCCAGCCCGACCTGCTCGGCATCGGCTTCGTCGCGGCGGCGGGCGAAGCGATCTTCGCCAACCTCGGGATCCTGTTCGCGATCGGCGTCGCCATCGGTCTCGCCCGGGAGAACCATGGTGCGGCGGGGCTCGCCGGCGCGGTCGCGTTTCTGGTCACGACCGAAGGCGGCAAGACCCTGCTGGTGGTGCCGCCGGAGATCCTGGCCGCCCATGGGACCCAAGCCGCACGCGACCTTGCCGCCGCGGCCTGGAAGGTCAAGGAAATGGGCAAGCTGGGCGTGCCCGCCGGCATCCTCTCGGGCCTGGTTGCGGGCTGGCTGTACAACCGCACCTCCGGCATCCGCCTGCCCGAGTATCTCGCCTTTTTCGGTCGCCGCCGCTTTGTGCCGATCGCCGCCGGCTGCGCGGGGCTGATCGGTGCGGCGCTGTTCGGCTGGGGCTATCGCGCGCTCGAGGGAGCGATCGACGCGCTCAGCCGCTGGGTGGTCGGCGCGGGCGCGTTCGGCCTGTTCGCCTATGGCCTCTTCAACCGCCTGCTGCTGGTGACCGGCCTGCACCACATCATCAACAACCTCGCCTGGTTCATCGTCGGCGAATACGGCGGCGCGACCGGCGACCTCCAGCGCTTCTTCGCGGGTAACCCAAACGCGGGCGGGTTCATGGCGGGCTTCTACCCGGTGATGATGTTCGGCCTGCCCGCCGCGTGCCTCGCCATGTACCGCGCGGCCCCGCCCGAGCGCCGCGGCGGCGTCGCGGGCCTGTACGGCAGCCTTGCGCTCACCAGCCTGCTGACGGGCGTCACCGAGCCGATCGAGTTCACCTTCATCTTCCTCGCCCCGCTGCTGTTCCTGCTCCATGCGGTGCTGACCGGGCTGTCGACGGCGCTGATGGACGCGCTCGGGGTCAAGCTCGGCTTCGGCTTTTCCGCCGGCCTGTTCGATTACGTCCTCAACTTCAATCTTGCGACCCGTCCGTGGCTGCTGCTCCCGGTCGGCCTCGGCTACTTCGCGGTATACTACGGCGCCTTTGCCTTCTGCATCCGCCGCTTCGGTCTGGCCACGCCGGGCCGCGAGGGGGTTGAGCAAGCCGCCCCGGCGGGCGGTGGCGCCCAGGTGACTGGCGCCCCGGCGTTCGTCGAGGCGCTGGGCGGCGCGGCGAACCTCCGCTCGGTCTACGCCTGCACCACCCGCCTCCGCCTCGAGTTGCAGGATCCCGTGCAGATCGACGAGTCCGCCCTCAGAGCGCTTGGTGCCCGCGGCCTGATCCGCGTGGGCGAACGAGGATTGCAGGTCGTGCTCGGCCCGCAGGCGGAGCGGGTTGCAGGGGACATCAGGACCGCCCTGGCCCGGGGTCCGAGCGACCCGCGCGAAGGTCTGATCGCCGCGCTCGGGGGCGCTGGCAACGTGGTGCAGCTCGGTCAGCACGGCGCGCGCTGGCGGGCCGAGGTGGCGAACATGGGCGCGGTCAACCTGGCGGAGCTCGATCGGGCAGCCGCGCGCGGCTGGACGCAACTGTCGGGTAGATCCTACGCAAGAACGGCTATCACCCTCCAAAGGCGCATAGCCGCTTCGGTCTACGACATGTGCCCGCAAAGCAACAGTGCTCGGGTAATCACGCGAAACTGTCAGTTTGCACCATCCAATTGCTACTGTATGCGAGCCTGGGGCCTGGAGCCCGAACAGGAGGCATC
>NZ_CADCWA010000019.1 GCF_902806285.1 uncultured Sphingomonas sp. | reverse complement strand
AAACGCGACCCTGTTCGGCAATGTCGCGAGCTTCGCTTTTGCCGCCTGGGGGTTGTGGCAGGCGCGGCGCTGGCCGACCGGGCTGCAGGCGGCGGCGCTGATCCTGGCGGCGGTCGGCTCGGCGCTGTTGATGGCCGGCAGCGCCGAGTTGTCTGCCGGCAACCTTCACGGCGACCTGCTCGCCCTGGCAGCGGGGCTGCTCTACGCCGGCTACCTGATCGGGATGGAGCGGGCGCGGGGTAAGCTCCAGCCCTTGCCGGCCCTGATCCTCGCCAGTGCTTTCGGCGCCGCCATGCTCCTGCCTTTCGCTCTGGCCACTGGCGAACGGCTGCTGCCGGGCAATTGGACTCCGCTGCTGGTCCTGGCGCTCAGTAGCCAGGTGATCGGTCAGGGGCTGCTGGTCTACGCGCTTGGCGTCATGCCGCCGCTGGTGATCGGCCTGGCGCTGCTCACCCAGCCGGCGATCAGCGCGCTGATCGGGTGGCTCGTCTACCGGGAGACGCTGAGCCCGCTCGACTGGGTCGGCGCCGCGGCGATCGGCGCAGCCCTGGTGCTGGTGCGCTTGCGCGGCCGTGCGCAACCCGCCACTTGAGCACCATGGAAGATACCCCGTCTCCGCTGGAGCAAATCCGCCGCCGGCTTGCCCTCCTGGTCGGTGAGAACGCCGCGTTCGATGGCTGGACCGGGGCCGCGGTCGAAGCCGCGGCGGCAGCTGAGGGGATCGACCCTGTGCAGGCCGCCCGGCTGGCGATGCCCAAGGACGCGGCCGGGCTCATCGACGTCTACATTCGGGGTGTCGATCGCGCGCTGGAAATCGCCTTCCCGCCCGAACGGATCGCGGCCATGAAAATCCGCGCCCGCATCCGCGAGATGGTGTGGGAGCGATTGCAGATCCAGGCGCCCGCCAAGGAAGCGGTGCGCCGCGCGGTGGCGATCCTGGCGATGCCGCAGAACCTTGGCCTGGCGACTCGGATCGGCTGGCGCAGCGCCGACCTGATGTGGCGGCTGGCCGGGGACACGGCGACTGACTTCAATCACTACACCAAGCGGCTGACGCTGTCGGCCGTGTACGGCTCGACGCTGCTGGCCTGGCTCGGCGACGATAGTCCAGGGGCGAGCGACACCGCGGCGTTTCTCGACCGGCGGATCGACGAGGTGATGCAGTTCGAACGGTTCAAGGCGCAATGGAGCGGCAGCGGTGAGCGGCGGCTGAGCCTGACCCGCTTCCTCGGCCGGCTGCGCTACCCGCCGCGCTGAGCGCCCGACGCCGGCCAAGAAGGGGTCTAGCTTTCGCCCTTCGTTATTGATAATCAGTAGCAATATGACGGCGATCGCTCCTCCATCGACCTTTGCTCTGCCGCTGGACCAGTTGCGGGTCGGCAGCCGCGCGCGAATCCAGCGGGTCGACTGGGCTGCGCTGGAAGATGGCGAGGCCTGCCGCCTCCAGCACTTCGGGTTCGATGAGGGCGTGATCGTGGAGCCGCTCCATCAAGGCCCGATCGGTCGTGATCCCCTGGCGGTGCGAGTCGGACGGATGACCGTCGCCATCCGCCGCACGCATGCCCAAGCCGTGCGGGTCGTTCCCGGCGCCTGAGCCGCCGAGCGGACGGTGAACCCGGCACCCCTGATTGCCGTTGTCGGCAACCCCAATGCCGGCAAGAGCGCGCTGTTCAACGCGCTGACCGGCGCCCGGCAGAAGGTCGGCAACTACCCCGGCGTCACCGTTGAGCGGAAGAGCGGCCGGACGACCCTGGCCGACGGCCGCCCGGTCGAGCTGGTCGACCTGCCCGGCGCGTACGGCCTCGATCCGTCCAGTCCCGACGAGGCGGTGACCCGCGACGTGCTGCTGGGCAAGCTGGCGGGTGAGCGGCGGCCCGACGGGCTGCTGATCGTGGTCGACGCGTCCAACCTCGACAATCACCTGCGCTTCGCGCTCCAGCTGATCGGGCTCGGCCTGCCGACTGTGGTCGCGCTCAACATGGTCGACATGGCCCGCCGCGACGGGCTGGAGGTCAGCGCCGAGCGCTTGTCGGCGGAGCTCGGCGTGCCGGTGGTCGAGACGATCGCCGTCCGGCGCAAGGGCGTGGACGAGCTTCGGGAAGCGCTGAGCGAGCGGCTGCTCGGGCCCAAGGCGAGGCACGAGGCGGTCCCTGATCGCGCGACAATTCAGCGTGAGGCGCGCCGGATCGCCGCGGCCGCGATCGTCAACGAAACGCCCGTCCGCCGCTGGACCCACCGGCTCGACCGCGTGCTTCTGCACCCGATCGCCGGGCCGCTGATCCTCGCGTTCGTCATGTTCACCATGTTCCAGGCCGTGTTCGCCTGGTCGGAAGCCCCGATCGGCTGGATCGAGGGGCTGGTCGGCGGCGTCGGCGAAGCGGTCACCGCCGCCCTGCCCGAGGGCCTGCTCCGCTCGCTGCTGGTCGACGGCGTGATCGCGGGCGTCGGCGCGGTGGTCGTGTTCCTGCCGCAGATCCTGATCCTGTTCCTGTTCATCCTGCTGCTGGAAGGCACCGGCTACATGGTCCGGGCGGCCTTCCTGATGGACCGGCTGATGAGCCGCGCCGGCCTGTCCGGTCGCGCCTTCATCCCGCTGCTGTCGAGCTTCGCCTGCGCCGTGCCCGGGATCATGGCGACCCGCACCATCGACAATGAGAAGGACCGGCTGACCACCATCCTGGTCGCGCCGCTGATGACCTGTTCGGCGCGGCTGCCGGTCTACACGCTGATCATCGCCGCCTTCATCCCGGACCGCAACGTGCTGCCGGGGGTCAACCTCCAGGGCGTCGTCATGTTCGCGCTGTACCTGGCCGGGATCTTCGGGGCGCTGCTGGTCGCGCTGCTGCTGCGCAACACGGTCGCGCGGGGCGGCTCCAGCTTCTTCATGATGGAGTTGCCAAAGTACCAGCTGCCGCCATTGAAGGATGTCGCGCTAGGGCTGTGGCAGCGCGGTTCCATCTTCCTGAAGCGGGTCGGCGGGATCATCCTCGTCACCACTGTCGCCCTGTGGGCGCTGATGAGCTTCCCGCAGGCGGGCCCGGGCGAGCAGCAGAGCGAGGTGTCGATCGCCGGCCGCATCGCCAGCGGGATCGAGGTCGTGGTCCGCCCGATCGGCTTCAATCACGAGATCGCGATGGCCCTGCTTCCCGCCATGGCGGCGCGTGAGGTTGCGGTCAGCGCCATTGCCACCGTCTACGCCATCGACCAGTCGGACGAAGCGCAGATGAGCCAGAGCCTGGAGGAGCGGCTAGGCGGCAACTGGCCGCTGCCAACCGCCCTGGCCTTCCTCGCCTGGTTCGTGTTCGCGCCGCAGTGCATTTCCACCATCGCTGTCACCCGGCGCGAAACCAACGGGTGGAAATGGCCTGCGTTCATGGTGGGCTATCTGTTCGCATTGGCCTACCTCGCGGCCGGGCTGACCTACTGGACGGCGACCGCGCTCGGCCTATAGCTGCGCTCAATCAAGGGAGAGCGAGTAATGGCGGGCAGCGTCAACAAGGTCATTCTGGTCGGCAATCTGGGCAAGGACCCCGAAGCGCGCAGCTTTGCCAACGGCGGCAAGGTGGTCAGCTTCACCGTCGCCACCTCCGAAAGCTGGAAGGACAAGAGCTCGGGCGAGCGCAAGGACAAGACCGAGTGGCACAATGTGTCGATCTTCTCCGAAGGCCTGGCCCGCGTCGCCGAGCAGTATCTGCGCAAAGGCAGCAAGGTCTACCTCGAAGGCCAGCTCGAGACCCGCAAGTGGCAGGACCAGTCCGGCAACGACCGCTACACGACCGACGTGGTGCTACGGAACTTCAACAGCTCCATGGTGCTGCTGGACGGCCGGGGCGAGGGCGGCGGCGGTGGCCGCGGGGGCGGCGGCCGCGACTTCGACGACGGCGGATTTGGCGGTGGCGGCTACGGCGGCGGCTCGCGCGGCGGCGGCCAGTCGCGGCCGGCGCCGGCCACCTTCGACAACGACCTCGACGACGACGTGCCCTTCTAAGGGCTTCCGTTAGAAGTCGGTTGCGACGGTAGCCGCGAAGCCGCTGCCCGGCTCCGATCGACCGAACAGCCGGTGACGGTAGTCGAGGTGGGTGCGGATGCCGGGCCGCACTTGCATCGACAGGCGTGGACCGATGTCGAGGCGCGACAGGCCAGGCTGCGCTCCGCCCCATACGCCGGCGCCCAGCGCGAAGCGGCCATAGAGCGGGCGCGTGGCGGTGACGCCGCCGTCGACGAACCAGTCCCGGGTGCGCACCCCGACCACCCCGGCCTGACCGTAGCCGTCGAGTCGGAATTGCCACGGCAGCGCCCGTCCGTAGACCCCACCCTCGCCCAGCAGGGCAAAGGCATCGCGGCCGCCGCCCGGCGCGCCGATCGCCTTGCGCCGCTCGGCCATCAACCGGACCGGCACGTTTCGCAGCGGCTGCCAGGCCACGCCCAGCGCCGCCTCTCCGGCCATCTTGGTCTGGCCCTGCCGCAGCGGCGCGGAGACCCGCAGATTCACGGCGAGCGCTTGGGTAGGCCGCCAGGTCAGCCGCGCCCCCGCCTGGCTCCCGCCAAGCGTTCCGCCGCTGGCGAGCGGGGCCTCCCCTGGCGGGGCGGCTCCATCGGTCAGGTCGACGAGCTGCGGCCGCTCCTGGCGGATGAAGGCCCAACTCGACAGCGAAAGTCGGTCGAAGCTGCTCCGCGGCTTGTCCGTGAAGCTGGGCGGAGTCGACTGCCGCCTCCGCGGCGCGACGGCTGCAAGCCCGAGCAGCGGCGTATCGTCCGCTTGGCCGAGGCCGCCGAAGTCCAACGGCGCCAGTGACATCGGCCATGCCGGTGCGGATTGCGGCGCCTGGGCCACCGCGGCGCTGTGGACGGGGTAGGGGTAGTAGACCGCGGCCGGAGAGCGCGGCGGCGGCACGGGCTGCCCAACCGGATAGGCGGGCGGGTAGGGGTAGCCGCCGTAAGCCGGATAGGCCGCGGGGACTTGTCCGTAGCCGTAGCCGTAGCCGTAACCTGCCGGCAGCGGTGCCGCGCCCGGTTGAGGCACAGGCAGGGGTCCCGCCTCCGCAACGGACATCTCAGGCAGCGGCAGCGGCAGCGCCGGTGACGGTGCGGCCGGTGGGGGCAGCGGAGGCAAGTCGAGCATTCCGGCGGTCGCGCGGATGCCGATCCAGGAGAAGACGGCCAGCGCCAGGAAACGGGTGGGAGCGCTCATCCGCGGACCGCCTCCGCCGGGAACACATGGGCCGTCTTGTCCCACTGGCGAGGCCCGCCCGCCAGGTGGATGGCGAGGGCCCGGTGCGCGGCCAGGACCGCGATCAGGTTGGCGACCAGCGTCCGCGGCAGGGCGGTTAGACCCTCCTTCAAGCCATAGAGGCGCGCCGTGAACCACGCCCGCATCAGCAATCGCCAGCCGAGCAGGGTGACGTTGATCTGCATCAGCGCAAGCAGGGCCGGCGACATGGGCGCGGGCGGCGGCGCGCCGAGGCTTTCCGCCAGCCACAGTTGGCCCCACAGCAGCATCGATAGGTAGCCCGCGACCAGCAGCACCGCGGACAGCGGTCCGCGCCGGTCGCGCATGCGGAACCAGCGCTCGCCCCAGCCGCCGCGCCAGCCCATCCGGTCCCAGCCGGCAAAGGCGATGCCGCCGATCCACCGCGCCTTCTGGCGTACCGCAGCATCGAGAGCCGCGGGGAAATAGCCGCGGCTGGCCACC
>NZ_CADCWA010000018.1 GCF_902806285.1 uncultured Sphingomonas sp. | reverse complement strand
TGGATCATGTTGTGTGAAGAATGCACCTGCGCGGACGGCGATCAGGTCACAGCCATAGGCTCGGGGCTGTGCTTCGATCCGGCGCCCCAGACCGCTCTCGTCGAGCAGCAGCAGCCACGGACCTTGCCGCTGGGTTTGCGACGGGAGGTTTGCCTCGGAAATCCCCAGCGACTGTTTCCAGACCGGCAGGTAGAACCAGTCGTCGATCGCCGCCTGTTTACCGCCGGCCGTGGACTCGCCGGCCGCTTGCTTGATCGCTCGCTCGGCCGGTCGCTGCGCTTCAACCCAGTAGCGCCGCCGCTCGAAGGGATAGGTCGGCAGTGCGACGCGCCGCCGTGCCGTGCCGGTATGCAGCCCGGCCCATTCTACGTCCACACCGGCCAGCCAGAGCCGGCCCAGTGTGTGCAGCAGCCGTGTCCGTGCGTCTGCCGCGGGATCGTGCGCATCCGTCTGTGCCAGGCGCGCCGGGACCAGCGTGCTCATCGCCGTGCCCGGTCCCATCTCGACGTAGACTTGCTGTGGCGCGGCGTCGAGTGCCGCCAGGTCCAGCGCCGTGTCGCCACGCTGCGCCAGCAACCGCATCCAGTAGGCCGGGTCGGTCGCCTCGGCGGGGGTGATCCACGTGCCGCTCAGCTGCGAAAGGTAGGGGATGCGCGGCGGCTGGAACGTGACCGCGGGCAGCGCGGCGCCCGCCACGCGGGCCGCGACAAGCGCGGCGGCATCGGCCAGGCTGACCACGCCGGCGAGGCAGGCGGCCACGTATTCGCCTATGCCGGCCCCCAGCAGCGCCGACGGCCGGACGCCCCACTGCCCCAGCACCTGCGTCAAGGCATATTCCGTCACGAAGAGGAGCGCCTCGGCCGGCGCCACCACGGTGGTACCGTTACGGTGGGCGAAGCGCGGCAGGAGGTCGACCTGGAGGTGCGGCCGCAGCGCGGCGCAGCACTGCTCCACAGCCGCGCGGAAGGCCGGCTCGCTCGCATACAGCGTGCGCCGGAGGTCGTCCAGGGCCGTCACGTCCGCCTGGCCTGGCAGCAGAAAGGCGACCGGCCGGCCGCGCTGCGTCTGCTCGGCCGTTGCCACGCCGGGTCCGGCGCTGCCCCGCAGGGCGGCGACCGCCGCGGGCATGTCCGCCGCGACGACCATCCGCCGGTGATTGAACGCACTGCGTCCCACCTGCAGTGTATAGGCGACATCCGCCAGGTTCAGCTCCGGCTGCCGCTCAAGCTGCGCTGCCAGGTTGGCCGCCATCGCCTCAAGGGCCCCGGTGGTCTTGGCCGACAGCAGCAGCAGCTGGCTGCCCTGGGCCGGCGGCGAGGGTGCGCGCTCCGGCGCTTCCTCCAGCACCACGTGCGCGTTGGTGCCGCCTAAGCCAAACGAGCTCACGCCCGCCCGCCGCGGCGTCGTGCCGCGCGGCCAGTCCCGCAGCGTGGTGTTGACATAGAACGGCCCGTCGTGCAGGTCGAGCGCGGGGTTGGGCTGGGCGAAGTTGAGGCTGGGTGGGAGCTGCTGGTGCTGGAGAGCGAGGGCGGTTTTGATCAAGCCGGTGACGCCGGAGGCGCGGTCGAGGTGGCCGACGTTGGGCTTGACCGAGCCGAGGGCGCAGAAGCCGGTCTGGGCGGTGCGGGCGGTGAAGGCCTTGTGCATGGCGGCGAGCTCGACGGCATCGCCGAGCGGAGTGGCGGTGCCATGCGCTTCGACATAGCTGATCGTGTCCGGCTCCACCCCCGCGTTGGCCAGCGCTTCCGTAATCACGGACGCCTGGCCGGACATCCCCGGCGCCGTGTAGCCAACCTTGAGGATTCCGTCGTTGTTAACCGCCGAGCCGCGGATCACGGCGTAGATGACGTCGCCATCCTCCAGGGCATCTTCGAGGCGTTTGAGCGCCACTACGCCCACCCCGTTGCCTATCACACTGCCATTGGCGGCGGCGTCAAAGGTGCGGCATTCGCCGTCGGGCGACACGATGTCGCCCTCGTGATACTCGTAGCCCTTTTCCTGGGGAATGTTGATCGCGACCCCGCCGGCCAGCGCGACGTCGCTTTCAAAGGTGAGCAAACTCTGGCAGGCGAGATGAGTCGCGACGAGCGAGGTCGAGCAAAAGGTTTGCACCGCAATGCTCGGCCCTTTCAGGTTGAGCTTATACGACACGGTAGAGGCTAAGGAATCCCGCTCGTTACCCACGGCAATCTGAAGCGCGGGAACCGATTGAATCAGCTCGGGGTTCGAGTACAGGTTGTTGAGCATGTACATCGAAAAGCCCGATCCGGCGAAGACACCGATCCGCCCTCCGTATGTGTCCGGGTCACAGGCCGCGCGCTCCAACGCTTCCCAGGCGCATTCCAGAAACAGGCGGTGCTGCGGGTCCATCAGCTCCGCCTCGCGCGGGTTGTAGCCGAAGAAGGCCGCGTCGAAGAGCTCGACATCGGCGACCACTGTGCCGGCCTTGACGTAGTTGGGCTGCCGCAACAGGGCGTCCTCGACGCCGGCCGCCTCGAGCTCCGCCTCGGAAAAGATACGAATCGATTTAATCCCGCCCGCGACGTTCTGCCAGAATTGATCGACACCCGCCGCCCCGGGAAACCGGCCCGCCATGCCAACGATGGCAAGCGCTGTATCCGGCGACATCTCGTGCAACGTTGTATCTGCCATTACATCCCCACCTGTGTTTTCTGTTTCATCTGCTTCAGTTTTTCCCGGCGCCGCTCGCCGCGATCCTGCGATTCTTCGACCACCTCGGCCGCCGGACGGACCGGAGCAAGGAACTGAGCCAGCGTGCTGATGGTCGGCGCTTCATACAGCACATGCGTGGGGATGGTCTCGATGTTGAGGTCTTGCCGCATGCGCGCGATGAGGTCGACTCCCAGGAGCGAATTCCCGCCGAGCTCAAAGAAGTTGTCGTGGATGCCGATCTGTTCGATGCCGAGCAGATCGCTCCAGAGCGCTTCGAGCCGCTCTTCCAGCTCGGTGCCGGGGACTACATACGAGGTCGCCAGGGCCGGGCGCGGATGCCGGGGCTGCTCGCGGCGATGCTGCTTGACGCGCTCCAGGATTTTCGCGATCGAGAAGGACTTACCGCTCTCGATCATCGTCGGGAAATCCTGCGTCGCGACCACGACATGCGGCAGCCGGGTGCCCAGGATGCGCTGCAGCGCCTCGCAGCCCTCGTCGAACGGGATGCCGTACTCGCGCCGCTTCCATTTGAAGAAGGTCTGGACCTCCTCAGGGAAGCCGGCCAGCCCTTCGCCCCACGCATCCCACTGCCATTCGCCCCAGCCGATCGACACAGTCTGGCCGTGGCGGTCGTGATAGCGCTGGGCGTAGGCGTCCACGAAGGCGTTGGCCGAACAGTAGTCGATCTGCCCCGGACCGCCACTGGTGATCGCGCTCATCGAGGAGAAGAGCACCAGGAAGTCGAGCGGGATATCCTCCAGCACGCGCTCCAACACTAGCGTTCCCATCACCTTCGGCGCCAGCACCCGCAGCGCCATGTCGGGCGTTTTGAGCTGGATCACGCCGCCGGGAGGTAGGCCCGCGGCGTGGATCACACCGTTGATCGTGCCCCAGCGCGCGACGACCTGCCGGACCACGGCGTGCATCTCGTCGTAGTCGGCGACATCGGCGGCGGCGACCAGCACCTCGGCCCCGGCGGCTTCCAGCGCGCGGAGCTTGCCAAGTTTGTAGCCGATGCCCTCCGCGTCGCCCTGCGTCGCCAGAATCTGCTCCCATTGATCGCGCGGCGGCAGCTCGGAGCGGCCGACCAGCGCCAATTTCGCGCCATGCGTGTGGGCCAGGTGCTCCGCCAGCGCCAGCCCGATGCCGCCCAGCCCGCCGGTGATCAGGTACACACCTCCGGCGCGGAAGTGGGTGCGCCGGCCGGGAGCGTCCAGGTGTACGCCTTCAAAGATTTGCACCCAGCGGTGCGGTCCGCGCAGGGCGATCACGCTGTCCGAGACCGCGCGGGCAAGCTCCTCGACCAGTTGATCGAGCAGCGCGGCTGCGCTCCAGCCGTCCGCTCCCGGCAGGCGAATATCGATGCTGCGGCATTCGACGTTGGCGTTCTCTTTTGGAATGACCTTGAAGGGACCGGTGATCAGCGCCTTCTCAGGCTCGACCGTGTCGCCGTACGTTACCTCGCGCAGCCCGGTAGAGATCACGTTGATTTCGCACGCGGTCGATCCATCGCCCAACGCCTGCGCCAGCGCCAGCAGGCTGAAGAAGCCGGTGTTCAAGCTTTCGGCGACGATGTTGTCGTCGACCGGGCGATCTTGAGGCGGCGTAACGCTCCACAGGTGCGCCACACGCGAGGGTGCTCGTCCCTGGGCGCGCAGGTCTTGCAGCACAATCTCGTAATCTTCGCGCGCGCCAGGACGGATCACGTACGCGCTGGGGCCGAGTGGGGCAAAGGTGTGGCCCGGCGTTATCCCGACGACATCGTGCCCGTCACGCGCCAACCGCTCCCCGAGCTGCGCGCCGATGCCGCAGTCGTCGAGGAATAAGAGCCAGCAGTGCTTCTCGCGGATATCGGATTGGGCTCCCGTTTGCAGCAGGTTGGAGCGCTTCCAGGACGGGGCGTAGAACCAGTCCGCAAGCTCTTGCTTCGCCGGCTCATCGTCCATCGGCGACGCGCTGCCCGAGGCAACGTGCTGCCGATTCGGCTCAAGCCAGTAACGCTGGCGCTCGAACGGATAGGTCGGCAGCATCACGCGCTGCCGCGCCGCGCCCGCGTGGACGCCCGTCCAGTCCACCTCCACGCCCGCCAGCCACAGCCGGCCCAGCGTGTCCGGCAGCCCGGTCCCCGCCTCCGCCGCGCCGCGCTCCCCGAGCACAGCGATCACCGCCGGCGTGCTCGCGTCCATCGCGGCCACGTGCGCTGCCACGCGCGCGCTCAGCGCCGCGCCCGGCCCCACCTCCAGGTAAACCTGCTGCGCCGCCGCGCACAGCGCCGCCAGGTCCACCGCCGCATCGCCCGGCTGCGCCTGCAGCCGCGTCCAGTAGGCCGGGTCGGTCGCCTCGGCGGCGGTGATCCAGGTGCCGCTCAGCTGCGAGATGTACGGCACGCGCGGCGGCTGGAACGTGACCGCGGGCGGCGCGGGCGCGGCGTGGCCGCGAGCGGCGACCAGCGCGGCGGCATCCGCCAGGCTGAGCACGCCGGCCAGGCAGGCGGCCACGTATTCGCCCACGCCAACCCCCAGCAGCGCTGCCGGCCGGATGCCCCACGTGCCTACGAGCTGTGCCAGCGCATATTCGACCACCCACAGCAGCGCCTCGGCGGACGCCGGCTCGGCCGGAGCGTCCCCGGGCGCGGCAAAGCGCGGCAGCAGGTCGCGACCGAGGTGCGGCCGCAGCGCGGCGCAGCCCTGCTCCACGGCGGTGCGGAAGGCCGGCTCACGTGCATACAGCGTCTGCGCCGGGCCGAGCAAGTCCGCCGCCGCGGCGGTGCCCGGCAGCAGCAGGGCGACCGGCCGGTGGCGCTGGGGCTGGTGCACCGCCACCGCGCCCGCGCGCAGCGCCGCCACCACCGCCGGACCGTCCGCCGCCACCACGACGCGGCGATAGTCGAAGGGCGTGCGGCCGACCTGCAGCGTATAGGCCACGTCGGCCAGGTTCAGCTCGGGCTGCTGCTCGAGCCGTGCCGCCAGGTTGGCCGCCATCGCCTCTAGGGCCGTGCTCGTCTTGGCCGACAGCAGCAGCAGCTGGCTGCCCTGGGCGGGCG
>NZ_CADCWA010000017.1 GCF_902806285.1 uncultured Sphingomonas sp. | reverse complement strand
TGCGACGTTGAACCTCAGCGCCGCGCCGTTCATGCAATAGCGCTTGCCGGTCGGCGCCGGACCGTCATCGAACACATGGCCGAGATGCCCGCCGCAGCGGCGGCAGTGGACTTCGGTGCGGGCGAGAAAGGCGAGCCCATCCGGGCGGGTTCGCACTGCATTCGGGATCGGCGCGGTGAAGCTTGGCCAGCCGGTGCCGCTCTCGAACTTGGCCTGCGACCTGTAGAGCGGGAGGGCGCACCCGGCGCAGGCGTAGGTGCCGCGGCGGTGCTCGGCGTTGAGCGGGCTGGAGCGTGGACGCTCGGTCTTCTCCTCGCGCAGCACGGCATAGCGCTCTGGCGGCAGGATCCTGCGCCATTGCTCGGGAGTCTTGTTGACCTCGAACGTCTCGGCCGGCCGCTTCGCCGAGGCCTGGCCGCAGCCCGTCAGCCACGCGCCAATCGCCGCTGTCGCTCCGCCGAGAAAGAGGCGCTTCGTCATACCATGTTCCATGCCGCTCATGCCTTGTTGACCTGCCTCTGGTTCGGTCGCGGGTGCTTCGAGGTTACGCGCCGCTCGCCGATGAGGCTTGCCAAGGGCGTTGGTGAAACCTTTGCCGAGTCTCGGCGAACCTTGGGTGAACGGCGGCGCCTCACGACCCTGGACGTGATGGCGCTGGACCCGTGACACAAGGGCGGGAGCAGGCGAACTGGTCATGGTCAACAAGAAGTCGCTTGCCCATGGCCCGTTTGCCGGGCGAAGGGCGCGCTTGTGACGAAAAGCCTCGCCGGCAAGCTCGGCCTCCTTGCGCTGGTGCTAGCGGGCATTGCCGCCTTCTTCCTGCTGGACCTTGGCTCTTACCTGACGCTCGACAGCCTCAAGGCGCGCCAGGCCGGGCTTGCCGACCTGCTTGAAGCCCGGCCGCTACTGGTGATCGGCAGCTTCTTCCTGCTCTACGTCGCCACCACGGGGCTGTCCTTGCCCGGCGCCACGATCCTGACGCTGGCGGCGGGCGCGATCTTCGGGCTGTGGCTCGGCACGCTGATCGTCTCCTTCGCCGCGGCGATCGGCGCGAGCCTCGCGTTCCTGTCCGCCCGCTACCTGCTGCGCGACTGGGTCAAGGCGCGGTTCGGACGGCGCACGGCCGCAATCGACCGCGGGATCGAGAAGGACGGCGCCTTCTACCTGCTGACCCTGCGCCTGATCCCCGCCTTTCCCTTCTTCCTCGTCAATCTGGCGATGGGGCTGACGGCGATGAAGCTGCCGACCTTCTACGTCGTGACGCAAATCGGAACGCTGCTGGGCACGCTGGTGTTCGTCAACGCCGGCACGCAGCTCGCCCGGATCGAGAGCACGAGCGACATCCTGTCGCCGGCACTCATCGGCTCGTTCGTACTGCTGGGGCTGTTCCCGCTGCTCGCCAAGTGGCTGCTGGGCCTGGTCAAGCGCCGCCGCGTCTACAAAGGGTGGAACCGGCCGCGGCGGTTCGACCGCAACTTGGTGGTGATCGGGGCCGGGGCGGGCGGCCTGGTCACCGCCTACATCGCCGCTACCGTGCGGGCCAAGGTCACGCTGGTCGAAGCCGACAAGATGGGCGGCGACTGCCTCAACCGCGGTTGTGTGCCTTCCAAAGCGCTGATCCGCAGCGCCCGGGCGGCGCACGACCTGCGACGCGCGGGCGACTTCGGGATCGCTCCAGCCGAGCCGCGGGTCGACTTCGCCGCCGTGATGGGCCGCGTTCGCGAGGTGATCGCCACCATCGCGCCCGCCGACAGCGTCGAGCGCTATACCGAGCTGGGCGTCGACGTGCGGCTCGGCCATGCCCGGATTGTGGACCCATGGACGGTGGAGATCACCGACCGCGACGGCGGCGCATCGCGGTTGACCTCCCGCGCGATCGTGATTGCGGCTGGCGGTGAGCCCATCCTCCCGAATGTGCCCGGGCTCAAGGAAGCGGGAGCGCTGACAAGCGACACCATGTGGGACGCGCTGGCTGCGCGCGGAACGCTGCCGGAGCGGCTGGTGATCGTCGGCGGCGGGCCGATCGGGACGGAGATGGCGCAGGCGTTCGCCCGGCTGGGCGCGCAGGTGACGCAGGTGGATGCCGGCCAGCGGATCCTCCCGCGCGACGACCAGGATGCGTCCGCCTTCGTTGCCGACGTGCTTCGGCGCGAGGGCGTGACGATCCTCTTTGAACATCGTGCCGTGCGCTGCGAGGGCAAGACGCTGGTGGTCGCGTCGGAGGCGGGCGAAACTGCCCTGCCGTTCGACGAGATCATCGTCGCGGTCGGGCGCCACGCGCGGCTGACCGGCTACGGGCTGGAGGAGCTCGGTATCCCGACCGATCAGCCCCTAGCGCTGAGCGAGCGGCTTGAGACGCTCTACCCCAACATCTACGCCGTCGGCGACGTGGCCGGGCCCTACCAATTCACCCACTTCGCCGCGCACCAGGCTTGGTTCGCCGCCGTCAACGCGCTGTTCGGCAGCCTCAAGAGTTTTCGCGCCGACTACCGGGTGGTGCCGTGGACCACCTTCACCGACCCGGAGGTCGCCCACGTCGGCCACACGGAGGAGACGGCGCGGGCAAAGGACATCCCCTATGAAGTCGTCCGCTTCGACCTCGGCCATCTCGACCGGGCGGTGGCGGAGGGTGCCAACTCAGGGTTCGTCAAGCTGCTGGTCGCGCCGGGCAAGGACCGAGTGCTGGGCGCCACCATTGTCGCGTCTGGGGCGGGCGAGCTGCTGGCGGAGTATGTGCTAGCGATGAAGCACGGCCTCGGGCTCAACAAGATTCTGGGCACGATCCACGCCTACCCGACCATGGTGGAGGCCAACAAATATGCGGCGGGCGAATGGAAGAAGGCGCACAAGCCCGAAGCGCTGCTGCGCTGGGTCGAGCGCTTCCACCGCTGGCGGCGCGGCTGATGCCGCCCACCCGCATCGTCATCTTCGCCAAGGCGCCCGTGCCCGGCGCCGCGAAGACCCGGCTGATCCCCGCGCTCGGGCAGGAGGGCGCGGCGCGGCTCGCCGCCCAGATGCTGACCGAGACCACAGCCGCCGCGGTGGCGGCGGATTTGGGCGAGCCCGAGCTATGCGCCACACCGGCTCCGGGATCGCCCGAGTGGGCTCCGGTCCGGCCCGCGGGTGTGCGGATGACCGATCAGGGACCGGGCGATCTGGGCGAACGCCTCGCCCGCGCCACGGACCGCGTGCTGGCGGCTGGCGAGCGGGTCTTGCTGATCGGCAGCGACTGCCCTGAACTGGATGCTACCCGCCTGCGCGCCGCAGCCGCAGCGCTTGACCGGCACGATGCGGTGATCCACCCCGCGCACGACGGCGGCTACGCGCTATTGGGGCTGACGCGCTTCGACCCGCTGCTGTTCAGTGACATCCCGTGGAGCACCCCGAGCGTTGCCGCGGAGACCATCGCGCGCATCCGCGCCCTCGGCTGGTCGCTGCACGTCGGCGACACGCTGCGCGACATCGACGAGCCGAAGGACCTCGCCGAGCTGCCCGAGCGGTGGCGCGCCTCGCCCGCCCCGGTCAGGGAGCCTGCGGCGGGCAGCTGTCCCCGGAGGTGATCGGCTCCAGCCGCACTCGCGAGAGGGTCAAGCCGAGGGCGCCTTCCGTCCTGAGGGTGAACGGATAGCCGATCTTGGTGAAGTCGCTCCCCGGCCCCGCAAAGCAGCGCAGCGGAAACTGCGCGGTCGCCACACGCCCGGGCGCTGCCGTCCGGACCTTGTCGGTGATGTCTAACGCCTTGTTGCCGAAGCTCAGGACCACCCGTCCCGTGGGCGGACTGTCGATCCGCCAGTCGATCGCCAGCGCGAATGCGTTGTTGAGTTGCCGGCTGACATCGGCGGCGGGGCCGCTGATCGTCACCGCGCATTGCCCTGCCCGTTCCAGACGATCCGCTTCGCATCCTCCTGCGCGGCGACATCGACCGAGCGGACGGTCACCACCCCGGCCGGGCTGGTCACCGGCGGGCCTTCGACCGGCCGGGCGCCGCCCGGGTCGGACACCGTCAGGGTCCCTGGGGACAGCGCGCGCCCGGCGGCGAAGTAGCGTTCAACGTTGAGCGCCGCGGCCACGTCGACCCCAGGCGCTTCCGACAGGCGCCCGACCTGCGCCCGGTCGCGGTAGCTCAGCCCGTAGCCATAGCGGAACAACGGGCTGGCGACCGGCGACGCGGCGGTGCGCGGCCAGCTGAAGCTCAGCTTGCCGGTGAAGTCGCGGCTCGGTCGGCGGTTGCGGCGCGCGACCAGCACGTCGGCAACCCCGTCCCCTTGCGAGCCCGGCAGCCAGGCCGCGACAAAGGCGTCGGACGCGTTGATCTCCGGATTGGTCCACAGCGGCCGCCCCGACAGGAACACCGACACGACCGGGACACCCGCGGCCTTGAGCTTGCGCTGGAGGGCAAGGTCGGTGGCGCCCGACGGCTGATAGTCGAGCGTCGGCACGTCGCCCTGGAACTCGGCATAGGGGTCCTCGCCATAGACCACGATCGCCACATCCGGCCTGGCGGAGAAGGAGCCGTCGCGGCTGAGCGTCGCGGTGCCGCCCGCTTCGGTGACGGCCCGAGCGATGCCAGCGTAAATCGACCGGCCGTTGGGGAAGTCCGCAGGCGTGGTGCCCGTGCCCTGCCAAGTGATCGTCCAGCCGCCGGTCTGCTTGCTGAGGTTGTCCGCTCCGTCGCCCGTCACCAGGACCAGCGCGCCCGGCTTGATCGGCAGGACCGAGCCGTTGTTCTTGAGCAGCACCAGCGACTTGGCGACCGCCTCCCGGGCTAGGGCGAGATGCTGCGGCGCGCCCACGAGCGCATAGTCGCCGCCGCCCGGCCGGGCGCCTTCCAGCATGCCGAGCTTGGCCTTGACCCGGAGCACCCGGCGGACCGCATCGTCGAGCCGGGCCATCGGCACCCGGCCGGCGCGGGCGTCGGCCGCCAGGCTTTCGTACAACCCCTTCCAGCTGTCGGGCGCCATGTAGAGGTCGAGGCCGGCGTTGAGCGCGGCGGCGCAATCGGTGGCCGTGCAGCCCGGGATCTGGCCGTGCCCGTTCCAGTCGCCGACGATCAGCCCGTCGAAGCCCATGCGCTCCTTGAGCACGTCGGTCAGCAGCGACTTGTTGCCTTGATGCTTGACCCCGTCCCATCCGGAAAAGGAGGCCATCGCGGTCAGTGCTCCGCCATCGATCGCCGCCGGGTAGCCGGGCGCGTGGATGCGGACGAGGTCGCGCTCGCTGATCTGCGCGTCGCCCTGGTCCTTGCCGCCCGCCGTGCCGCCGTCGGCCAGGAAGTGCTTGGCGGTGGCGGGCACCCGGTCGGGCGCGACCGGCTTGCCGGCCTGAAGCTCGCCCTGGAGGCCGAGCGTCATCCCCCGGGCGTAACCGCCACCGGCTCTGGCCTTTCGGCGAAGCCCTCGTAGCTCCGCCCCCAGCGTGGGTCCTGCGGCACCGCCAGCGTTGGCGCGAAGGTCCATTTGATGCCGGTTGCCGCCACCTCGGCGGCCGTGGCCGCGCCGATCCGCTGGATAAGATGGGGATCGCGCGCCGCACCGAGGCCGCGCTGGAGATCGGCCGGCGTGATCGCGCTGACGTCGGCCTGGATGGTCTGCCCGACCTTCTGCTCGACCATCATCCGGCCGATCAGCGCGCTGATCCGCGCTTCCGTGGCCACATCGGTGATCGCCGCCGGGGTCGCTGCGCGCGGCCAGTTCGCCGGGTTGGCGGTCGCGGCAGGGCAGGCTGCGCGGTCGCGGGCGTGGCGGCGGTGGTTGCGGCAAGGGCGATCAGCAGGGCCGCAGGTCGGAACCTCGTCGCTCTCCGTCGTGGTTGTGAACGTTCTCAGCTGTGTGTGGCGGGTTCTTGGGTAGGCTTCAAGCGCCTTGTGCGTCGTGCCGCACGAACAGGATGCAGCCGGCCGCTAGCAGCATCAGCGCGGCCAGCAGACCCAGTAACGAGGTGAAGCCGCGTCCGGGCACCAACCACACGGCCAGGATCGGCGCGACCATCGAGGGAATGGTGTTGGCGAGGTTAAGGATGCCCAGGTCGCGTCCCCGGTGCGCCGGGGAGGGCAGCAACTGCATCGCATAACCGGCGTGCAGCGACAGGAACGTCGAGATGGCGCACATGAAAAGGACATAGCCGGCCGCCGAAGCCGGCACCCCCGTCGCCGCGGCCATGACGCCAAGCCCGCCCGCGGCCATCAGCGCCGCGCCGACCAGGAACGGCTTGCGCGTGCCCAGCCGGTCCGACAGCCCGCCGCTGAACAGCGACAAGGGCAAAGCGATCAATAGCGCCAGCGCGGACAGCTGGGCGATGCGGGCGGGGCCGGGTCGGTCCGGGAGGCTCTGGAAATAGTAAAGCAGGAAACCGAACAGCACGCTTCCGGCGATCTGCACCAGCAGGCGGGCGGACCAGAGCAGGGCTAGGTCGGTTCCGCGAACCCGGCGCACCCTCGCGATTGCCTCGGCCGAGCGTGCTGAGCCCCCGTGCGGCGCCCGCCACAACAGCAACGGCGCGGTCAACGCAAGCACCATCAGGCACACCGCCGCCATCCGCGGCTCGAAGCTCGCTTCATCCGGGAGGGTTACTGCGATGCCCGCTAGCGAGCCCAGCAGCGGCCCCGCAGCCAGCCATCCGCCCAGCAGGCCCTTGCGAGCGTCGGGGACGACATCGGCCGCCCAGGCCACGATCGACGCGAGCAGCATATTCAGGACCAGCTGATAGAGCACGATCCCCAGCACGAGCTGCGGCAGGGACTGCACGACACTCAGGAGAGCGTAGCTCGCCACCGTGAGGCAGAGGCCCGCTGCGGCCCACCGGCGGCGCGAGCCGATCACATCGCTCGCCCAGCCGAACGCGATATTGCCGACGCTGGCGGCGACCGCCCCGGCCAGCGTCGCCGCCCCCAGCCACTCGATCTGCGCTCCGCCCGCAAGCGCCGCCACCCGCGCGGGCAACAGCAGGGTCAGCAGCGGAACGTAGGCGACGACCCCGCCGGCGTTGGCCAAAGCAAACAGCAGCAGAAAGCGGGTGTCGCGTTCGGCCACTCGGCGCGCCCGGGTCAGCGCGGCGGGGCGGCGCTGGACGCGCGGACGATCAGCTCGAACGGCAGCGTGCGGCAGGTGTCGGTCACGGGCTCGCCGTTCGCCGCGCAAATCAACATCTGGGCGGCGCAGGCGGTCATGGGCGCGATCGGCTGGCGGATGGCGGTCAGCGCGGGCGTGCTGAACTTCACGATGGGCGTGTCGTCGAAGCTGACGATCGACAGGTCGCGGGGGACCTGAAGGCCGCTCGACTGGGCGACCTGCAAGGCGGCAAGCGACATCTGGTCGCTGCTGGCGAGGATCGCCGTCGGCCGCTTGGCAAGCGCGAGCAGGTCCCGTGTTGCCGCTGTCCCCGAAGCGAAGGTGAAATCGCCGCCGGCAACCAGCGCGGGATCCTCGGCTAGGCCGGCGGAGCGGAGGGCGCGGCGATAGCCTTCCAGCCGCGCCCCGCTCAGCGCGTATTCCTCGCTGCCGCTGATAAAGCCGATGCGGCGGTGGCCAAGCGAAATGAGGTGATCGGTCGCGACCTTGGCCGCCTCCGCGTCGTCCATGCCGACGGTGAAGCCCGGCCCACCCTCCGACCCGATGCTGGCGAAAGGGATCTTCAGCTTCGCCAGCAACTCGGTGATGACCGGATTGTCGCCGTGCGGCGGGGTCAGGATCACCCCGTCCGGGTGCAGCTGCGCCAGCGCCCCGCTGATCGCCCGCTCGACCCGCGCGTCGTGGGTGTCGACCAGTTCGAAAATCATCCGGTAGCCGTGCTCGGCGCACTTCAGCATCCCGCCGAGCAGCATCTGGTCGACCCAGTCCGTCCCGTCGCCCGAGCGCCAGCCGTCGATCGTGCGGTCGCGGTCGTTCAGCGCCAGCAGCAGGTACGACCGGGTGCCGCCCATGCGCCGCGCCGCCAGGCTGGGGACGTAGCCCAGCTTGTCGATCGCCGCGCGAACCCGGTTCTTGATCTCGTCGCGCACGTTGGGGCCGTCGTTGATGACCCGCGACACCGTCTGCAGCGAGACCCCGGCCTCCGCGGCGACATGCTTGATGGTGACCGCTCGCGGCCGCGGCGGCGACACGGTTCCTCCCCCATCGGCCATCAATGCGCGACCCTAGGCAGCGGCGTCGACCCGGGCCGACCCGCAATAATGGGCGACATAGGCCGCATGCTCGGGCAGCGTCGCCACGGTGCGCTCGACATCGGTGCGGATGCCCGTGAGCAGGCGGGCCAGTTCCTCGTCGCGCAGCTTCCCGGCGATAGGATGGTAGGCTCGCGGGGTGATGCCCTGCCCCATCATCACCTGGACCCAGCTGTTCTCTGCAAACAGCTCCTCGTTCTTGCGGAACACGCGCCCGGTCTCGCGGAACAGCTCGATCTTGTGCCGGAGCGTGTCGGGGATTTCCATCGCACTGCAATAGCGCCAGAACGGGCTGTCGCGCCGCTCGGTGGCCTTGTAGTGGAGGATCAGGAAGTCGCGGATCTGCAGCATGTCTGCATGCTGCTGGTCGTTGAACTCGTCGATGTCGCGCCCGCTGATCTCGCGCAGCGGCATCATCCGGATGAGCCGCAGCACGGCCCGCTGGATGAGGTGGATGCTGGTCGATTCCAGCGGCTCCATGAACCCGCCTGACAAGCCCACCGCGATGCAGTTGCGGTGCCACTGCCGCCGCCGCGCGCCCGCCGTGAAACGCAGGAAGTTCGGCTGGACGAGGGTGCGGCCCTCGATGTTGCCGAGCAGCCGCTCAAGCGCCGCGTCGCGGTCGAGGTAGCGGCTGCAGTAGACCAGGCCGTTGCCCGTGCGGTGCTGCAGCGGGATGCGCCATTGCCAGCCGGCATCGTGCGCCATCGCCCGGGTATAGGGCACCGCCGGACGGAGGTTCTCCGTCTGGATGGCGATGGCGGAATCGCACGGCAGATAGTGCGTCCAGTCGTCGAAGCCGGCATGCAGCGCCCCCTCGATCAGCAGCGCGCGAAAGCCGGTGCAGTCGAGGAACAGGTCGCCGGCCACCCGCTCGCCCGATTCCAGCAGCAGCGCCGCGATGTCGCCGCTTGTCCCGTCGAGCTCGACTTCGGCGATCTTGCCCTCGATCCGGGTGGCGCCATCCCCTTCCGCCATGGCGCGCAGGAACTTGGCGTACAGCCCGGAATCGAGCTGGTAGGCATAGTTCATCCGGTCTTCGGGCAGATGCGCGAACCGGCCCCTGAGCGCCGCGGTCAGCTCCAGGCAATAATCGTCGTAAGGCTGCGCATGGCCCTTCTCGCGGCCGTACAGCCAGAAGTGCTGGAACCCGGCCGCCCAATGGTCCTTGCCGGTCAGGCCGAACGAATGGAAATAGCTGTGCCCGGGCTCCTTCCACCCGTCGAAGGCAATGCCCAGCTTGAAGGTCGCCTGCGTCGCCCGCATGAACTCGGCTTCGTTGATGCCGAGCAGGCGGTTGAAGGTGAGGAGCGGCGGGATGGTGGACTCGCCCACGCCGATAGTCCCGATCGCGTCGGACTCGACCAGGGTCAATTCCACGGTCCGGCCCATCGTGCGCGCGATCGCCGCCGCGGCCATCCAGCCGGCCGTGCCGCCCCCAGCGATGACGACCCGCCGCACGCGCCCGTTCGCGCTCATCGGCTGAGCGCCCGCAGGAGAAAGGCGCGGATGCGGCCCGCGCTCTCCGCGGTCAGCGGAGCAAGCACGCCGCGTGCCTGGGGCGGGATGTGCGCGACCACCTCCTCGGAGCTATCGAACACATAATGGTTGAACAGGTCGCGCCAGTGCCGCTTCTCGTGAGCGGGCAAATCACGGATCGCCATCATCGCGTGATTGAGCGCATCCTGGGGTTGGCCGAGCCACCGCGGCGTGTCGCGCCACCAATAGTTCACCAGCACGTTGAACGGCGCGAGCCCCTCGACATGGTGCCACCACATTGACGGGATAAACAAGGCGTCGCCTGCTTCGAGTTCCGCCACCTGTGCATTGCCCAGTGCATCCCGGAAGCGCGGATGCTCAGCGAAGTCGGGCGCGTGGAAGTCGACCATGCTGACCGCGCGGCCGGCCGGCGTGTTATCCACCGGGCCAAGGTAGAGGTTGCGGAACTGCCCAGGCGGAAACAGGGTGAAGCGGCGGCGACCGACCGCGACGCAGGCGAGATTGTCGGGGAAGTCGTTGTGCGCCGCGACGCGCGTCCGTGTGCCCATCCAGATGCTGGCAAGGCAGGAGCGATCGCCGAGCTCGACATGGTTCGCGTCGTGCAGGCCGGTAAAGAACTGGTGGACGTCGATGGACGCCAGGTAGATGGGCTGCGCGCCGGACTTTCCTTCATCGGCGGCGATCCTGGCGAATACCTCCGGCAGCTTGGCGCTGACCGTCCGGAAGTTCATGCCCATGCTGCTGTCGTAGAACAACCGTCCGCCGCTTTCGGACGCGCCGACCGACACGGTGAAGGGCCGCTCCACCGCGTGCCGTAGCAGGTACTGGCGCGCTTCCTCGGCCGACCGGGCGCCCGCCTGCACAAGCGGCCAATCCGCCACCAGGCCGCGCACCACGAACGGTCCGCTCGCCGAGCGCAGCTGCGCGTCCAGCTCGCCCGAGCCGGCCAGCTGCACTTCCGGAACGCGGCCCAGCGCGCCGATCGGGCCGGGATCGGCCTCAGCCATGCGCCACCCGCCGGTTCTTGCGCGCGACCAGAGCGCCGAAGTTGGCGAGGGAGGCCACCGCCATGAAAATCGGCATGAGATATCCGGCCCCATGCAGCTCGCCCAGCGCGCCCGCGTCGAGCGCACGCAGCCGCTCCTCGTCGATCACGTGAAAGCCGACCAGCCGGTTGGTGGAGCCGTCCTCCAGCGCCACCTCCAGCGTCATCGGCTCGAGCAGCTGATGGCGGCGCAGGGCGGCGAAGAAGCCGTCGCTGGCCTGGTAGCCCTCGTCGAGCGCCCCCAGCTTCTCGGCGACCTCCTCGAGATAAGGCGTCGCCCGGCCGTGCTCGTCGAACACCCGCACGCCCTCGGCCGCGACCCGCGGACTGGCCATGTCGACATGGACCTGCTTGGCCTCTGCGCCGGGCTCCGCCGCCCCGATCAGGAACGGTTGGATGTCGAGCGCCAGCGGCACGTAGCGCGCCTCCCAGCGGCCGTTCTCTAGGTAAAGGTTCTCACCCGCTTCGAAGCCGAACAGCGCAACCGCGGAGAAGCTGTCTCGTTCCAGGTTCAGTCGGAACAGGATCGGATACTCGTTCTGCACCTGGCGGAACTCGGCGGGCACGGTCAGGCAGGACATGATCCCGTCGCCGAGTTCGGCGGTGCGATCGGTACGGACCCGCAGGTCGGCGTGGGTGCGGCTGTCCAGGAGCTGGTGGTCCGCCATCTCAGCGGCTCGTTTCCAGCTGGCCGGCCCCGAGGCTCTCGGCGCGGAGGGCGTCGGTGTAGGCGCGGTTGGTAGGCAGGCTGGCCGCCAGCGCACGGGCCCGTTGCTCGACCTGACCGAACAGCTTCGCGGCGCCGCCCTGGGCATCCGGTCGCCCGGCCCGGCGCGCGGGCGCGGGGAAGCCCATGCCGTACAGCACATATTGATAGCTCGCCGCCGGGAACACCTCGTCCACCTGCGGCAGGTCGTAGCGCGACGGCGGCTGGTCGCGCCATAGCCGCAGCAATTCGGCGAGCCGCTCGGGCACAGAACCGGGCTCCCGGTGCGCGCGCCAATAGGGCTCCTCGCGCCGGCTCAGTACATAGTGGAGCTTCAGGAACTCGACAATCCGGTCCCAGCGGTAGCGGAACAAGGCATTGAAGCGGCGCGCGTGGAGCTCCATGGCGGAGCGGTCGGCCGGAAAGTTCTCCAGCAGGGCCTGGAGCGACAGCTCGACCAGCACGATGGCCGACGCCTCGAGCGGCTCCACGAAGCCCGCGGCCAGCCCGACGGCGAGGCAGTTGCGTTCCCAGAAGTGCTCGCGGTGTCCGGAGCGGAAGGTCAGCCGGCGGAACGCCGCTTCGTCCGCGTCAAGGTGTGGGAGTTGAGAGCGCAGGTAGGCCCGCAACGTCGCCGCGGCCTGGTCGTCGCTGGCGAAGTCCGAGGAATAAACGCAGCCGATGCCGCGCCGGGTCGGCAGGCCGATGTCCCAGATCCAGCCCGCCGCATGGGCGGTCGCGTCCGTCTGCGCGGCGATGGCGCTGCCCGCCTCGACCGGGACCTGGACGGCCAGGGCGCGGTCGTTGAACAGCTCGCTGCTGCGGTCGCGGAACGGCACGTCCAACTGCTGGCCGATCAACAATGCGGCATGGCCGCTGCAGTCGATGAACAAATCGCCCTCGACCCGCCCGGCGTCGCGGCCGACCACCGCCGCGATGTCCCCATCCGCCGTCCGGTCCACGCCGATCACATGGTCGCGCAGGTGGCGCACGCCCAGCCGCTCGCTGCCGTGGCGCGCCAGCAACGCCCCGAACTTCCCCGCGTCGAGGTGGTAAGCGTAGTTGAGGGCACCGGCATAATCCGGCATCGGCCGCTGGCGCGGCGCGAGGTCGAGCGCACAGGCGCGCGGCTGCGGGCTCACCACCTCGGCGAACGGGCGGTCTGCCGCGCCCTCCTGCCAGGCGGCCACCAGGTCGCGCGGGGCGCCGTCGGCGGGGGGTCCGAACGGGTGGTAGTAGCTGTCCCCGGCCTCCCCCGTACGCCAGCCGTGGAAGCGCGAGCCCTGCTTGAAGCAGGCATCGCAGGCGAGCAGGAACTCGGCCTCCCCGATGCCGATCTGCTGCAGGGTCCCGCGCATGGTCGGCCAGGTGCCCTCGCCCACCCCGATCGTCGGGATGTCGGGTGACTCGATCAGGGTGACTTCGAGCGGAACCGCGGCGCACTCCCCCGCGCGCGCCGCGAGGAGGCAGGCGGCGAGCCAGCCGGCCGTGCCCCCGCCTACGATCACGATCCTGCGGACTGCCTCGCTGGCCATCACTTTCCCGGTCACCTTGCCGAATGGCGCCTGTCCTGCGATGTCCGTATCCGCAAAGCGGCGCCTTCGCTAGAACGATACGCGCAGGCCGGCGGAATAGCGGGCGAAGCCCGGCGAGGCAAAGAACACGTTGCGGTCCGATCGCCGATGGCCGCGACGGCTCGAACCCGTGAGATTGATCGCCTCAACGAACGCCGTCAGCCCGCGCCTGAACTCGTAGCTCGCACTGGCGTCGAATTGTCCGTACGCCTCGACGTAGAAGGGGTTGGGCCCGGTTCCTGCCAAGAACTCGTCGCGCCAGTTGTAGGCGACGCGAGCCTGGATCCCGCCCTTGTCGTAGAACAATACTGCGTTGGCGCTGTCGCTGAGCCCGGTCAGCGCGAACTGCGCCACGCTCGCGGGCTGCCTGTTGTCGTAAGTCACGTCGCCGTTGACGATCGTGTAGTTCAGGATGGCACCAAAACCTGTGTCCCAGAAGTTGTGTTGGACGGCGAACTCGAAACCGCGAAGATTGGCAGTCTCGTCGCTGTTGATGGGGGTCGTGATCTGAAAGTTCAGTGGCGCGTCCTGCGGGGTGCCGAAGATTTGCCCGGTAAGGTAGGTCACCCCGTCGATCGTAGTGGACCCCGTCACCCGGCTTGTATCGGGGAAGTTGCGCAGGATGAAGTCGCGCAAGGCTATCCCCGGAGCGCCGGCTCCCAACGCGGCGCGAGCGGCGTCGGTGCGGGGCCCAAAGGCCGGGTTGGTCAGGTCAAAAGCCGACGTGTCGATCCGGGTCGACGAGATGAAATTCTCGACATCCTTGTTGAAGAAACCGACCGAGATATAGCTCTCGCGTCCGTAGTACCACTCTGCCGACAGGTCGATGTTCTTCGACTTGAACGGGATCAGCCCCGGGTTGCCGCGGGCACCGAAGCCGCCGCCGATGCGGAACAGCGGATCGATCGTCTGCCCGCCCTGCAGCGCGTCGTAGGGCGCACGGGTGATGGTGTGGCTGTAGGACGCGCGCAGCTTAACGTTCTCGATCGCCTCGATGTCGAAATCGACCGCGGGCAGGAGGTTGCGGTAATTGCCCTTGAAGGACGTGAAGTCGCTTTCGGTTCCGAACAGGACGCTGAATTCGTTGTCTGATACCTGCGCGGTTCCCGTCGGAATGGGAACCAGCGCCGCCGAGTTCACTTTGGTATATTCGTACCGGACGCCAGCGATCAGATTGGCTGGGCGCGAGAACAGCTCGAACCTGCTGTTGAATTGCACGAACGGGGCGAAGATGCGTTCCTTGATCCGCCGATCGGTGGTGAAGTCGGCCAGGCAGTTCCCGTCGCCGCCACAGATGCCCGTAAGGTCGTCAAGGAAGTCGACCAGGGTCGGCACGTCAAAGGTGTAGAAGCTGGGGATAATGTCGTCCGACCCACTGACACCCTCGAAACGACCAGGCAGCGTTTCAAGGGAGAAGAAATCGTCCGGCACCTGCTCCGGAGTGGTCGAACCGCTCCAGGTATCGTTCTGGAGCGTGCCGAAGGCGGAGCGGATCCGGTTGTCGACATAGGACACTCCGAAGTCCAGGCTGTCCAGGAACCCGCCCCCGGTCTCGATGTTGGTGCGCAACTGAACCTGATCGATCTCGTCGCGGAAGTAGGCGTTGCGGAAGGCGTTGCCGGTCGTCCGGATGTTGGCGGCATCAAGTGCGTCGATGCCGTCGTGCATGACGTAGGACAGGATCGGCAGACCCTCGTCGTCGAACCGGATGGTCTGGCTCGCGACTCCGAATACCGCGTTGCCGAACGACATGCTGCTGCCGAAGCGGTTAGTCGGCTTCGCCTCGGCCGACGAGTGATGCGCATCCAGGGTCACAGTGGCGCGGTCGGCCGGGGTCCATGTCAGGTTTCCGCCAAGCACCTTGGTCAGCGTGCGGCTCGCGGTCAGGGCGCCGCTGTAGGACAGGTCCTTGTTCTCCGCGCGGCCGAAGCGCTCGGTATAGAAGACGGGACCTGCGACCGGTCCGTCCGTCCACTCGCTCGAAGTGTCGTTGTGGTTGAACCAGATGCCAACGTTGCTGTTGCGGCTCTCAACCTCGTTGCGCGCGTACAGGTAATCAACGGTCGCGGTCAGGCTGTCCATCGGGCGCCATTGCAGCACGAGCTGCCCGTTGACCCGCTTCCGGTCGATGTCGTTCAGATCGTAGGACGCGTTCTGCGGCACCTCGTACACGTCGTCCGCGTCCGGGCGATTGATGATGTTGGCGAAACGCGGATCGCCCGGCTGGGCCAGCGAGCCCCAGTTGTTCTCCGATCCCAGGTAACCGTCGCGATAGCCGACGTTGGCCACGTTCGTGCTGGCCCTGCGGCGCGCATAGACCCCGGAGAACAGCACGCCGAACTGATCATCAGCGCCGAACGTCGAGCTGATGATGCCCGATATCTCTGGCGTAATATCGTTCTTGCCGTTCTGCGAACTGTCCAGCACGCCTTTAAAAGCGACGCTGCCGCGCAAGCCGGCGCGATCGAGCGGGCGCGGCGTGCGGATGTTGATGGTGGAGCCGATCCCGCCCGACGGGACAGTAGCGCGGCCCGTCTTGTAGACCTCGACGGCGGCAATGCCTTCTGCCGCAAGGTTGGCGAAGTCGAACGAGCGGGTGGAGGGCGGAGCATCGCCGCCACCAAGGAACGCCGTCGGAATCTGACGTCCGTTCAGCACGACCAAGTTGAACTCCGGTCCGAAGCCGCGAACGGTAACTGTTGAGCCTTCCCCGTTCGACCGGTCGATCGACACGCCCGTGATGCGCTGCAGCGACTCGGCCAGGTTGGTGTCCGGGAACTTGCCGATATCCTCGGCCGAAATGGCGTCGACAACGCCTTGGCCGTTGCGTTTGATGTTCACCGATTCGCGCAGGCTGCGGCGGATACCGGTGACGACGATTTCCTCGTTCGTCGGCTCTGTCGGCTCGGTTACCTCGGTCGGGGCGGGCTGATCCGGCGTTTCGGAGTCGCCGGGCTGACCGACCGTCGATGCCGCATCCTGTTCCTGCGCCTGGGCACGCCCCGGCACCGCCATCAGCGCGAGCGCGGACACGCCGACCGCAAACCGGGAAAACGAACTCGCCATAAACAGGGTCCCCTCCAGAGATCGGTTGAGAACGTTCACTCCCGTAAAAGAATTGTCAAGCGGTCCCCGCCCGGAGCTTGTTAAATGCCAGCTTGGTTGTGGCTTTGACGCCTCAGCGCGACGGCCAATGGCGCACGTAATCCACCGTCATCCGCTGCGGAAAGGCGGAGTTGTCGATCCCCTTCTGCCCGCCCCAATCGCCCCCCACGGCGACGTTCAGGATCAGCTGATACGGCCGGGTGAAAGGCCAGGCCGCCGCGCCGCCCGGCTGGTCGTTCAGCACGCGGAAGAAAGCGCGGTCGTCGACCCCGATGGTCATGGAGTCCGGCCGCCAATCGAGCTGGTAGCGGTGAAAGGCCGAACAGCTGGTGGGCACCCGCTTCTGCGCGCCGCGCTGGGTGCCCTTGGCATGGTTGAAGGCGCCGCTGTGCAGCGTGCCATGGATGACGTTCGGGTCCCACCCGACCATTTCCATGATGTCGATCTCGCCCGCGTCCGGCCACTTGCCGGCAGAGGGCAGCAGCCAGATCGCCGGCCAGATGCCGCGCCCGCACGGCAGCTTTGCCCGCACTTCGTAGAAACCATAGCCCAGCGCCTTGCGCGAGACGAGCCGGGCGGAGCTGTAGGCCTGACCTCCCCAATCCGGGAAACGCGCCTTGGACAGCCTTTCGCGGCGCGCCTCGATCACCACGGCGCCACCTTCGATCCGGGCGTTCTCCGGCCGCGCCGCCGAATAATATTGCCGCTCGTTGTTGTGCCAGCCGGCCGCGTTGCGGGCGGTGTCGAACCGCCACTTGGAAGCGTCCACCTTCCGCCCGGTGAACTCGTCGGCGAACGCCGGCGCACCGGCCGGCACCCGCAGCGGCAGATCGACCGAATGATTGTTCGCGCCGAGGCCCGCGGTTTGCGCCGCCAGAAGAAGCATCGTCAGCATGGCATCGTCCTGATGTTCTACCAGTCACGGTAGCCGCTCAGGACCGGGGAAGGAAGGCGGAGCCAAGCGGCGCGCAAGCTGGGGCGGTCGGCTAGGGTAGCAGGCCCGCGATCCTGAGGCGGATCAGTTCATCGGCGGAGATGGACACGCGGCGGCCGCCGCGCAGCGAACGCACGTCGTCCGGCGTGACGCCCAGCGCCTTTGACTCGATCAGCTTGCCGACCGGCATGTTCCGATAGCCCAGCCGCTGAAAGCCGGCGATGTAGTCCGCGGTGACACCCAGCGCCTTCAACTGCACCACCTCGCTGGCGGACAGGCGACCGTAGCCGACGCTCCGCAGCGACGCGAGGTAGGCCGGTGAGATGTCGAGCGCCTTGAACTGGACGATCTCCGCCG
The DNA here is from genome assembly GCF_902806285.1 of uncultured Sphingomonas sp. Lineage (GTDB taxonomy): Bacteria > Pseudomonadota > Alphaproteobacteria > Sphingomonadales > Sphingomonadaceae > Sphingomicrobium. Next base: position 13,153 of record NZ_CADCWA010000017.1, on the reverse strand, counting down.
CCGCAAGCTGGCCAAAGCCGGCGCGGCGCAAGCCGTCCACATAAGCCGGGGTGATGCCGAGCGCCTTGAACGCAATCAGGTCGGAGGTCCTGGCAGGCCGATAGCCGCGCGCGGCTAGCTCGGCGATGTAGGCTGGGGTGACGTCGAGCGCGGCCAGGGCGGTCAGGTCGTCGATGCTCGGCGCGGGGTAGCGGACGGCGGCGAGGGCATCGACCAGCGTGCGGCTCGCTCCAACCATTGTAAGGCCGAACGCCTGCCGCTCGCTCGGCCGGCCGATGCCGCGCGCCGCGAGGAGGTCGGCGAACACGGCGTTGCCCGTGAAGCGACAGTTCCCCGCCGCCGCCCGGTTCCCGCCGCTGCCGGCGCAGTCCACTCGGCCCGCCTCGCGCACCAGGGCGAAGCGGATCGGGTTGGTTGGGGTGCCGGTCAGGGCGGCGCGGTCGAGTCCCTGGAGGTCGGTCACTTCGAAGCTGCTGCTCGACCGGCCGTTGCGCTGGCCACCGTCGGACAGGCTGAGCTGCAGCCGGCCGTCCGGGGCAGCCGAGAGATGAAAGCGAAGCTGGCCCAACTCGGCCGCCAGACCCACGGACGTCAGGCTGACGCAGGTCAGCAATATGGCGATCAGAAGCGCAATCGGACGGTTCATGGCGCAAGCTCCTTCGGTTCGTTCAGCGGGCAAGCCTCACCCGTTCGCCCGGGCGAGCGTTACTCGGGTTACAGAGACAGTGCGGTTGTGCGGCTATTCGCCGTGATCGTTGTCGTGCTCGGGTTCGACGAGTTCCGGCGGTTCCGGCGGTTCCACCATCCCATGCGGCCAGTCTTCGCCAACCCCGCGCAGGGTCGCTGCGCTGATCCCATGAGCCCGCAGCTCGATCAGCTTGTTGGTCGAAAGACCCGTGACCCCCGCGGCTCGCAGGTTGCGGACGTACCTGCCGGTGACGCCCATGGCGCGCATGGCGGTCAGTTCCCCCAGCGGTACGTTGCGGTAGCCGGCCGCCGCGAGGTCCGCCACATAAGCCCCGGTGACGCCCACCGCCTTGGCGCCCGTCAGGTCGCCGGCATGCTGCGCGCGGTAGCCGGCGCGGGTCATGTCGCTCAGCCATTGCGGCGTTATCCCAACCGCCCTCATTCCGACCAGGTCGTGGTTGTCGATCCGCACCCCGGGCGCAGCCGCGCGGATGCGGGCGGCGTAGGAAGGAGTGATCCCCAGGGCTTTGGCAGCGATCACCCCGTCGATCTCCGATCTGGCTTGCGTTTCGGCAGCGGGCCGGCGCTCGCCAGGCCGAGCGGGTGCCGGCTCATGCGGGTGCGATGCCAGGCGCTGGACCTGGTCGGCCTCCTGTCGAGCTCGATCGGCCAGGCGCTGGACCTCGTCGGTCCGGTGTCGAGTCAGGCCCGCCACGCGCTGGACCCGATTGGCCGTCAGCTGCTCTCCCGTCCAATCGGTCGGCTTGCCGGTCAAGGCCGCCGCGACCTGCGCCGACACCACCTGGCTGGTGAGCGCCGTCGCGCCTGCAACCGACTGTGCGACCAGCAAAGGCAGCGACTGCTCCGGCGCGGCGGCAGCGACCTGGTAGCTCTCTGCGACATCCGGCGCTGCGTCCGGCGTGAAGGTCAGCGCAGCGAGCGGAGCGGCGGTGGCGACGGCTCCAAGCGCCACGCCCACGGCGAACCCGCGGGCCGCCGGCCCACGCCGCAAGCCGGTGTCGAGCACCCGGCGAACCCGGCGCGACAGGCTGCCTTTGGCCGGAGCGACGCCATGCGCCCCGAGCAGCAGGCCGTTGCAATCGTGCCGGGCAACGCCGACCAGCAACTGCGCATAGTCGTGACTGGCGACCTGCGCGGCAAGCACCGCGTCGTCCGCCGTTTCCTCGCGCAGCTGGTGCGCTTCGCGGGCCAGGATCCAGACCAGCGGGTTGAACCAGAAGACCGCGGTGACGGCCCGGGCGAGCAGCAGCTTGGCCCAGTCGAATCCGCGAACATGCGCCAGCTCATGGGCGATGATCGCCTCCGCCTGGTGCCGTGCCTCAAGCGCCCCGTCGTTGAGCAGGATCACCGGGCGCAGCAGCCCCCAGCTGATCGGCGACTTGAGCTCGCTGCTGGTGAGCAGGGCCGTGCCGTGCTTGAACCCCATGCGGCGCTGCGCCCGCGCCAGCGCCGTCAACCAGGATGGATCCACCAGCACCGACGCCTTGGCCCTGAGGGCCAGGAGGCGGACCACGGCGAGCAGCGTCACGGCAAGCAGCAGCGCGACCGGAAACCCATAAGCGAGCGGCCACAGGCTGAGGGGATCGAAGGCCTCCGTCGCAGGCGCGCCAACGCCGGCCGGAATCGCGACAGTCGATGGGGCCGTCGCGGACGCAACGGGAGCAACCTCCTGCGCTGTGCTCGCAACCGGCACCTGGACGACGAGCTGCGGTAGGAGCATCGGCCCGAGCGGTACCATCAGCAGCGCCAGCAGTCCGAGATGCGCAACCATGCTGCGCTCGGCGGCGGAGCGGGACCGCATCAGCTGCAAGGCGCCAAGCGTCAGGCCGGCGATCAGCAAGGACTTCAGGGCGAACGGGATCAGCAGCTCCATGTCAGCTCTCCTTTGCCCTGCGGGCGTCGGCGATCAGCTTTTCAAGTTCGTCCAGTTCCTCCGCGTCGATCTGCCCGGACATGCCGAGCAAGGCGCTGGCGGCGCTGGTGGGCGATCCGTTGAAGAAAACCCGGACAACCTCCGACAGCGCCGATTTGCGCGCGGTCTGGTCGGGAACGGCGGGGCTATAGAGGTAGCCGCGTTCGCTGTCCGCCCGGACGACAAAGCCCTTGTCCTCAAGCCGCCGCAGCATGGTCCGCACGGCCGAACCGCTGAGCGGCCCCGGCAGCGCGCCCGTGACTTCCGCCGCCGTCATGGCCCCGCGCTGATAAAGGAGGTCCACGATCTGGCGCTCCTTGGGCGGCAAGCGGTTCAGCACGACTCACTCCATGGCTACCTCCGCAGGTTATGTTACATTTGTAGCGTCGATGCAAGCTGCGATCGCCGGGCTGAGCGCATGACCTTTCGGGGCTTGCCCATGGCCCGCCGACCTGCTGATTGGGGCGCGTGGACCGCGAGTTCTTTCAACAGCTCTCCGCGGCAGCTCGCGCCGGGATCCAGGCCGAGATCAGGGCGGGTCTGGTCGGCGAGAACAAGGCGGCAAGCGGGTACGACCCGGTCACGGCCGCGGACCGCGCCGCCGAACGGGCGATGCGGGACCTGATCGAGCGCCGCTTCCCCGAGCATGGCATCTGGGGCGAGGAATATGGCCTCACCCGCGGCGATGCCACCCTTCGCTGGAGCCTCGATCCGGTCGACGGCACCAGGGCGCTGCTGTGCGGCCTGCCGAGCTGGGCGGTGCTGGTCGGGCTGCTCCAGGACGGCCGGCACGTCGCCGGGATGATCGATCTACCCGCCCTGGATGAGACCCTGATCGGCCTGGCCGGCGAGACCCGGCGCAACGGCGAGCCCGTCCGCACCAGTGGCTGCGCATCGCTGGGGGATGCCCGTTTTTCGACCACCGATCCGTTCCTCTTCTCCGCCGACGAGGCGCAGGCGGTGGAGCGCGTACGCCGGGCAGCGCGGCTGGTCCGGTTCGGCCTCGATGCCATGGCCTACGCCCGGGTCGCGACCGGCGACCTCGACCTGGTGGTCGAAAACGGGCTCAAGCCGCACGATTACGACGCGCTGGTGGCCGTCGTCCGCGGCGCTGGCGGGCACATCGGCGACTGGCTGGGCGGAACAGCGTTCGAGGGCGGACGGGTGGTCGCCGCCGCAAGCCGCAGGCTCTACGACGAGGCGGTGGCGCTGCTCGCGTGACGGCGCTTCAGTTCGGCCGTCACCTCCTCCCATGAGCTGCCAGCCGCCTGCAGCAGCACGCTCAAGTGATAGACCAGATCGGCCGCTTCGGCCGTGACCTCTTCCGCCTCCCCGGCCACGGCCGCCAGCGCGACCTCCACCCCCTCCTCCCCGACCTTCTGCGCCACCCGCTTGACCCCGCCGGCAAGCAGCCGAGCCGTGTAGCTCTTGGCCGGGTCGGCCGCGGCGCGCTCCCCGATCAACCGGGCGAGATCGCCAAGGAAGCCAGTACCGGGCGCCCCTTCGCTGCCGAAACAGCTCACCGCGCCCGTGTGGCAGGTGGGGCCGTGCGGGCGAGCTAGGATCAGCAGCGCGTCTCGGTCGCAGTCGGTGCGCACATCCACCACCTGCAGCACATTGCCGCTGCTCTCGCCCTTGCGCCACAGCCGCCCGCGCGACCGGCTATGGAACGTCACCAACCCGTCGCGCAGCGTCGCTTCGAGTGCCGCGCGGTCCATGTAGCCCAGCATCCGCACTTCACCGCTCGCGGCATCCTGGACGATCGCGGGAACGAGCCCGTCCGTCTTGTCCCAGTCGAGCGTGGCGGGATCGATCATCGGCGCACCTCGACGCCCTCGTCGGCGAGGAACCGCTTGAGTTCGGGAATGGCGATCCGCCGGTCGTGGAACACACTCGCCGCCAGCGCCCCGCTCGCGCCAGCGGCGAAGGCTTCGGCGAAATGCCGCTCCTCGCCCGCGCCGCCCGAGATGATCACCGGCACGTCCACCGCCGCGACCAGGGCGGCAAGCTGCGGGAGGTCGTACCCCTGCCGCACCCCATCCTGGTCGATGCAGTTGAGCACGATCTCGCCCGCGCCGAGCCGCGTCGCCTCGACGGCCCACGGCAGCGTCTCGCGGCCGGTATCGCGCGTGGCATCGGGATTGCCGCTGTACTGCTTGACGGTCAGTCTCCCCTCCGGGCCGCGGCGGCTGTCGATGCCGAGCACGACGCACTGCCGGCCGAACGCCTCCGCCAGCTCCGCGATCAGTTCCGGCCGTTCCAGCGCCGGGGAGTTGACGCTGATCTTGTCGGCGCCCGCCCCGAGGCACCGCGCGGCCGTGTCCACGTCGCGGATCCCGCCGGCGACCGAGAAGGGGATGTCGATCACCGCCGACACCCGCCGCACCCAGGCCGTGTCCACGCTGCGGCCGTCCGGACTGGCGGTGATGTCGTAGAACACCAGCTCGTCCGCGCCCTCGTCGCGGTAGCGCAGTGCATGGTCGACGATGTCGCCGACGTCGCGGTGATCGCGGAAGCGGACGCCTTTGACCACCCGCCCTTCGGCGACGTCGAGGCAGGGGATGATCCTAGCCGCGGGCATGCGCGACCCCTTGCGCCACGGTGAAGCGCCCTTCCCAGATTGCCTTGCCGACGATCGCGGCTGCCGCACCCGCGTCGCGCAGCGCACCGAGGTCGGTGAGGGTCGCGACGCCGCCCGACGCCTGCAGCTCGACCTGGGGGAAATCACGGACGATCGCCTCCGTCAGCGACAGGTTCGGGCCGCCCAGCATGCCGTCGCGGGCGATGTCGGTCACCAGCAGGTGCCGCACCTCTGGGAAGCGCCGCAGCACCTCATGCAGGTTGCTGGCCGAACCGCGGCTCCAGCCATGGGTGGCGACAGTCGCGGTGCCGTCCTCCAGCCGCACGTCGAGCGCCAGCGTCAGCCGCTCCGGCCCGAAGCGCTCCACCATCGCCGCAAACGCCTCCGGGTCGGTCAGCGCGAGGCTGCCGATCACCACTCGCCGAACGCCGGCGTCGAGCACGCGCGCGACCTGTTCCGCAGTGCGGAAGCCGCCGGCAACTTGCAGGGCGACCGGAGCGGACGGGGCGAGACGCTCGAACAGCGCGTGCTGCCGCGGCTCGCCGGCGCGCGCGCCGTCGAGGTCCACGAGGTGGGCCAGTTCCGCGCCACCCGCGGCGAAATCGGCGAGTGCGGCCTCCGGATCATCCGAATAGACCGTCTCACGAGCGAAATCGCCTTGGGCGAGCCGGACGCAGCGGCCGCCGATCAGGTCGATGGCAGGGATCAGCTTCATGCGCTGAGGAACGCATTGAGAAAGTTCGCGCCGGCAGCGGACGAGCGTTCCGGGTGGAACTGCGCACCCCACAGGTGCCCGGCCCGAAGCGCCGCCGGCACCGTGCGGCCGGCATAGTTGGCGCGCGCCGCAGTGGCAGGTCCATCGTCACAAGCGAAGCTATGCGCGAAGTAGACGTAATCCGCTGCGGTCAGTCCGATCGCCTCGTCGGCCCACTCGAGCCCGGTCCAGCCCATGTGCGGTACCGGACTTCCCGGCGATGGGGTCATGGCGCGCACCCGGCCCGCGACCAGGCCCAGGCAGGGCGTGCCGCTTTCTTCCGAATGCTCGAACAACAGCTGCATGCCAAGGCAAATGCCTAGCGTCGGCCGGGTCCGGCGGCGTAGCGCTTCGGCCAGCCCGAGCTCCGCCAGCCGCGGCATGGCGTAACCCGCCGAACCGACTCCAGGCAGCACCAGCCGCTCCGCCGCTTCCGCAACAGCGGGATCGGCGGTCAGCTCCACCTCCGCCCCAAGCCGTTCAAAGGCGAGCCGGATCGAGTCGGTGTTGCCGTAGCCGATGTCGAGAACGGCCAGCCCGGTCACAGCATGCCCTTGGTGGACGGCAGCGCATCGCCCCTGCCTTCGAGCGCCACTGCCGTGCGCAATGCGCGGCCGAGCGCCTTGAAGCAGCCTTCCACCTTGTGGTGGTCGTTCTCGCCATCCACCCGGACATGGACCGCGGCGCCTAGGCTGTCGGCCAGGCTGCGGAACACGTGGGGGACCAGCTCGGTCGGCAGACCGCCTACCGCCGCGGTCGCGAAGCTGCCCTCGAACCGTGCGAACGGCCGGCCGGACAGGTCGATCAGCACCTCGGCCCGGGTCTCGTCCATCGGCAGGGCGAAGCCGAACCGCCCGATCCCCCGCTTGTCCCCCAGCGCCTGCTTGAGCGCGGTGCCGAGCGCGATGGCGATGTCCTCGACGCTGTGGTGCGGATCGATCGCCAGGTCGCCTTGGCAGGCCAGCACCAGGCTGAACCCGCCGTGCGCGGCGACCTGGTCGAGCATGTGGTCGTAGAAGGGGATGCCGCTGGCAATGCGCCGCGGCTCAGCCCGGTCGAGGTCGATGGCCAGGGCGATGCGGGTCTCGTTGGTGTCGCGGACGATCTCCGCGCGGCGTGACGGCCGGGCCTCGCCGGTCATTCCGAAAGCGGCGAGCAGCGCCCTGTTCTCGGCCTCGGCCCCGACCGTAACACGCACGCCGCCCGGCGCGGCCCGGGGACGAAAGCGCACGCGGATCGCGGCCGCGGCCAAGCGCTGCGCCAGCTCCTCGGGCCGCTCGACCTCCAGGAACAGGAAGTTGCCCCCGGCCCGCACGTGGCGCACCTCTTCCGCCCCGGCGAGCAGCGCTGCCAGCCGGTCGCGCTCGGCCAGCAGGCGGGCGATCCGTTCGGCATGCACGGGCATCCGCTCCGGGCCGAGCGTCGCCAGAGCGGCCGCGATGGACGCTCCCGGCAAGGGGTAAGGCGGCGACACCCGCGCCAGCAGGTCGATGATCGCGGGCTCCGCGATAGCGCAGCCCACCCGCGCGCCGGCGAGGCCGTAGGCCTTGGACAGCGTCTTCAGCACGACCAAATTGGCGATTGGCCCAACTTCCGCCGCGAGGCTAGGGTAGCCCGAGAACTCGCCATAGGCCTCGTCCGCCACGACCAGCGTGTCCGGCAGCGCGGCGGCGATGCGGCGAATGTCGGCCGGATCGACGGGCGTTCCGGTCGGGTTGTTCGGCGTGCACAGGAACAGCAGCTTGGGGGCTGCCGGCACCATAACTGCGAGCACAGCGTCGGCATCGAAGTCCAGATCGTCCGACAGCCGCGCCGCGATCACCGCCGCGCCCTGCACGCGCGCGAACTGGGCGTAGGCGGAGAAGGTTGGTTCGACGATCCCCACGCTGTCCACCCCGGCGCGGCAGAAGGCGCGGATCAGCAGGTCGATCGCGTCGTCGCTGCCCCGCGTCACCCATAGCGACTCTGCGCTGACGCCGTACAGGTCCGCCATCCGCTGGCGCAGCTGCGCCGGCTGCGGGTCGGGGTAGCGGTTGATCGCCGGCTGTCCGGGCACCAACGAGGCGAACGGGTTCTCGTTGGCGTCGAGCCGGATGGTGCCCGCCACGGGCGCGCCGGCGATGTCCACGGGGGGCAGGGCGAGGATCTCCGGCCGGGCCAGCCGCTCGGCGAGGCTCATGCCGCCGCCCTCGCCTCGGCGGCGCGGGCATGCGCTTCCAGCCCTTCCAGCCGCGCCAGGGCAGCGGCGGGCTCGGCCAACTCCGCGGCGGCTTGCCGGGTGACCCGCTGCACGGTGATCGCCTTCATGAAGCTGATCGTCGAGATTCCACCGGTGAACCGGGCGGCGCCGTCGGTCGGCAGCACATGGCTCGAGCCCGCCAGATAGTCGCCGAAGCTCTCCGCCGCGGCGTGGCCCGAGAAGATCGCGCCCGCGTTGTTGATCCGCGGCACCAGTGCATCGGCGGCAGCTGTCGCGAGGCTGAGGTGCTCGGGCGCGTAGCTGTTGGCGATCTCGACCGCCTCCTCCAGGTCGGCGCACAGGATGGTGCGCACCGGAGCGTAGCTGCCGCCCATCGCCGTCATCTGACTGCCGAGCTCGCCGCCTACCGCATCGATCAGCGCGCGCTCGGTGGTGACCAGCAGGACTTGCGCGTCGCGGTCGTGCTCGGCCTGGCTCAGCAGGTCGGCCGCCACCATCGCGGGCTCTGCGCCGCCGTCGGCGATCACCAGCAGCTCGGACGGCCCCGCCGGAAGGTCGATCCCCGGCCCACCCGGCAGCGACGCGACATGCGCCTTGGCCGCCGCGACCCAGGCGTTGCCCGGCCCGCATATCCGATCCACCGGGCGGAGATCCCCAGCCCCGAACGCCAGCGCCGCGATCGCCTGGGCGCCGCCGACCGTCCAGATCGCGTCGACCCCGCACAACTCGGCCGCCAGCGCCACCGCCATATCGAGTCCGCCGTCGGGGCGCGGCGGAGTCACTACGGTCAGCCGCTCGACCCCGGCCACACGGGCAGGAATGGCGAGCATCAGCAAGGTCGAGAAGAGCGGCGCCCGGCCGCCCGGTATGTACAGGCCTGCGCTGGGCAGAGGCCGCCACTGCTTGGCAACGGTGAGCCCCGGCATTGGTGCGACCTCCACATCCTGGGGCAGCGTCGCCCGGTGAAAGGTCTCGATGTTGCTCCGGGCCAGTTCCATCGCAGCCCGGGCGGTAGCAGGCAGGGTCTGCCGAGCCTTGTCGGCAAAGGGCGCAACCTCGACCAGGCGCGGCGCGACCCCGTCGATCCGCAGCGCCTGCTCGACCAGCGCGTCCCACCCGCGGGTCCGCACGTCGGCGACGATGTCCCGCACGCCATCGAGCAGGGCACCGGACTCGCGGCCGCGCGGCCGGGCCAGCATCGCGCTCCGCTCCGCGGCGTTCGCCGCCGTCCAGTCGCAGACTTCCATCACAGCATCATCTTCTCGATGGGCATGACCAGGATCGCCGAAGCGCCTGCGGCTTTCAGCCGCTCCAGCGTCTCCCAGAAGACCGACTCCTGGCACACCGCCTGCACCGCGACGTGGCCGGGGCGGCCGATCAGCGGAACCACCGTCGGCGCCTCCGCACCGGGCAGGATGTGGGTGATGGCGGGGAGCGCGCCTTCCGGCGCGTTGAGCACGATGTACTTACTCTCGGCGGTCGCGATCACCCCGTCGATCCGGGTGAGCAGCGCCTGCGCCTGCTCGGCGTGAGCGGCGTCGATCGGCCGCATGGTCCGGACCAGCACCGCCTCGCTGTCGAACACGTCGGCAACCGGCGCGAGGCCGTTGGCGTCGAGCGTCGCACCCGTGGAAACGAGGTCGCAGACGAAGCCGGCGATGCCCAGCCGCGGCGCGAGCTCGACCGCCCCGCGCATCGCTACGACCTCCGCATCAAGGCCGTTCGTCTCCAGGAAGCGGCGGAGCAGCCGCGGGTAGCTGGTGGCGATCCGCTTGCCCCCAAGCATCGGCAGCTCGAAGCCCCGGAGGCTGTCGGGCGCCGCGATCTTCAGCGAGCAGCGACCGAAGCCGAGCTTGGCGACCTGCTCGATCCGCGGCTCGGGCAGCCCAAGCGCATATTCCTCCAGCACGTTCTGCCCGACGATCCCGAGCTCGCACACGCCGTCGGCGACGAAGGTCGGGATGTCGTCGTCGCGCACCAGCATCAGGTCGAGCGGGAAGTTCTCCGCCCGCGCCGCAAGCTCGTTGCGGCCGCCCTGCAGCAGCTTCAGGCCGGCGTCCTTGAGCAGCTGCCGGCTCTGGTCGGACAAGCGGCCCGACTTCTGCACGGCCAGGTGCAGGCGGTTCTCGTCGCGGCTCACCCGGCGCGCTCGCGCAAGCGGTCGAGCAGCCGCCGGTAGCCGCCATTGTCTTCCTGCCGGAGAAAGCGCGCGACCCGCACGATGGTGGTCGTGCTGACCCCAGTCTGCTGGTGGATCTCGCGATAAGTGAGTTCGCCTTCGTCGAGCAGCCGCGCGACATGCCAGCGCTCGGCCAGCGTGTGCAGCTCGGCGGGGGTGCACAGGTCGGACAGGAAGCGGGCGGCTTCCTCGCGATCCCTGAGATCGACGAGCGCGTCCGCAAGGTCCCCGGTGAGACTGGGGCGGACTTGGGAGAGGGTCGGCATGAGGGCAACCTGTTACAGCGTGATAGAACGTTGTAACCGCGGTTAGCGGCTCGGCGCAGGCGGCGCAACCCCGCCCTGCCAATCTCCTCCGACAAGCAGGTTCTGGAGGAGCCGGTCGCCGTCCGGGGTCAGGATCGACTCGGGATGGAACTGCAGGCCCACCTGCAGCGCTTGCCGATCGCTGACCGCCATCACCACCTCGCCGCAACGGGCGTCGACCCGCAGCCGGTTGGGCACCTGCAACGCGGCCAGGCTGTGGTACCGCCCGACCTTCAGCGGGTTGGGCAGCCCGGCGAACGCCCCCTGGCCGTTATGCGTCGCGAGCCCGCTCTTGCCGTGAACCGGCTCCGGCGCCCGCGCCACCACCCCGCCCGCTTCTTCCACGATCGCCTGGTGGCCGAGGCACACGCCCAGTAGCGGTCGGCGCCCCTTGGCGAGCGCGATCAGCTCCAGGCAGCAGCCTGCATCGCGCGGTCCGCCGGGCCCAGGCGACAGCACGATGGTCGCGTCGGCTGCCTCCGCCATGGCGAACGCCTCGCCCGCCGCGATCCCGTTGCGCACCACCTGCACAGCACAGCCCAGCCGCTCGAAGGTCTCCACCAGGTTGAAGCTGAACGAGTCGAGATTGTCGACCAGCAGGACCGGCCGGCTCATCGCGGCGCTCCCGCAAGCACCGACAGCAGCGCCGAGGCCTTGCGCCTGGTTTCTTCCGCTTCCGCCGCCGGATCGCTGTCGTGGACCACCCCCGCGCCCGCGCGGACGAAGGCGGTGCCGTTCCGCACCACCGCCGAACGGATCACCACCGCCGTGTCCATGTCGCCGGCCCCGTTCAGCCAGCCTACCGCACCGCCGTACGGCCCCCGCTTGGTCCGCTCCGCCTGCCGCAACAGCTGGGTCGCGCGGAGCTTGGGAGCGCCCGTCAGCGTGCCCACGTTGAGGCACGCCTGCAGCGTATGCACTGCGTCGAGCCCATGGCCGAGCCGGCCGGTTACCGACGAAACCAGGTGCATGACCCGGGCGTAGCGCTCGACCGTCATCAGCCTGGCCACGCGCCGGGTGCCGGACCGGCTCACCTGCGCGACGTCGTTGCGGGCGAGGTCGACCAGCATCATGTGCTCGGCCAGCTCCTTGCCGTCGAGCCGCAGGTCCGCCTCCAGCCGGTCGTCTTCGTCCCCCGTGCCCCCACGCGGGCGCGTTCCGGCGATCGGCTTCACCTCGACCTCTCCCGCGGTTACCCGAACCGAAGTCTCGGGCGAGGCGCCGAGCAGCAGGTGCTCCGGCGACCGGACGAAGAAGTGGTACGGGCTGGGATCGCGCCGGCGCAGCGCGGAGAAGGCCGCGAACGGATGGGGGCAGGCGGCGCGGAAGGTGCGCGACGGCACGATCTGGTATACCTCGCCCGCTCCGATGTGCCCCTGCATCTCGCCGACCACCCTTTCGAACGCCGGGTCGTCGAGATCGACCGAGCGATAGTCTGGTTCGCTGCTCGCGGCCTCGGGCTCCGGCAGAGGCCGCGCAGCTTCGCACCGGGCGATCAGCTCGCCGATGCGCTCGGCCGCCGGATATTCGGTCGGAACCGCGCCGCCGAAGGCCGTGGCGATCGCCCGGGCACGGCCGGAGGGCTCCACCACCACCAGCGACTCCGCCAGCCAGAAGATGAAGTCGGGAAATCCGAGCGGATCCTCGGCTGGGACGGGCAGCTCCTCCAGCAGGTCGACATGGTCGAACGCGACCACCCCGAGGGCCGCCAGCGTGAACGGCTCTTCCGGCGTCCGAACAGTGAGGCCGGCCACCAGCGCTCGCAGCGCGTCGAACGGCGACGGGGCTGTCAGCCGTTCGCGCGGGTGGAGCCCGGTCTTGCGCGGGAACAGCAATCGCAGCTGCTTGTCCGACCTGTCCAACAGCCGATCCGCGAAGCTGGCGGCGAGGGCATCGAGCAGGTTGCGGCCGTTCTGGCCGAGGGCGACCACCGTCACCTCCGGACCGCGGCACTCGACCCGGATAGCCGCCCGGTCGAGCAGCAGGCTCGGCCCGTTGCTGCGTTCGAGGAGCAGCGTGTCGGCACGCGTCCCGTCGTCGCTCAGCGCCGCGTAGAGGGAGGCGGGATCGAGACCCGTCCGGAGCGGGCGCACCAGTGCGCTGGCCTGCCCGCCATGAAGCGGGCTCATGCGAGCGGGCGTCCGACCGCCTCCGCCACCGGCCGCAACTGCCGCATCAGGCTCGCGAAGCCGTCGGGGTAGAGCGACTGCGCCCCGTCCGACAGAGCCCGCGCGGGATCGTTGTGCACCTCCACCAGCAGCCCGTCCGCGCCGCACGCCGCCGCGGCCAGCGCCATGGGCGTGACGAAGTCCCGCACCCCCGTCCCGTGCGAGGGATCGACCACCACCGGCAGGTGGGTGCGCGCCTTGATGTAAGGAATTGCGTTGAGGTCGAGCGTGTTGCGGGTCGCGGTCTCGAAGGTGCGGATGCCGCGCTCGCACAGGATAACCTGGTCGTTGCCCTCGGCCAGCAGATACTCGGCCGCCAGCAGCAGTTCCTCCAGCCGCGCCGACA
>NZ_CADCWA010000016.1 GCF_902806285.1 uncultured Sphingomonas sp. | reverse complement strand
AAGTGGGGCGGCACGCTCTGTCAGGCGGAGATCCCGGCCTCGCCGCTCGACGTGGTGGCCTGGCACGGCAATTACGCGCCCTACAAGTACGACCTCCGGCGCTACTCGCCGGTCGGGCCGGTGCTTTTCGACCATGCGGACCCGTCGATCTTCACCGTCCTCACCTCGCCGAGCGACACGCCGGGCACGGCGAATATCGACTTCGTCATCTTCCCCGAGCGCTGGATGGTGGCGGAGAACACCTTCCGCCCGCCCTGGTACCACATGAACGTCATGTCGGAGTTCATGGGGCTGATCTACGGCGTCTATGACGCGAAGACGGGCGGCGGCTTCGCCCCGGGCGGCTTCTCGCTGCACAACACCATGCTGCCGCACGGGCCGGACATGTCCGCCTTCGAAGGGGCGAGCAAGGCGGAGCTGAAGCCGCACAAGCTGGAAGGGACGCTCGCCTTCATGTTCGAGACGCGCTTCATGCAGCGCGTCACCGCCTATGCCGCCGGCCTGCCGGAGCTGCAGCGGGACTATGGCGCGTACGGCCAGGCGCTGCAGCGCCATTTCGACCCCAGCCGGCGCGAGTGGTGAGCGGCATGCCCATGATCGACGCGACGCATGACGCCGGGCTGCGCAGCTGGGTGGACTCGGCCAATGGCCATCCGGACTTCCCGATCCAGAACCTGCCGCTCGGCGTCTTCTCGCCGCCCGGCAGCGATGAGCCGCGCGTGGGCGTGGCGATCGGGGACATGGTGCTCGACCTTTCCGCCGCGCACGCGGCCGGCGTGTTCTCGGGCGAGGCGGCGCGCGCCGCCGAGGCTGCTTCGGACGGTGCGCTGAACGCGCTGTTCGCCCTCGGCGCCGGCCCGCGGCGGGCGCTGCGGGCACGCCTCTCGGAGCTGCTCGCGGAAGGGGGCGCCGAGGCGGAACGGCTCCGCAAGGCGCTCCACCGCGCCGCGGACTGCGCGATGCGCCTGCCGGCGCGCATCGGCGACTACACCGACTTCTACGTCGGCATCCACCACGCCGCCAACGTCGGCAAGCTGTTCCGCCCCGACAACCCGCTGCTGCCGAACTACAAGTGGGTGCCGATCGGCTACCACGGCCGGGCCTCCTCGGTGGTGCCTTCCGGCACGCCCATCCGCCGCCCGAACGGGCAGCGCAAGCGGGCGGACGAGGCGGCGCCGTCCTTCGGCCCCTGCCGGAACCTTGACTACGAGCTGGAACTCGGGGTCTGGATCGGGCCGGGGAACGCGCTCGGCGAGCCGATCCCGGTCGGCGAAGCGGCGGGGCACGTCGCCGGCTACTGCCTGCTGAACGACTGGTCGGCGCGCGACATCCAGGCCTGGGAGTACCAGCCGCTCGGGCCGTTCCTGGCCAAGAGCTTCGGCAGCACGGTCAGCCCCTGGGTCGTCACGCCGGAGGCGCTGGCGCCCTTCCGCGCGCCCCAGCGGCCGCGGCCCGAGGGCGACCCCGCTCCCCTCCCCTACCTCCTGGACGGGGCCGACCAGCGCGAGGGGGCGCTCGCCTTGGAGCTGGAAGTGCTGCTGCTGACGCCGGGGCTCCGGGAGAAGGGGCTGGCGCCGCACCGCCTCGCGCTCAGCGACGCGCGGCACATGTACTGGACAGCGGCGCAGATGGTGGCGCACCACGCCTCCAACGGCTGCAACCTGGCCCCGGGCGACCTGCTCGGCACCGGCACCATCTCGGCGCCGGGCAAGGAGGGTTTCGGCAGCCTTCTGGAGACGACGCAAGGCGGCAAGAGGCCGATCGCGCTCGCCTCCGGCGAGGAGCGCCGCTTCCTGGAGGACGGCGACGAGCTGATCCTGGCGGCTCGGGCCGAGGCGGACGGCGCGGTGCCGATCGGCTTCGGCGAGTGCCGCGGCGTGGTGGTTGGAGGTGGTGCTTGAGCCCGCACCGTACCCCGGCGAACGCCGGGGTCCAGCCGCTGGTGAGACCGCGCGCGTTTCTCGGATGGCTGGGCTCCGGCGTCCGCCGGAGTACGCTCGCGGTGGGCGTCGCACTTCTCCTTGCCACCCCCGCCACCGCCAAGCTCACCGCACTCGAGCAGCGCATGGCTGCCGCCGTCCAGGCGGAGCAGGACCGCACCCTCGCCCTGCTCGAGCGGATGGTGAACCAGAACAGCGGTTCGCTGAACCCGGGCGGGGTGGAGGCGGTTGCGCGCATCGTGCGGGCCGAACTGGAGCCGCTCGGCTTTACAGTCCGCTGGGTGCCGCTGCCGCAAACCGGCCGCGCCGGGCATCTCGTCGCTACCCGCAAGGGCCGGCCCGGCGCCAAGCGGCTGCTGCTGATCGGCCATCTCGACACGGTGTTCGAGCCGGACTCGCCCTTTCAGCGCTGGACGCGGGAGGGTGACCGCGGGCATGGACCAGGCGCGGCCGACAACAAGGGCGGAGTGGCGGTCATGCTCGCCGCCCTGCGCGCCATGCAGACTGCCCGCACGCTCCGCGGCGCCAACATCGAAGTGGTGCTGACCGGCGACGAGGAGGACCCGGGCGCCCCGCTGGAGCTCGCCCGCCGCGACCTGATCGCTGCGGGCAAGCGGGCCGACGCCGCGCTCGATTTCGAGGGGCTGGCGCAGGAGAACGGGCGCGACATGGGCTCGATCGCGCGGCGCAGCGTGACCGACTGGACGCT
Organism: uncultured Sphingomonas sp.; assembly: GCF_902806285.1. GTDB lineage: Bacteria > Pseudomonadota > Alphaproteobacteria > Sphingomonadales > Sphingomonadaceae > Sphingomicrobium. The sequence goes on along the minus strand of NZ_CADCWA010000016.1, from coordinate 3,341 downwards.
CACTGTCACAGCGCGCAGCGGCCATTCGAGCGGCGTCTTCTCCTCGGGCGGCTACGGCGCCAATTACGAGCTCGCCCGCATCCTGGACGCCTTCCGCCGCGAGCTGCCCGAGCCCAAGCTGACCTACAACGTCGGGCTGATCGCTGGCGGCAGCGAGGTGAAGGCGGACGCCGGCAAGATCCGCACCGAGGCATCGGGCAAGACCAACATCATCGCCGGTCAGGCCTTCGCGCGCGGCGACCTGCGCGCGCTCAGCCCCGAACAGATTGCGCGGGCCACGGCCAGGATGCAGGCGATCGTGGCGAGCAGTTTGCCGGGCACCAAGGCGAGCATCGCGTTTGAGGCCGGCTACCCGCCGATGGCGCCGACGCCCGGCAACGAAGCGCTGCTGGCCCGGTTGAACACGGTCAACGCCGACTTGGGCCTACCCGCCATGGCCCCGCTCGACCCCGCCAAGCGCGGGGCGGGCGACATCAGCTTCGTCGCCGCGGACGTGGATGGGCTGGTCGGCCTCGGCCCCGCCAGTAGCGGCGACCATACTCCGGCCGAGCGGGTCGACATCTCCTCCATCGCCCGCCAGGCCACCCGCGCCGCCATCCTGATGAGCCGGCTCGCCCGCGAACGCCGCTGACGTCTGCTCGCTTCGGCGCGACTGTTGCAGTTGAGTGACTTGTCAGTGATGGGGACCGCAGCCTAGTCCTCCGCGGCAGAAGCGCCGTCCTTGAACGGCCTGGAGGAACCGGCGTATGATGACCTTTAAGACCCGCGCCCTGGTCGGCGCCGCGATGCTGGCCAGCGCTTTCCTGGCTGCCCCCGCCCAGGCGCAGCGGGTGGACAACATCGTTTCGTTCGGCGACAGCTATGCGGACATCGGCAATGCAGTGGCGCTGATCCTCGCCAACCCGAACGTTCCCGAGGCCACCAAGCAGCAGGTTCGGACACTCTACGGGACCGGCCGTTTTTCGGGCGGCACCAACTACATCGATACCTTGGCCACGTTGCTGAATGCGACGATCGAAAACTATGCGGTGGGCGGGGCCCAGACCGGCACGGGCAACCAGAACCCGGGCCTGCCCGGCTTCACCCAGGAAACGGGCATCTTCCTGTCGGGCACGGTTCCGCCGGGCACGCCGTTCCCGGCCAGCAATCGCACGTTCGAGGCAGGCGACCTCCTTGCGGTGTCGATCGGCGGCAACGACGCCCGCGCGTTCCAGCAGGCGAACCCGACCGCGACCACCGCCCAGGCGAGCGCCGCCGCGACCGTCTCCGTCGGCACTGCCACGGCCAACCTTAACGCGCTGGTCGCTGCCGGCGCTCCGACCATCAGCTTCCTGGCGGGCGACACGAGCCGCCTGCCGGAGGTCGCGCTGCTCCCCGACCCGACCGGAGCCGCGGCGATCCGCAACGCCTTTTCGACCACCTTCAACACGGGCATTCAGTCCACCCTGGCCGGCTATGCCGCGGGCGGCGTGGTGGTCCACTATCTCGACCTCAGCGCGGTGCTCGACCAGGTCGCCACCGACCCGGCCGCCTATGGCGTGCCCAACGGCGTGGTCTGCGCTCCGACCCCGGCGAACGTGGCGAGCGGCTGCGACGGCTTCCTCTTCTACGTCGATCAGCTGCACCTCAGCTCCGACGGTTTCGCGATCGTCGGCCAGTACGTGGCGGCGCAGCTGCAGGCCCCGCTGACCCTGGCGGCGTCGACGGACCTTGGCCTCGACACCGCGCGCCAGTTCGGCCGCACCCTCACCAGCCGGGTCGACCTCGGCTCGCCCCGCGACGGTGAAGTCGCGGAAGGCGTGAAGTTCTTCGTCGTGGGCGACGGCTTCTCGCGCGATATCGGCCGGTCAGCCTCGACCGACGCATTCGACGTGGATGGCGTGGGCGGCACGGTGGGGGCCGAGTTCGGCTTCGGCAATGGCGTGCTTGGGGTTGCCGCCAACTACACCCGCGGCCGCGCCCGGTTCAGCGGCAGCGAGCCGGCGCGTGACCGGCTGCGCTCCCTCCAGCTGGGCGGCTATGCCGGCTTTGCGATCGGGCCGGCGTTCGTGCAAGGCCATGTCGGCTACGGCCGCGACCGCCACCGGCTGTCCCGAGAAGGCGTGGTCGAGGGCCTGACCGCGCGTGCCGACGGCAGCCACCTGACAGCCGGAGCCAAGGCCGGCTATCTCGTGCCGCTCGGCAGCTTGCGCGTCGGCCCGGTGATCGGCGCCGATTACGCCAAGGCCAAGGTCGACGGCTACACGGAGGAAGGCGATCCCGCGCTGGCCCTCAACGTCGAGGAGCTCCGCCTCAAGGCGCTGACCGGCCATGTCGGCCTGGAGGCGCGCGGCGACTTCGCGGGCGGGGGCGTCAGCCTGCGGCCGTTCGTTTCGCTCGTCGCCGAGAAGGATTTCACCGGCGACGGCCGCACCGCCTTCTTCTCTCAGACGAGTGCCCCGACCATCGTCAACCGGTGGGACCTCGGCGAGCGGTCGAAGGACCTGTACGGGCGGATCACGGGCGGCGCGAGCGCGGCGATCCTGCCCGGCGCGAGCCTGGACGCGCAGGTCAGCTCCACCTTTCGCCGGGATGACGGCAACGAGCTCAGCGCCCAGCTCGGCCTGCGCGTCGGCTTCTGATCCGAACCCGCGTCCGCCAGATGGTGTTCGTCGACTAAAAGGCGGCGCCACCTTTCCGGTCCGGCCGCTCGCTTGTCGTTGGACGCAAGCCGTCCCACTAGAAGGGGCGGTTGAGCAGGACGCGCCTGCTTGCTCGAAAGGATGAGCGGATGGCGGACACGATCCTGGTCACGGGCGCGGCGGGGTTCATCGGCCATTCCGTTGCCGGGCGCTTGCTCGACCGCGGCGAGCGCGTGGTCGGCCTGGACAATCTCAACAGCTATTACGATCCCGCCCTCAAGCATGCGCGGTTGGCCCAGTTGACCCCATCGCCAAGCTTCCGGTTCGCGCAGCTCGATGTCGCGGACACACAGGCGTTGAAGGGGCTGATCGAACGCGACGGCGTCCGCCGGGTCGTTCACCTCGCCGCTCAAGCGGGCGTCCGCTACAGCCTAGAGCAGCCCTTCGCCTATCAGCATTCGAACCTTGCCGGCCACCTGTCGGTGCTCGAAGCCTGCCGCGGTCTCGGCGATCTCACCCACTTGGTCTATGCCTCCTCAAGCTCGGTTTACGGCAACCGGCCGCTCGGCAGCGAGGGGTTCAGCGAGGATGAGCCATGCACCGAGCCGGTGTCGCTCTACGCCGCGACCAAGCGCGCGTGCGAGCTGATGAGCGAGTCCTACCGGGCGCTGTTCGGCTTTCCCCAGACCGGCCTGCGGTTCTTCACCGTCTATGGGCCAT
>NZ_CADCWA010000015.1 GCF_902806285.1 uncultured Sphingomonas sp. | reverse complement strand
CCGCATCGAGCTGGTCGCCGAGCGCGACATCGAGCATGCGGTGGCCCTGCTCGTCGGGATCGAGAAGACGGTGGTGGAGGGGGCAGGGGCCGCGGGGCTGGCGCTGATCCTGGCGCAGCCCGAGCGGTTCAAGGGCAAGCGCGTCGCCACCGTGCTGTGCGGCGGCAACATCGACACGCACCTCCTCGCCAACGTCCTCATCCGCGAGCTGGTCCGCGCCGGCCGCATCGCCCGCCTGCGGATCGCCGCCCAGGACCGCCCGGGCGCGCTCGCCGCCATCACCGCCAAGTTCCACGAGGCCGGCGTCAACATCATCGAAACCAACCACCACCGCATCTTCACCCGTCTGCCCGCCAAGGACACGGTGATCGAAGTGGAATGCGAGGCCCGTGATGCACAGGCGATCGACGCACTCGTTGCGCGGCTGGAGGAAGCCGGGTTCGAGGTCGAGCGGGCGGCGCTGGACTGACCATTGCCCCAATGCGATACGCCGTGGAGATTCCGTTCGTCCGGGATGGCTCCACCTCTTTTCAAGAGCGTTGAGCCCCTACATAAGCTGTTCGAGTCCACCCCCCGAGGATCAGCGAGGCCGCTTGAGCGCACCGTTTCGTTTTCCGAAATTCTTCGTCACCTCGCCCAGCCCTTGCCCGTATCTCGCGGGCAAGGTCGAACGGAAGGTGTTCACCGAGCTTTCCGGCAACCATGCCGGCGAGCTGAACGAAGCATTGGGCCGGATCGGCTTCCGCCGCAGCCAGTCGGTCGCCTACCGGCCGAGCTGCATCGACTGCAACGCCTGCGTTTCCGTCCGGGTGGTCACCGACGAGTTCCAGCCCACGGCTACCCAGCGCAAGCTCCTCCGCCGCAATTCCGACCTGGAGGTCACCGCCTGCAAGCCGTGGACCACCGAGGAGCAGTACGCCCTGCTGCGCCGCTACCTGGCGGTCCGCCATCCCGGCGGCGGCATGGCGGAAATGGACGAGAACGACTTCGCCGACATGGTCGAGCAGACCCCCGTGCGCACCTACCTCGTCGAATATCGCGAGCCGTCGACGAACGGCCGGCCGGGCCGACTGGTCGGCGCCTGCCTCAGCGACCAGCAGGCGGACGGGCTGTCGATGATCTACAGCTTCTACGACGTCGGCCCGGACGCCCGCAAAGGGCTCGGCACCTACATCATCCTCGACCACATCGTCCGCGCCGCGAGGGCGGGACTGCCCTACGTCTACCTCGGCTATTGGGTCGAGGGCTCCGCCCGCATGGCCTACAAGGTCGGCTTCAAGCCCATGGAACGCCTCGGCCGCGAAGGCTGGAAGCCGCTGGACGCGCCCGGCAGCGACCTGCCGGAGCGGCGCTTCATGCAGGCGAAAGTCGGTGTCGAACGGCGGCGGGGGCTGTTGAAGATTTAGGTTTTGTCACCCTGGCCTTGAGCCGGGGTCCGCCTTTGGTGGGTCGCTTTTCCCTCGTCATTCCCGCGAAAGCGGGAACCCAGCGAACAACTCAAATCGGATCGAATCCAAGACCCTCCGCCAGGTCAAGCCATTCAGGGTTACCCGCCTCGATCAGCTCAAGCTTCCAGGATCGATTCCACTTCTTGATGCGCTTCTCACGGCCAATGGCCGCCTCCATGGTCTCGTGCTGCTCGAACCAGACCAGTAGCTTGGTGCCGTAGTCGCGGGTGAAGCCGGGAAGCAATCCGTGCCGATGTTTGTAGATGCGGGCAAGGAGATCGGACGTCACGCCTACATACAGGGTCCCGTTGCGCTGCGACGCAAGCAGGTATGTGGTAGGCCCGAAGTCCCGCTGCATGTTGCTGCTCAGCTGGGTTCCCGCTTTCGCGGGAATGACGAAAATCTGTTAGCGCAGCCGGCTCCTACGCCACCGCCGTCTCCGCCATCACGCTCTCGTTCGAGTCCCGCAGCACGTAGCCGCGGCCCCACACCGTCTCGATGTAATTGTCGCCGCCGCACGCCAGGCTCAGCTTCTTCCTGAGCTTGCAGATGAACACGTCGATGATCTTGAGCTCGGGCTCGTCCATCCCCCCGTAGAGATGATTGAGGAACATCTCCTTGGTCAGCGTCGTCCCCTTGCGGAGCGACAGCAGCTCCAGCATCGCATATTCCTTGCCGGTCAGGTGCACGCGGCTGCCGTCGACCTCGACCGTCTTGGCATCGAGGTTGACCGCCAGCTTGCCGGTGCGGATCACCGACTGGCTGTGGCCCTTGGACCGGCGGACGATGGCGTGGATGCGGGCGACCAGCTCGTCGCGGTGGAACGGCTTGGTGACATAGTCGTCGGCGCCGAAGCCCAGGGCGCGGACCTTGGAATCCATCTCGCCGATGCCGGACAGGATCAGCACGGGCGTGGTGACCTTGTTGCTCCGGAGCTTCTTCAGCACGTCGTAGCCGTGCATGTCGGGCAGGTTCAGGTCCAGGAGGATGATATCGTAGTCGTACAGCTTGCCGAGATCGAGGCCCTCCTCGCCCAGGTCGGTGGTGTAGACGTTGAAGCCTTCCGTTCCGAGCATCAGCTCGATGCTCTTGGCCGTCGTCGGCTCGTCCTCGATCAGCAGCACCCGCATGCGTGTGTCCCCCCGTTCAGGTCGCCCGAGCGTTACGCCCTCTTAACGGCCTTGAAGCGTGCATTAACCATTCGCGGTCTGACCGACAAAGGTTAAGATGGTCTAAAGCAAGGTTTTCCGCGGGAATCGTTGCACGGGTGCATCAGTAAGGCCTCCCTTCCCTTTCAAGGGAGGGGCTGGGGTGGGTTAAGCCAAAGACGAGTTCGATGCTCGTCTTTGGCTCCCCTTCGCGTCTTCTGGCGCGCAGACGCGCGCACCCACCCTCGATCCCGTCCCTTGAAAGGGAGGGGAGGGAGGTGCATCGCGCGCGCCATGCTCTCCGACCGCATCCTCTTCATCGACGGCGAGGCGCTCGTCATCGACAAGCCCGCAGGCTTGCCGGTCGACCGGCCGCGCGCCGGCGGCGAGAGCATCGAGGGGCGCCTCCACGAGCTGAAGGTCGGGTTCCAGCGTCCGCCCACCCCGATGCACCGGCTCGACCGCGACACCTCGGGCTGCCTGCTGTTCGCCCGCAACGCCAAGGCGCGGGCGCGGCTGCAGCAAGCGTTCGAGCAGCGGCTGGTCGAAAAGACCTATCTCGCGCTTGTCGGGGCGGAGCTGACGGAGGAGGGCGGCACCATCGCGATTCCGCTTGCCAAGCACTCCACCGCCGACGCCGGCTGGCGGATGGTGGCCGACCCCCGGGGACAGGAAGCGATCACCCAGTGGCGCCGGTTGGCCAGCCACGGCGGGCGCACCCTGGTCGAGTTCCGTCCGGTGACCGGCCGCACCCACCAGATCCGGGTCCACGCGCGCGAGGCGTTCGCGACGGGGATTGTCGGCGACCGGGTATACGGCCTTTCCGGCGGGCCGATGCTGCTCCATGCCTCGCGCCTCCGCGTCCCGCGCGACCCCAGGCCCGCGATCACCGTGACGGCACCCTTGCCCGACCATTGGCCCGAGGACATTCGGGAGCACTACCGTGCGGCCTGAGGACGTGGTGCTGCCCGAAGGTGCGCTGTCCGAGCGCTTCCTCGCCGCCACCGGTCCGGGCGGGCAGAACGTCAACAAGGTCGCCACCGCCTGTCAGCTGCGGGTGGACGTGTTCCGGCTCGGGCTGCCGCCGTACGCCTATGAGAAGCTCAGGAGCCTGGCCGGCAGCCGCATGACCTCGGGCGGCGAGCTGGTCATCACGGCCCGCAACTACCGCACGCAGGAGGCCAATCGCGAGGACGCGCGGCGGAGGCTGGCGGAACTGATCGCAGCCGCCCATGTCCGGCAGGCCAAGCGGCGGCCGACCAAGCCGAGCCGCGCAGCCAAGGCCAGGCGGATAGAGGCGAAGAAGGGCAGGGGCGAGATCAAGGCTGGGCGGGGCAGGGTCAGATTGGATTAGATGTTCCGCTCGTCCTGAGGAGCCACTGAGCTTGTTGAAGTGGCGTCTCGAAGGACAGGTGCTTCGAGACGCGCCTTCGACAGCTGCGCTGCTCAGTCTCTCCTCAGCATGAGCGGACCCTTGTAGGAAGAGTATATGTACGACTTCAACATCGCCGCCGCCGACAAGCCGACCCTCTACCGCGACCTCTGCGCCGCGCTGGAGAGCCTGGTCGCGGGCGAGCCCGACCCGATCGCCAACATGGCCAACGCCTCCGCGCTGATCACCGAAAGCCTGCCCGACCTCAATTGGGCCGGCTTCTACCGCAATCTCGGCGGCGAGCTCGTGCTCGGCCCCTTCCAGGGCCGCGCCGCCTGCATCCGCATTCCGTTCGGCAAGGGCGTGTGCGGCGCGGCGGCGCAGACGCTGCAGGTACAGCGGGTCGAGGACGTTCACGCCTTCCCCGGCCACATCGCCTGCGACGCCGCGTCGCAGAGCGAGCTGGTGGTGCCGATCGTCCGCGATGGCGAGCTGCTGGCGGTGCTCGACCTCGACAGTCCGAGCAAGGCGCGGTTCGACGCCGAGGACGAGGCCGGCTGCGTGGCACTGGGCGAGGTGCTGGCGCGGGTGCTGTAGTACCCCGGCGAAGGCCGGGGTCCAGGCCGCTGCATAGCAGCGGGTTGTACCGGGAAAGCGCCTACCGGCGCTCCTGGACCCCGGCCTTCGCCGGGGTACTAGGACAGTTGCTCCAACCGCATGTCGCTCAATCCGCCCGGGATGATCATCACCGGGCACGGCAATCTCCCCGCGTCCGTGCCCGTGAACGCCGCCACCAGCGGACCCGGGGACCCGCTCGGGGCGGCGCCGAGCACCAGCGCCGCGATCTCCTGCCGGGTGCCGATCACGCTGCGCACCACCTGCACGGGGTCGCCGGACTGGATCAGGATCCGCGGCCGGCTGCCCGCCGCATCCGCGATCTCGCCGATGCTGCTGCCGACGATGCCCTCGATCCGCAGCCGCTGTTCCTCCTCGATCGCCGCCTGGACGCCGCCCCACTGGACGAAGTCCTGCGGCTCGACCACCGCCAGCACTTCCATCGTGCCCCCGGTCTTGGCCGCGCGCCGGGCGGCGAAGCGCAGGGCGACCCGCGCTTCGGCGCTGTCGTCGATCACCACCAGGTAGGTGCGCCTGGGCTCCGGCTCCATGCGCGCGAGGGTGCGCGTTTCGCCGCGTCCGCGCAAGCTTGACGGGGCGGGGCGGCTGGTCTTTGAGCGGGCGGACCTCTTTCCCAGCGCAAGGCCGTGCCCATGGCGACCGAACTCAAGATGCCCGCCCTGTCCCCGACCATGGAGGAAGGCACGCTCGCCAAATGGTTGGTCAAGGAAGGCGATACGGTCAGCTCCGGCGACATCCTGGCGGAGATCGAGACCGACAAGGCGACCATGGAGTTCGAGGCGGTGGACGAGGGCACCGTCGCCAGGATCCTGGTGCCCGAAGGCACGGACGGAGTGAAGGTCGGCACCGCCATCGCGCTGATCGCGGGCGAGGGAGAGGACGCGAGTGCTGCCGCTCCGAGCACCGCCCCGGCCACCGAGGCTCCGAAGCCGCCTGCGGACGAGAAGCCCGCCGCGGCACCGGCGCCAACGGCACCTGCTCCGGTCGAAACCCCAGCCGCCACGGCCCAGCCGGCCGCCGCGCCGCAAGCCTCCGGCGACCGCATCAAGGCCTCCCCGCTCGCCCGCCGCCTGGCGGAAGCGCAGGGCATCGACCTGTCCTCGCTGAAGGGCAGCGGCCCCGGCGGCCGCATCGTCCGCGCCGATCTCGGCCAGGCCGCGGGCGGAGCGATGGCCAAGCCGCAGCAGCAACAGCCGCAAGCGCAGCCTCAGCCCGCCGCCGCCGCGGCTCCGGCGCCTGCTCCCGCGCAGCCGTTCTCGACGGAAATCCCGCACGAAGCGGTCAAGCTCAGCAACATGCGCAAGACCATCGCGCGCCGCCTGACCGAGTCCAAGCAGCAGATCCCGCACATCTACCTGACAGTCGACATCCGCCTCGACGCGCTGCTGAAGCTCCGCGGCG
>NZ_CADCWA010000014.1 GCF_902806285.1 uncultured Sphingomonas sp. | reverse complement strand
GGGCTTATGCTCACGCGTTATGGGGGTGGATAATGATTATTCTTCTAGCCGTGGCTAGCCTAGTTGCCGCGTATGACTGCCAACTGGATGCCCCAAAGGCCGTTGGCTTCGAGGGTGGGCAGGCAAAGGCTTCGGAAATCGGTCTTCCACCGGCATCTCTGCACTTTTCAATAGCGCTCGAGAGCGGAAATCCGATGCAGGCCAAGGTTGATTGGTCCGGCGACCCGCTGACTATGGCTGGCAAGTTCCCGACGATTTCGACGGCTCCGGGGTCTTATGCCTTTTCGGCGTATTCGCCCGGTCCTTGTCTGTTCACTGAAACTTCGTGTCTTAGTCAGGTCAATTTGGTCGACGCTGCAGGCGGCACGGCCAAGGTCATCATCACGCCTGTGGCGTTGGTACGCGACCAGAAGGCCGGCACCCGAACACCGTTTGCGGTCATCGCGCTGGGCCAGTGCGCGCGAACGGACGGGAAGAAATGAAGCACTGGGACAAATCCAGCACCCTGTGGAGTTCGTAAAGGTGCACTGGCTGACGCTCTAATGTCCGCTTTGGGTCGTAAGCGGACGTCCATCATCACCTTGCATTGGGCGGCACCTCCGTGGGGCACCGAGCGTTTCTCACCCGACGATCGTCGAAAGGGATAGGCTATGAACATCGATACGCTGGCCGGTGAAGGCACGGAGTTGAAGGGACGTTTCAAGTCGTCGCTGGGTGATGCGACGGGCGACAGCAGGCTCCGGCAGGACGGCGCAGCCGATCAGTTGTCGGGCGGCGCGCGCAAGAGCGTGGGCGCGGTGCGCGACTTCGCCAAGCGGCAGCCGGTGGCGACGGCCGCAGCGGCGGCCTTGCTCGGATTCGGCTTGCTGAAGACCCTGCGGTCACGCGGGGCGCGGGTCTGATCGATAGCTGAAGCCGGGTGGAGGGGGTGTTGGCCCCTCCACCACCGCCTTTGGCGGCGGTCCCCGTCCCCATTGCGCTGTGCGGAACGGGGAGATTCTCCAGTAAGTGGGCGCTTGATCCGCTTGCGGAACGCGACAAACGCCTCGCTATGCGACGCTGATCATCCGATCGGTTAGGGTGCTAGCGGAGTAGTTCCGGTAGCTAGTTCATCGAGCCCTCCTGCCGCAGGAACGCTTCTCCCTGCCGAAGGGAGCGGAACGGGTGCTCTCTGGTTCGTCCGTCTTCGTAGGTCAGAACTGCCAGATATGGCTCGGACGAGCCGCGGCGGAGGACCATGCGGCCGCCGACTGCGCGCCGACGAGGCCTGCCCGGTGATGTCTCGTGTCGAAAAGCCATCGTCTTCGCTCCTCAAGACGTGCCCGGTTGCTTCGATCGGGCGCCTTCAAGATCCTCCGGAGAGACCGAAGCCGCCGCGCCGTCCTCCTGCAACTCGCGTGCGATGCTCAGCTCAGGCGTTTGGTCGTAATCATATTCGGGGAAAGTGAGGTCCATGGACCATCTCCGTTGGGTTTGCCCGCCTCCCCATTCAACGGTTTGGATGCCACTAAGTGCATGGTCGAAACCGGCCTGCACCATGGCGGGACAGACCTGCCAGATCAGGCGGCGCTTGTTCGAAGCGCAGGCGATGGAGCGCGCTGTGTCCGGCTGACGCTCCGATCCTGACTTGAGCGCGGCCTCCGCGATCGACGGCTTAACTCGAGATAAACCATGCGGAGGAACCCGGAGTTTAGAAGCGCCGGGTTAATGGTGGTTCTTCAGCAGCTTGCCAGGAGCCTCCAATGCCTTTGTGTCGTCTAGCGGGTGAAGGTTCGGACTGCCGTTCCCTGGCGCAGGAGTTCCAGGGCCGACCCGAGGCGCCGCTGCTGCTTCGGCTGGCGAGCGAGTTCGACCGGCTCGCCGTCGAGCGGGACTGGCCGCTCGGCTTCCACGAGGATGATAGCCGGTACTTCGCCCGGCGTGCGGCTCAAGCGGTCACGGCAGCCGTCAGGGCCAGACACTCAAGAGCCCGCCTGGCCCATCTGGAGATGGCTCAACGCTACGACGGCTTGTCCCGCGCGATCCTGGCGCGTCGAAGCTCGGAGGGTTAACGTGCGTGAGGATCGGCGATCGGTTTCGATCTTTTTTCCTTGAGCGGCACGGCTCAACGATCGGCCTGTCCTCCTGGACATCCGCCTCGGATCGTAGCGGACAATCCGCAAGCTATCGAGAACGGAGGAGGTGGACCCCGGTCAACGGCCCGGGTGCCGAACGGTCAATGCCCGCCTTCCGTTCGCTCCACCCCCGAAGCCGCCAGCTGCTCGTCGATCTGCCCCATCAACCGCTGCAGGCCTGCCTCGTCCTGCGCTTCGGCGCGGGCGACCAGCACGTCTTGCGTGTTGGACGCACGGAGCAGCCACCAGCCGTCTTCGCTCATCACGCGGGCGCCGTCGGTGCGGTCGACCCGGGCGCCGCTGCTCGACAGGCGGCCGAGGATCTCGTCGATCACCGCGAACTTGCGGCTTTCGTCGACGGGGAAGCGCAGCTCGGGGGTGACGATGCTCTGCGGCATCTCGTCCTTGAGTTCGGTCAGGCTCTTGCCCGATGCGCTCACCGCCTCGATCAGGCGGACGGCGGCGTAGAGGGCGTCGTCGAAGCCGTACCAGCGGTGCTTGAAGAAGATGTGGCCGCTCATCTCGCCGGCCAGCGGCGCATGCGTTTCCTTCATCTTGGACTTGATCAGGCTGTGCCCGGTCTTCCACATCAGCGGTTGGCCGCCGAGCTCGGCGATGCGGTCGAACAGCTTCTGGCTGGCCTTGACGTCGGCGATGATAGTCGCGCCGGGCTCGGCCTGGAGGACCGGCACTGCAAGGATGGACACGATCTGGTCGCCCCAGATGACCCGCCCGCGGCTGTCGATCGCACCGATGCGGTCGCCGTCGCCGTCGAAGGCGATGCCGAAGTCAAGGTCCTTCTCGGCGACCAGCCGCTTAAGGTCCTCGAGGTTCTTCTCGACCGTCGGGTCGGGATGGTGGTTGGGGAAGCTGCCGTCGACGTCGGTGTAGAGGGTATGGTGCTCGCCCGGCAGGCGCTTGACCAGCTTCTCGAGCGCCGGGCCCGCGGCGCCGTTGCCGGCATCCCAGCCGATCCGGAACGCGCCGCCGGAGAAATCCTGGACGAGCCGGTCGATGTACCGGTCGAGGATGTCGACGTCGGTGACAGTGCCCTGGCCCTCGCACCAGCGGCCTTCGGCGGCGCGGGCACCGAGCGAGCGGATCTCCTCGCCGAACACCGAGCGGTTGGGGAGCAGCATCTTGAAGCCGTTGTAGTCGGCCGGGTTGTGGCTGCCGGTGATCTGGATGCCGCCGTCGACGTCGAGCTCAGCCACCGCATAGTAGAGCATGGGCGAGGGGCCCTGGCCGACGCGGACCACGTCCACCCCGCCCTCGATCAGGCCGCGGATGAGGGCTTCCTCCAGCCGGGGCGAATGCTCGCGCCCGTCGCGGCCGACCGCGAGGCGCTTGACGCCTTCGGCGGCGGCGTGGGCGGAGAAGGTGCGGCCGAGCGCGTAGGCGTCCGCTTCATGGAGCGTGTGGCCGACGACTCCGCGGATGTCGTATTCGCGCAGGATGGTGGGGTCGAATGTGTGGGTCATGGTGCGGCCCTACGCGGAAGCGACGGGTTTGTTCAACCATGTACCCCGGCGCAGGCCGGGTCCAGTCCCGAACAAGAACAGCCTGCGAAGCAGGCTCGCTGCCGCCGCAGCGGTGGTCTATAGGGGTCTGGGCCCCGGCCTGCGCCGGGGCGCTCGCAGCTACGCCGCCTGCGCCTGCTCCGCGCCGGGGATGCCTAGCCCGGCGATCATCTCCCGAAGTTCCTGGCGGGCCGCGATGTGGCTGAGGCCGACTTCGCCGAGCTGCTTGAGGTCGAGCAGGGTCAGCCCCTTGGGAAACAGTTCGCGGTAGATGACCCGCTCGCCGAGACCGGGGATGACTCGAAAGCCGACGCGGCGGGCGAGCTCGTCCATCGCGGCCCCGACACGCTGCTGGTTGTGCGACCCGATGTGCTGCAGGCGATTGCGGAGCACCACCCAGTCGACGCTCTTGCCAGCCGACTTGGCGCGCTTGGTCCGGCTCTGCCAGATCAGTTCGGCGTAGAAGCTGGGCTTGGTGATCTTGAAGTTCTCGGGGTGGACCTGGCCGATGAGGTCGAGGTCGACGAAGCTGTCGTTCATCGGCGTGACCAGCGTATCGGCGCGGAGGATGGCGGCGCGGGCGACCGGGTCATCCCGGCCGGGGGTATCGATGACCAGCACTTCGCACTGCCCCGACAGCCGCTCGATCGCAGCCGCCAGCGCTTCCTCGCTAAGTTCCTCCAGCACCTCGAACACCGGCTGCGGCAGCTCGGTCCCGAGCCGGCGCACGGTTGCGGCGCGATTCTCCAGGTAGCGGGTGGTGGTGCGCTGACGGTTGTCCAGGTCGAGCGCGCCGACCCGGTGGCCGGCGGCGGCGAGGGCGACGGCGGTGTGCACGGCGGTGGTCGACTTGCCGGTGCCGCCCTTTTCATTGGCGAAGACGATGTGGTGCGGGTTGGTCATGGCCCTTGATCTTTCCCCCGGCGCGAGTGAAGCGCCCTGCGGTCCAGGGTTTAATGCGGGGGACTCATCGGTGCAAATGGTCCGTGCGCTCCACGACCTCCGCCGGGCGCGGCGCGAGCTGACGGGCAGGCTTGCGTTTGTTCCGACCATGGGTGCGCTGCACCCGGGGCATCTGGCGCTCGTCGCGGCAGGACAGGCGCGGGCCGATCACGTTGCGGCGAGCATCTTCGTCAACCCGCTCCAGTTCGGCGCGCATGAAGACTTCTCCCGCTACCCGCGGCAGGAGCGCCTCGACCATTCGATGTTGCAGGCGGCCGAGGTGGCGCTGACCTGGGTGCCGCAAGCCGAGGATCTCTACCCGGACGGCTTCGCGACCCGGATCGAAGTCGGCGGCCTTGGCGAACGCTGGGAAGGAGCGGCACGGCCCGGCCATTTCGCGGGTGTCGCCACCGTAGTCGCGAAGCTGCTTATCGCCGTCGCGCCGGACGTCGCCCTGTTTGGCGAAAAGGACTTTCAGCAGCTGGCGGTGATCCGAAGATTGGTTCGCGACCTCGCCTTGCCGGTCGAGATCGTCGGGGTGCCGACGGTGCGGGAGGAGGATGGGCTCGCCCTGTCCTCGCGCAATGCCTATCTCAGCGCTGAGGAGCGGGCGCGAGCGGCGGCCTTGCCGCGGGCATTGGCTGAAGCCGCGCAGGCGATCGGCGGCGGTCTTCCGGTTGAGGAGGCGCTGGCGGAAGGGCGGGCCGGGCTACGGCAAGCGGGGTTCGAACGGATCGACTATTTCGCGCTGGTCGACTCGGCGAGCCTGGAGCCGCTGGACGAGCCGTCCGGAGACATGCGGCTGATCGCGGCGGCGACGATCGGCTCGACCCGTTTGCTCGACAATCTGCCGCTCTGAGCCCGGCCTCCGGCATGCCGATTCCGCGATTAACCAATTCGTAGAGACTCGGCCCGAACTTGCACCCCGATAACAGGGGGAAAGTTCATGGCGATCAGCCAGCGCGGGGCGGAGTTTTTGATCAGGAGTCGGCTTGCGGACGCGAAGCGCGGGGACGTGGAGGCGCTGTTCGAGTTGGGCGTCACCTATTCGACGGGTGAGACCGGCGTCGCCGTGGACCTGGTCGAGGCGCACAAATGGTTCAACCTCGCGGCGCTGAACGGTAGCAGCCGCGGGCAGGAATGCCGGGCGGAGATCAGCGCCGAGATGACCGCGCGCGAGATCGCCGAGGCGCAGCGGCAGGCGCGGGCGTGGCTGGCGGCGGGGGGAGGCACGGCGCGCCGCTACGCCGCCTGACGGATGCGCTCAAAGGCTTCGACCCACTCGCGGGGTTGGCGGGTAGGGAGGCCGTCCGGCGTCAGAAAGGCCGCGGTGACGCGCGCGTCGGTGAGCTGCTCGGACGCGCGGAACACGCGCTGGTGGATCAGCACGCTGGCGGCGCGGATCTTCTGCACGGTTGAGCGAATCACCAGATCGTCGCCGAGCTTGGCCGGCCGCAGGTAGCGGATGTTCGCCTCCGCCACCGCATAGACGCCCGCGCCGCGGTCCATTGCCGCGCGCTGGTCCACGCCGGCGGCGCGCAGCATGTCGGAGCGGGCGCGCTCCATGAACTTCAGGTAATTGGCGTAGTAGACGATGCCGGCGGTGTCCGTGTCTTCGAAGTAGACGGTCAGCGCGAAACGGTGCTCCGGCCCGACGAAGCCGCCGCGATAGGGTTGGTCGAGGCTCATCGGGTGCGGCCGGCCTCCTCAACCAGCCGCACGAGGTCGCCCTGCGGCGCGTTCATGTCGGCGAGGTGCATGCCCCAGCCGGGGAGAAAAAAGCCGAGCGCGCCAACCTCGCCGCCGACCCGGTCGGTGCGCTGGTCACGGAGATCGGCGTTGACTCGGACTTCGAGGTACCCGCGCTGGCCAGCGTTGACGCAGCGGGCGGACACCAGGCCTTCGGTGCGGAGGTAAGGCGTGGGGGACGGGCCTTCGATCGACCAGCGGATCGGGCCGCCGGGGACGGGCAGGGTGGAGCGGGCGTTCCAATAGCTGTCGAGCCGCTCCCAGTTGCGGCTTCCGGCGCGCGCCGGATTGACGCAGCCGACGGTCATGCCGGCTGCAGGCGCGAAGCCGAAGGTGGCGCCGGGTGGGGGCGGGTTGCCGGTGCGGTAGCTGACGTAGCTCACCACGCAGCCGGTCTCGCCGGGGCGGCTGCACAGCGGCGTGGACTTGAACGTCCCGCCGACCAGCCGGCCCTGCGGCACCAGCACGTTGAAGCCGGGAACGATCGCCAGGCGCATCTGGCGGGCAACCGGCTTGCCCTCGATCTCCTGCTTGATCAGTTCCTGCAGCATCCAGCTGCCCTGGCTGTGACCGACCAGCACGAAGGGGCGCCCGGAATTGCGGGTGGCGAGATAGTTGCGGAAGGCGGCGCGTACGTCGCCGTAGGCGGTGGCGAAGGCGGGGCGGATGTCGGTGCCCGCGGCGACGGCGGCGATGGCGGCGGTGGTCATCTGGCGGTACACCGGCGCGAACGGGCGGCAGGCGCCGGCGAAGCGGGCGAACTGGCTCGCGGCGGTGCCGCGCTCCTCATTGACGGATAGATCGCTGTTGAGGCCGCGATCGCGAGAGACGGTCGGGTAGACGTAGAAGCAGTCCAGCGGCGGGTTCTTGGCGACGGGGCTCTGGCCGGTGGAGCCGTAGCCGTTGGGGTTGAGCGCCGTGGTGGCGAGCGGGGTGGAGCAGACGTCGGAGCGGCCCGGCAGGCAGAGCCAGCTGACGGCGGTCCGATAGTCCGGCGCGGGGGCGGCCACGGCGGCTTGAGCGGCAAGCAACAGGCTCAAGGTGAGGCTCATCATTTCACTCCATTGCCGTCGAACAGGCCGGTCTGCGAGCCGGCGGGCGGATTGAGGCCGAGGTGGGTCCAGCCCCGGCCGTTGAGGCACCGGCCCCGCGCGGTGCGGGCGATCAGGCCGAGCTGGATGAGGTAAGGCTCGATCACGTCCTCGATCGTGTCGCGCGGCTCGCTGAGGCCGGCGGCGAGCGTCTCCACGCCGACCGGGCCGCCGCCGTACAGGTCGGCGATCATCAGGAGGTAGCGGCGATCCATCGCGTCCAGGCCGAGGCCGTCGATCTCCAGCCGGGTGAGCGCGCGGTCGGCGGTCTCCGCGTCGATCAGGTCGGCGCCGGCGGCATGGGCGAAGTCGCGCACCCGGCGGAGCAGCCGGCCGGCGATGCGCGGGGTGCCGCGGCTGCGGCGGGCGATCTCGTGCGCGCCATCCTGGGCCAGGTCGGCGCCGAGCAGGCGGGCGGCGCGGCGGACCACCTGCTCCAGCTCGTCCACCGTGTAGAAGTTGAGGCGGACGGGAATGCCGAAGCGGTCGCGCAGGGGCGTGGTGAGCAGGCCCTGGCGGGTGGTGGCGCCGACCAGGGTGAAGCGGGGCAGGTCGATCCGGACGGAGCGGGCGGACGGCCCTTCGCCGATCATCAGGTCGAGGGCGCGGTCCTCCATCGCCGGGTAGAGCACCTCCTCGACCGCGGGGTTGAGGCGGTGGATCTCGTCGATGAACAGGACGTCGCCGTCGTCCAGATTGGTGAGCAGCGCGGCGAGGTCGCCCGACTTGGCGATGACCGGCCCGGAGGTGGCGCGGAAGCCGACGCCCATCTCCCGCGCTACAATCTGCGCAAGCGTGGTCTTGCCGAGGCCGGGAGGACCGAAGAACAGCACATGGTCGAGCGCCTCGCCGCGGGCCTTGGCGGCGGAGATGAACACCCGCAGGTTCTCGCGCGCGCCTTTCTGGCCGACGAACTCGTCGAGCGACTTGGGGCGGAGCGCCGCGTCGGCGTCGTCGGCCATGCGCTCGGGCATGGTGATGCGGGCTGGATCGGCGTTCATGCGAGCGGCGCGAAGTTGACTCGAGTTGACGGTGAGAAGCCCCTTCTTCCCTCTAGGGAGAGGGTGATGCGTGTGAACTTCGTCACCTTCGCAGCCAGCAGCGGGGAGGCGGTCAGGAGACGGGCGGAACGAGGCGCGGGCAGGCTCACGGGCCCATGTTGCACAGGTAAGCCGCTGTAGGACAGAGTTTTGCCTCGGGCTCAGTGGTGGTGCTCGACCTCTCCCGTGATCTCGACCCAGTCGTGCTTGCGCTCCTCCCAGACGGAGAAGGCCGGGGTGAAGGCGAACGGGTCGTCGAAGGCGCCGAGCGGGATGGCCACCAAGCCGGCGAGCTTGGCTTGGACGCTTGGGCCCTCGTTCCGGTAGTACACGTCCGACCCGCAATCCGGGCAGAAGTGGAAGATGCCCCGGTTCCCGCTCTCGGCCACCATCTCGTAGGTGCTCGAGCGACCCTCGACAGTCACCTGATCCGCGGGCCAGCGCGCCTGCACCGCGAAGGCGGCGCCGCTGCGCTTTTTGCAGTTCAGGCAGTGGCAGACCGACACGCGCACGGGCTCGCCGGTCACCGTGGCGCGAAGCTGGCCGCAGCGGCAGGAGGCTGTGCGGGCGGTCATGCCGTGATCTCGATCGGCGTTCCGTCCGGGACTGCGCGGTACAGCCACTCGATCTCAGGATTGGTGAGCGCGATGCAGCCCTCGGTCCAGTCGGCGAGCGAGTGGCGGCTGCCGATCGTGCCGCGGCCGTTGGGCAGGCCGTGGATCATGATCTCGCCGCCCGGAGCGATGCCGAGCCGGGCCGCGGTGGCGGCCTGGTCCGGCGTCGGATAGCCGATGCGGAGGGATAGGTGATAGGCGCTGTTCGGGTTGCGGGTGGTAATCAGGTAGCGGCCCTCCGGCACCCGCCCGTCGCCCTGCCGTTCCTTGGGCAGGAGCCCGCCGCGGCCGAGCGCGACGCGGAACGTCCGGACGAGCTCTCCGCGGCGATAGGCGGACAAGCGCCGCTCCGACTTGTCGACATACAGCGCGTCGACCTGCGGCGGCGGTGATGGAGTGCAGCGGGCGCCCGCATAGTCCCAGGCCCGGCCGCCCGCGAGGCAGCGGTCGATGCGGGCGTACTCGTTGATAGTAGCGCAGCCGGCAGTCGCTGCGGCCGCGAGCAGGCAGGTGAGGAGGCGGGCCGGACTCACTTCGCGGCCTTGCGCAGCGCCAGCCGGACCAGTGCGTCGAGCGTGGCGTCGGGGCCGAGTTCGTCGTTGGCGGCGGCGACGGCGGCGCTGGCCTCGGCCGGCTTGAAGCCGAGGTTGGCGAGGGCGGAGAGGGCGTCCTGGGCGGCGCCTCCGCGGGGTGGGGGTGCGCCGAGGGTGCCGGCCAGCGCGGGCGCGCCGAGCTTGCCCTGCAGCTCCATGGTGATCCGCTGCGCGAGCTTGGGACCGACGCCGTTGGCGCGCCCGACCATTGCCTTGTCGCCGGTGCTGACCGCGCGGGCGAGCTCTTCGGGCGAGAGGATGGAGAGGATCGCCAGCGCCAGCCGCCCGCCGACGCCCTGGACATTGGTGAGCTGGCGAAAGGCCTCGCGCTCGGCCGCGGAGCCGAAGGCGAACAGGGTCATGCTGTCCTCGCGGACTTGGAGCTCGGTCAGCAGGGTGACGGCGCCGCCGACCGGGCCGAGCGCGTCGAGCGTCTTGGCGGACGCCAGCACGAGGTAGCCGACGCCGTTCACGTCGACGACGGCGGTGTCGGCGGAGGTTTCGGCGAGGGTTCCGGCGAGGCGCGCGATCATGTTGGGCGTTGGTAGCCGCTCGCATCGCGCCAAGTCGAGATGGCGCTGGAAAACTAGGTCCGCTTCCGCGGGACGATCATCGAGTGAGTCGCCGTGCGCTCGCCAGATGGTGAGCGTGGGTGATGGCGACCGCCAGCGCATCGGCCGCGTCGGGGCCGGCGATCTTGGTGCCGGGCAGCAGGCGGGAGATCATGGCGTGAACCTGCTCCTTCGACGCGCCGCCGGTGCCGACGACGGCCTTTTTGACCAGCGTCGGGGCGTATTCGCCGACGGGGAGGCCGGCGCGGGCGGCGCAGAGCAGGGCGACGCCGCGGGCATGGGCCAGCTTGAGGGTGGAGGCGGGGTTCTGGTTGACGAACACCTCTTCCGCCGCCGCCGCCGCCGGGCGGTGCTCGGCGAGCAGGGCGTCGAGCGCGTCCGCGAGGCCGGCGAGGCGCTGGGGCAGCGGGTCGGACGCGCGCGTCCTGAGCTGCCCGTTGGCGAGGTGGGCGAGGCGATTGCCCTCGGCCCGGATCACCCCCCAGCCGGTGCAGGTGAGCGAGGGGTCGAGGCCGAGGATGATCAGCCCAGGCGCTCCATCACCTCGTCCGAAATCTCGTAATTGCCCCACACGGTCTGGACGTCGTCGTCCTCCTCCAGCGTGTCGATCAGCTTGACGAGCTGGCCGGCCTGCTCCTCGCCGACCTCGACGGGGGTCTGCGGGCGCCAGGCGAGCTTGACGGCTTCGGGCTCGCCGAGCGCAGTTTCGAGCGCCTTGGCGACTTCGTGGAGGCTGTCGATGCCCGTCCAGATGCGGTGGCCGTCCTCGTCGCTCTCGACGTCGTCGGCCCCGGCCTCGATCGCGGCCTCCAGTATCTTGTCGGCATCGCCCGCGCGCGCCGGATACTCGATCAGGCCCACCCGCTCGAAGCCGTGGCTGACCGAGCCCGAGGCGCCGAGGTTGCCGCCGTTCTTGCTGAACGCGGTGCGGACATTGGTGGCGGTGCGGTTGCGGTTGTCGGACAGCGCCTCGACGATCAGGCTCACGCCGCCCGGGCCGAAGCCTTCGTAGCGGATCTCCTCATAATTCTCGGCATCGCCGGCCGACGCCTTGTCGATCGAGCGCTGGATATTGTCCTTGGGCATGGACTGCGCCTTGGCCGCCAGCACCGCGGCCCGCAGGCGCGCGTTCATGTCAGGGTCGGGCAGGCCCATCTTGGCCGCCACCGTGATCTCACGCGACAGCTTGGAGAACATCGCCGAGCGCTTCTTATCCTGCGCGCCCTTGCGGTGCATGATGTTCTTGAATTTGGAATGGCCGGCCATCTTGGCTCCCATGTACCCCTGCGAAGGCAGGGGTCCAGTTCTTCTAGACTAAAAGGCACTGGGCTCCTGCCTCCGCAGGAGCACTTCGATCAATGCAGCCCCAAGGCATTGCGGTAGGTTTCGAGCAGCGCGTCGGCCTCGTCCCGTGCGTGCTTTTCCATCTTCCGCAGCCGCACGACCGCCCGCATCGTCTTGGTGTCGTAGCCGTTGGCCTTGGCCTCGGCGTAGACGTCCTTGACGTCGTCCGCGATGCCCTTCTTCTCTTCTTCGAGCCGCTCGATCCGTTCGATGAACAGCCGCAGCTGATCCGCCGCGACGTTGCCGTCTGCCATTGTTGTCCCCGCTCACCAGATTCTTTTGCCGGGAGCCCGTTAGGCGAGCCGCGGCGGGCGCTCAAGCGGTTGAACAGCCGAAACCAGCGGCTATGGCGTGAGCGCAACAAGGGAGATGTGAGTGGCGGTTTCGGTTGGCCCGCGCGGGCGCAAGGTCAGGATTCTGGCGACGCTCGGGCCGGCGAGTTCCTCGCCCGAGATGATCGCCAAGCTGATGAATTCGGGCGCCGACGCGTTCCGGATCAACATGAGCCACGGCGACCAGGCGGCCAAGGCCGAGCTGGTGCGGACCATCCGGGCGCTGGGCGTCGAGCACAAGCGGCCCACCACCATCCTGTTCGACCTGCAGGGCCCCAAGCTGCGCATCGGCAAGCTCGCCGGCGGCTCGGCCACGGTCGACACGGGCAGCCGGCTGGTGCTCGACCGGTCGGGCGAGCCGGGCGACGCGAGCCGGGTCGAGCTGCCGCACCCGGAGCTGTTCGGCGCGGTGGGCCAGGGCGACCGGCTGCTGATCGACGACGGCAAGGTGCGGCTGCGGGTGGCGGCGGTCGGGCCCGACCGGATCGAGACCATCGTGGAGGTCGGCGGCAGGATCAGCGACAACAAGGGCGTCAACGTGCCCGACGTGCTGGTGCCGATCCCGGCGATGACGGACAAGGACCGCTCCGACCTCCAGTTCGCGCTGGAGCAGGAGGCGGACTACATCGCGCTGTCGTTCGTGCAGCAGGCGGAGGACGTGGCGGAGGCGCGCCGGCTGGTGGACGGGCGCGCGGCGCTGATGGTCAAGATCGAGAAGCCGTCGGCGATCGACCGGCTGGAAGCGATCCTGCAGCATTCGGACGCGGTGATGGTCGCGCGCGGCGACCTTGGCGTGGAGCTGCCGGCCGAGCAGGTGCCGCCGTTGCAGAAGCGGATCGTCGCCCGCTGCCGCGAGCTCGGCCAGCCGGTGGTGGTGGCGACGCAGATGCTGGAATCGATGATCAGCTCGCCGACCCCCACGCGGGCGGAGGTGAGCGACGTCGCCAACGCCATCTACGACGGGGCGGACGCGGTGATGCTTTCGGCCGAGAGCGCGGCGGGCGATTATCCGTGCGAGGCGGTGCACATGATGGACCGGATCGGGCGGTCGGTGGAGGCCGACCCCAACTACGCCGCGCGGGTGCACTTCACCGCGACCCCGGCGGAGCCGACCACCGCCGACGCGCTGGCGGAAAGCGCGGGCAACATCGCCAATACGGTGCCGGTCGCGGCGATGGTCTGCTACACCTCGACGGGGGGCACCGCCCGGCGCATCGCGCGGGAGCGTGGGCCGGTGCCGCTGCTGGTGATGACGGCGAGCCAGAAGGTCGCGCGGCGCATGGGGCTGGTGTGGGGCGTGCACGCGGTCAACACCCGCGACGTGTCGAGCTTCGAGGAGATGGTCGGCAAGGCCAAGCGCATGGCGCTGCGGCACAAGCTGGCCGGGGCGGACCAGCGGCTGATCATCCTGGCGGGCATTCCGTTCGGGACCAGCGGGTCGACCAACGTCATTCATGTGGCGCGGCTGGTCGGCGACGAGCTGGACGATTACTCGGGGGCTTGAGTCCTCCCTGTCGTGCGCAGCACGATGGGATGAGCAGGTCGTCATGTCCCCCGGACATGACTGAAACTGTCTGGGGAACAATTTCACCTGTTCATGGCAGCGCGAAGCGCTGACCGAGGGGCCAGCGGAGCCTGTGTTGGCCCCTCCACCACTCGCTGCGCGAGCGGTCCCCCTCCCCACCGCTACGCGGCAGGGAGGTTCAGCAACCCCGGCACCTCGCCTGGAATCTCGCGCGCGAGGTAGCCCAAGGTCCCGACCTTCTCGCCCAGGCGCCGGCCCGCCTCGCCGTGGCACCAGACGGCCCACAGCAGCGCGGTGAGCGGGTCGGCGCGGCGGGCGAGGAGGCCGCCGACGATCCCCGCCAGCGTGTCGCCGCTGCCCGAGACGCCGAGGCCGGGGCCGCCGCCGCGGTACAGGAACGCGGTGCCGTCCGGCGCGACGATGTGGCTGTCGACGCCCTTGACTAGGGTCACCGCATCGTAGCGCCCGGCGCAGGTGCGGCCGGCGCCGAGGGGGTCGGCCTCGACCTCCTCCTCGTCGCACTCCAGCAGCGAGGCGAGCTCGCCGGCGTGGGGCAGGAGGATGGCGGGGCAGTCGGAGCGCTGCACCTCCTCCCGGCGCTGCGGCAG
Source organism: uncultured Sphingomonas sp. (assembly GCF_902806285.1). Lineage (GTDB taxonomy): Bacteria > Pseudomonadota > Alphaproteobacteria > Sphingomonadales > Sphingomonadaceae > Sphingomicrobium. The sequence continues at coordinate 18,409 of NZ_CADCWA010000014.1, read as the reverse complement.
GGCGCGCAGCATAGCGGCGTCGAGCGCGAGGGCGTTGCCGTTGGCGACCAGCGCCGCGGCGAGCCTGGCGGTGTGGCCGTTGCCCTGCAGGCCCGGGCCGGCCACCACCGCGTCGGCTTGGGCGGCGCGCTCGGCCAGGGGCTTCACCGTGGATGGGGCGAAGCCGCCGTCGCGGCCCTGCGCCAGGCCGACCACCATCGCTTCGGGCATGGCCATGGCTAGGTGCGGGGCGACGCTGTCCACCGTGGCGATCTGCAGCCGGCCGGCGCCGGCGCGCATCGCGGACAGGGCGGTGAGCAGCGCCGCGCCGCCGATATCGCGGCTGCCGGCGATGATCAGGATCGACCCGCGCGCGTTCTTGTCGCCTCCGCCGATCTCTGGCAGCGGATGCTTCTTGAGCAGCGTGGGGGTGAGCTCGGCTGGCGTGCTCATCGGGTGCCCACGACCGCATCGGGCTCGGACGTGACCGGCGCCTGTTCCTCTTCGAGCGGCGCGCCGTGATTCCACAGCGCCAGTCGGGGCGCACATTCGAGCTCGAGCGGCTGGAAGTCGAACGCGCAGATGCCGCAGTTGAGGATCTCCGACTGCTTGTCGATGCCCAGGATCTGCGCTTCGTCGAGCTCTTCCAGGATGTAGCGCATGCACAGCACCACCACCTGGTGGCAGACGATCAGCACGCGCCTGTCCGCGTAATGGAGGTTGATCGAGTTCATCGCCGAGCGGAGCCGGAGGATCACATCCGCCCAGCTCTCCCCGCCGGGCGGGCGGTGGTAGAATTTGCCGAGCCGGGCGCGGTGCCCGGCTTCGGCCGGATAGCGTTCGCGGATGCCGAGCGTGGTCAGCCCGTCGAAGATGCCGAATTCGCGCTCGCGCAGCCGCTCGTCCATGATGGTCCGGGCCTTGCCGCCCGCGAGCCCACCGGCCTCGCAGATGTGCCGGGCGGTCTGGCGGGCGCGCAGGTAGGGCGAGGAGAGGATCACCTCCGGCTTCTGCTCATCGGGCAACGCCGCAAACCACCGGCCCGCCGCCTGGGCCTGGCGGTGACCGAGATCGGACAAGGGCACGTCCACGTCCCGGATGTCGATGCCGATGGTGGGCAGGCCATGCGCTTCGGAATGGTCGCGGGCGACGTTGCCCTGCGACTGGCCATGCCGGACAAGGTAGAGGCGCCTGGGCCAGTGGGATGGGGTCATTGGTGCCTTTCCGCCTTAGCGGGCAGAAAGCATCAGGGTGCGGTTAGGTCCAACGGGACTGGGGCACGGTGCCCGTTTCCGACCCATTGCGGACATTGAATGAGGTGGCGAACGGCGGCTGACGCCCCACTAGCGGACGCAGGACAATCTGTTACCGTCCGCTGATGAAAGCAGGTTTTTCGACCTTAGCGGTGCTTGCCTTGGCCGGCTGTGTTGGCGCTCAGCCTTGGCTTAAGCGTGACCTCACACACGCCGATTTGCAGAAGCACCGGACGGAAATCATCGGCCAGCGAGTGACGGTGTATGCAGGGGTTGAGCAGCGATATGGAGGAAGCTCGCCGCCGATGCTTTGGCTCTCCGCTGCCGCTCGCGCCCATGCTTTCGGGCCGAGCAGAGCGAACTTCTGTATTTGGGCTGATGACCCGTCGGGTCGCCTAGCCGCTCTCAAGCCTTGGGCCATCGTGAGAGTAAGGGGAGTGGTCCGAACGGATGAGAGCATCACTCCACGCGCCATGGAATGTCCGAGCCCACTCGTTGTTTCAATCGAGAGTGTGGAGGTCCTGCCCGACTTTCCGAAAGGCTGATCCGGCAATGTCTGCTTTGCACCCTTAGCGGACCTTCACCTATCGCCCCGGAAGGTCGTCCGCGTGGAGCATGAAGTCACCTAGCGCATGATCGAGCGGGCGGAGGATCTGGCCGCGGGAAGTGGCGAGCGTGGTGTCCGCCCTGGCGCCGCCGATGTCGTTGATCTTCTTGGGCGAAAGGCCCGCACGGCCGGCGACCTCGCGGGCGAGGCCGTGCCAGCTGATGCTGCCCTGGTTGGCGAGGTGCCAGATGCCGTGCTCGCCGTCGAGCAGCAGGTCCAGCGTGGCATGGACCAGGTCGGGCACGTAGGTCGGGCTGACCACCGCATTGTCGCTGGCATGGACTTCCTGGCCGTTCACCAGCCGGTCGAGCGTGCCCCACAGGAAATTGTGGCGGTCCCACGGGCCGAAAAAGGCGCTGGTGCGGACGATCAGCGCCTGCGGGTCGATCGCCATGACCCGGTCCTCCGCGTCCGCCTTGCTTTGTCCGTACACGGACGTCGGACTGGTGGGATCGGGTTCGACATAGGGGCGGCCGAGCCGGCCGTCGAACACCAGGTCGGACGAGAAGGTGACAAACGGGATGCCCCGCTTGTGGCAGGCCGCGGCGAGCAGCTCCGCGCCCGTGGTGTTGATGCGGAAGCAGTCGTCGGGCTGGTGCTCCGCCTCCGGCACGCGGACGAACCCCGCCGTGTTGATCACGGCCCACGGCTGGAGCTTGTCCAGCGCCCGGTCGATCGACCCGGCATCGGTGATGTCCATCATCGACCGATCGCTGACTACGTGAGCGAGGCCGCGATGGTGGCACAGGCGCGCAAAAGCCTGGCCGAGGGTGCCGGTGGCTCCGGTGATCAGCACGGGGTGGCTCCCAAGATGATGCGGCTTGCAGGGGCTGGCGCCGATGTGGAAGCGTTCGGGCCGGCGCCACCAGGGCTTGCCCTGCGTCACCGGATGGTCGAGCAACTGCCCCCGCGCGAGCGCCCTGGCGGCCTTGGCGACCATGGTCGGGCGGAGCTCCCCGCCGCGGGTATCGAATGCGCCGACGTCGTACACGCCCTCCTTGCGCGTCAGCAGGGAGCGCCAGTCGACGTTGCCGAACAGCGACCAGAGAGTGACGGCGCGGACGTCGGCCCCGTCGTCGCGCACCTTCTGGGCTGCGGCCCAGACCTCGTGGAACCAGCGCACCTGCTCCTCGCGGGTGCAGCCGTGGTGGACTTCGGTGACCGCCAACGGGATGCGGTAGCGGTCCCAAGCCTCGCGCAGGCGAGCGGCAGGGCCGACCTTCGCGGTGAGGTGCGGCATGCGCACGGCTTCGAGGTCGACGTAGCCGTCGATCCCGTTGCTACCCGGCTCCACGCCCGGGTAGCGCTCCAGCCGATGGTCGAGGTAGCGCTCGCTCGTGAGGTAGTGATTGATCCCGATGAGGTCGGGCGCGCCCTGTCCGCCGCCGAGGTCGGCCAGCACCTCGGGCTTGCAGCCCGCTTGCGTCAGCATCGGCCAGAAAGGGTGCTGTTGATCGACCCTCCCCGTCAGCAGGTCGAGGCTGAGCCAGCGGCGGTGGTTTTCGTGTCGCGCCTGATAGGCGAGTCTCTGGGTGGAGAAGGTCTTGCCGAGATCCTCGGTGACGACCAGCAGCGCTCCCGGGTTGACCTCCCGGATCGCGCGCATCGCCTCGAGCGTACCATGGCATTCATGGACCAGCGCCGCCAGGAAGTCGCGGAAGTTCTTCCGGTGCGGGTACCAGTGGCCGTACATGCAGGAGAAGCGGGCGGTGGTCAGCGGCTCGTTGACCGGAGTCCATTGCTCGATCCACGGATAACGCTCCGCCACTTGGCCGGCATAGGCCGCGAGCTTGGCCGGAAAGTCGGGATCGAGCAGGCTGGTGTACTTCGGGCCGGACCCGTGATGGACCAGCCCGCCGATGACGGTGATGCCGAGGTCGCGCAAGCGGCGGAGCCGTTCATCGTGCCAGGCGAAGTTGAGCTTGTCGGGGTGCTCCGGCGCGACCCGCTCCCACACGATGGGGTAGCGGACGGTCTTGATCCCGAGCTCGGCAATGGCGTCGAGGTCGCCCAAGCGGCACGCATGCCCGGTCTCCACGACCTGGTCGCGGAACTCGTCGCCGATGCGAACGACGGTGCATTCCACCCCGCCCCAAAGCTGGAGCGGAGTGGGGGTCTGGTTCGTGTCGGTCATCATGCTCCGACTGGACCCGGCGTCAGATCGCCAGGCGCAGCTCCCTACTGGACGCGCCGGCCTTGGTGCGCGCCTGGTCCAGGCGGCGGAAGGTGGCGAGCGCCTGTCCGACGATCTGGTCCATGTTGTAGTAGCGGTAGGTCGCCAGCCGCCCGACAAAGGTCACGCCAGACGTGGAGTCCGCCAGCGCCTCATACTTCTTGAACAGCGTCTGGTTCTCCGGCCGCGGGATCGGATAGTAGGGATCGCCCTCCGCGCTGGGATACTCCAGCGTGATGGTGGTCCGCGGATGGGTCTGCCCGGTCATGTGCTTATACTCGCTGATGCGGGTATAGGGCGTCTCCGTATCCGGGTAGTTGACCACCGCGACGTCCTGGAACTGCTCTTTCTCGATGGTGGAATGGACGAACCGCAGCGAACGGTAGGGCAGCTTGCCGAAGCGCCAGTCGAAATATTCGTCGATCGGCCCGGTGTAGATGATGTGCGCCGCATCGACCTCTTGCCTGACGTCGCGGAAGTCGGTGCCGAGCGACCGGTCGATCAGCGGGTGGTCGAGCATCCGCTCGAACATCCGGGTGTAGCCCTCCAGCGGCATGATCTGGTGGGTGTCGGTGAAGTAGCGGTCGTCGGTGTTGGTGCGGGTCGGGATACGGCTCGTCACCTGCTTGTCGAGCTCGCTCGGGTCGAGGCCCCACTGCTTGCGGGTATAGCCCTGGAAGAACAGCTCGTAGAGCTCGCGCCCGACGGCGTTGATCACCACATCTTCCGAGGTGCGGATGTCCGCCACCGGCTCGGCGCGCGACGCGAGGAAGGCCGCGGCGTCCTCGTCGGTCTTGAGGTTCGCGTCGAACAGCTTGTTGAGCGTGGTGCGGTTGATGGGAATGGGCACCAGCTGGTCGCGGACGTTGGCGAGCACGCGGTGCTCGTACGGCCGCCACTCGGTGAACTGCGACAGGTAGCCGACGATCTCGTCCGAGTTGGCATGGAAGATGTGCGGCCCGTACTTATGGTAGAGGATGCCGTCCGCGTTCAGCTCGTCGTACGCGTTGCCGGCGATGTGATCGCGCTTGTCGATCATCAGCACCCGCGCGCCGTGCTGCGTCGCCAGCCGCTCGGCCAGCACCGAGCCTGCGAAGCCGCAGCCGACGACCAGATAGTCGTACTTCCTGGCCCTTTGTGCCGCCGAGCCCCCGCCGAACGCCGGGCGCTCGATCTTGCGGGCGGGTTCCACGACGTTGTCGATCAGCTTGGCCATGCGCGCCTGGGTGATGTCCCAGCTCATGTCCGCCAGCAGGAGGTCGACCTCCGCCAGCCACGCGTCGTCGCCCCGGGTGAGCGCAAGAGCCCGCTCGCACGCCTCGACGAACTGCTCGGGGGTGGCGGCGATGCGCACGCCCGATAGCTTTTCGTAATGGCGCTTCACGTCCTTGATCGGCGTGGACACCACCGGCTTGCCGGCGGCCAGATACTCGGGCGTCTTGGTCGGCGAGATGAAGCGGGTCGCCTCGTTGATGGCGAACGGCATCAGCGCCACGTCCCAATTGCCGAGGTAGGCCGGCAGCTCCTCGTAGCCCTTGCCGCCCAGATAGTGGATGTTGTCGCGGCGGGGCAGGTCGTCCTCGCTGATCTTCACCACCGGGCCGACCATCACCAGCTGCCAGTCGGGCCGGGCGTCGGCCACCGCGGCGATGAGGTCGAGGTCGATGCGCTCGTCGATCACGCCATAGAAGCCGAGGCGCGGACGGGCGATGCCGGCCTGGTCCGCCGGATCGGCGATGCCGCCGCGGGCCTGGCCGAAATGCTTGCGATCGACCGAGGAGGGGAAGGGATGCACGTCGCCGTGCCGCTTCTTCTTGGCCTCGTACAGCGAGTAGCCGCCGGTGAAGACCAGGTCCGCCGCCTCCAGCAGTTCGGTCTCGAGATTGAGCAGTTCCTGCGGCGCGAAGCGGAAAGCGCTGAGTTCATCCATGCAGTCGTAGACGGTGCACAGCGCGTCCAGGTGCCGCGAGAAGGGCAGCATCATGGGCGTGTAGTACCAGCGGATCAGCTTGCCGGACATGGTCTCGATGAACCCGTCGAGCAGGCCCTTGAGCACCGTCTGCTGCGCCGCCGCGTCCAGGCCGTCCGGGAGCAATGGGGTCACGACCGTTAGGCCCGGCGTGTTGCGCGCCGGCCGGATGTCCAGCGACGGACCTTCGCCCACAGTTGCCGGAACCGGCTCCTCCCAAACCACGACGGGCATCGACTTGGCGAAGCGGCTCAGCAAATGCTGCGGCCGCTGGAATACGAACTCCCACCGCAGGTGCGAGAAACAGATCAGGGTGGTCTTGTTGTTCGGGGAGGCCGGCACAGGAACGTTACCTTGACCGCGAACGCCGACACTCTCGAACATCTTCAAGTCACCTCGCGTAATTGTGGCTGTTATGAACGTTGAACAACAAAGGGCCGATTCGGGTTCCATCTCTCCATGGTTGCGCTGCATCAATTTTGCTGCACTGCGACGAGCCGCGGCAGGGGAGCGCCCATCCGAGCCACCGCTGCCGCTGCCCCGATCATGCTTCGATGCGGACCCGGCTCGCCTTGCCGCCCTCGCGCCCGGCCGCGGCCGCCCGATCCCGGTCGTGAGCGAAATTGCCGCCGCTGGCCTTGCCGCCCTTGCTGGCGATCTCGCGTTGCCGTTGCGGATCCATTGCCGCGAAGCCACGCTTCGCGGTGCTTGCGATCAAGCTTGCCATCATCTGTCTCCTTAAGACGGCCCGGGGGAGCCGCCGGAAAACGAACTATATAAATTTCCCGTTCACCTTTCTGACATGGGTTAGCGAGCTGTTCCGTTGAGCGAGCCATACGCTCGCTCCGTCGCTTGTAAGTTTCTGTCCCCGCAGCGAATTTCAGAGGACCGGCGGTGCCTGGCCTTCTTTCCGCGAGCGTGCCGTAAACCACGGACACGCGGCGGATTTGACGAGCGGGGGCGAACAGCCCAACAGCCTCTGCCCATGACCACGACGATTGCGGAACTGGAGCGGCGGCGCGAGGCGGCGCGGCTGGGCGGCGGGCCCAAGCGGATCGACGCGCAGCACGCCAAAGGGCGGCTGACCGCGCGCGAGCGGCTCGAAGTGCTGCTGGACGAGGGCAGCTTCGAGGAGGTCGACACCTTTGTCGAGCACAACGCCACCGAGTTCGGGATGGAGGCGCAGAAGATCCCGGGCGACGGCGTGGTCACCGGGTCGGGCACGATCAACGGCCGGCTGGTGTTCGTGTTCGCGCAGGACTTCACCGTGTTCGGCGGCTCCCTGTCCGAACGGCACGCGAGCAAGATCTGCAAGGTGATGGACGCGGCGATGAAGGTCGGCGCGCCGGTGATCGGGCTCAACGACTCCGGGGGCGCGCGCATCCAGGAGGGCGTGGCCAGCCTTGCCGGCTATGCCGAGGTGTTTCAGCGCAACGTGCTGGCGAGCGGAGTCATCCCGCAGATCAGCCTGATCATGGGTCCGTGCGCGGGCGGGGCGGTCTACTCGCCGGCGATGACCGACTTCATCTTCATGGTGAAGGACAGCAGCTACATGTTCGTGACCGGGCCGGAGGTCGTGAAGACCGTCACCAACGAAGTGGTGACCCAGGAAGAGCTGGGTGGCGCGGTGACGCACACGAGCCGGTCGGGCGTTGCGGACGTGGCGTTCGAGAACGACATCGACGCGCTGCTCGCCGCCCGCGAGTTCTTCGACTTTCTGCCGCTCAGCAATCGCGAGAGCGTGCCGGAGCGGCCGACGAGCGACCCGGCCGAACGCGCGGACGAGAGCCTCGACACGCTGATCCCGCCGAGCGCCAACCAGCCCTACGACATGCACGAGCTCATCCGGAAGGTCGCCGACGAGGGCGACTTCTTCGAGCTTCAGCCCAACCATGCCGGCAACATCATCACCGGCTTCTGCCGCATCGAAGGGCGCACGGTCGGCGTGGTCGCCAACCAGCCGATGGTGCTGGCCGGGGTGCTGGACATCAACTCTTCCAAGAAGGCCGCGCGCTTCGTTCGCTTCTGCGACGCGTTCGAGATCCCGATCCTGACCTTCGTCGACGTGCCGGGCTTCCTGCCGGGGGTCGGGCAGGAGCATAACGGCATCATCAAGCACGGCGCCAAGCTGCTGTTCGCCTACGCCGAGGCGACGGTGCCCAAGATCACGGTGATCACCCGCAAGGCCTACGGCGGCGCGTACGACGTCATGGCGTCCAAGCACCTCCGCGGCGACCTCAACTACGCTTGGCCCACCGCGGAGATCGCGGTGATGGGCGCCAAGGGCGCGGTGGAGATCATCTTCCGCGGACGAACTCCGGAAGAGATCGCCGAGCGGACGCAGGAATATGAGGAGCGCTTCGCCAACCCCTTCGTGGCCGCCAGCATGGGCTTCATCGACGAGGTGATCATGCCCCACTCGACGCGGCGGCGGGTGGCGCTGGGGTTACGGAAGCTGCGGGGTAAGCAGCTGGAAAATCCGTGGAAGAAGCATGACAACATCCCCCTCTGATGTTGGAACAGCAGATGCTGTCATCATGGCAGTCGGGATGGCGATAATGGCTTGGGGACTATACCAGGGTCTTAGGTACAACAAGCTTCGCCGTCCTGTGCAATGGAGTTGGTCGGACAAGTCAGACAGTCTCGTTGGCTATTGGACTTACATCGCGGCGTGCGTCCTTGTGTTGATCTTGGGTACTTTCGTTACTGGTCACGTTATCACCAGTTGAGCTGAACGTTGAAACCCGGACGCATGAACCACGTCGGCGTGGCGAGGTCTTCGATCGCGCATTTGGTGGCGCTCTACCGCGAGCGGATCGGCGCAGGCTAAGTTAGCGAGCCGTTCGACCTTTCCGCTCGGGGCGCGTGAGTGTGCTTTGTCGATCCGCCTTGAAGACCTTGAGCTTACCCTTATAATGTCATGCAAAGGAGTTTGCCGGTGCAGACGGAGCGCGTGACGTTTCTCACTTCTGCGGACCACAAGGCCTCGCTTGATGCGTTCGCGGCTGCTCGCAAGCAGTCGGTCGGGCACGTACTGCGCGAAGCTTCGGCGCAATATATGAGCAAGCCCACGAGCACCGACGATTATGAAGAGGCTCTGGCGCTCCTGCTCCCCGAACTCGAGGCATTGCTGCCGAAGTGGAATGCGCAGCTTGACGACATGGAGCAGTCCATCGCCGAGGCGCGTCGCGCCGTGCGGGAAGCCATCCAGTCTGTGGAAGCTGGGAAGTGAGCGGAGCGGAAAAGGCCTTTGGTGCGCTCAAGAGCATGCTGCTCGTGAACGAAAAATTCGATGCGATCCATTCGGAGATGAAGGAACTGTCCGCAGAGCTTAGAGACTTGGCGAAAAGCCACTCGGAGCTTGGTCAGCGCGTCGCCCGGATAGAAGGCGTTATGGAGGGGTACGCGCGCGCTTTCGCCGACCCCCGGCAGCTTCCCGAACGATGAAACTCGGACGCCTGAACCACGTCGGCGTGGCGACGCCTTCGATCGAGCGGTCGGTGGCGCTGTACCGTGAGCGGATGGGGGCGGAGCAGGTTGGCGAGCCGTTCGACCTGCCGGCGCAGGGCGTGCGGGTGTGTTTCGTCGATGCGCCGAACACGCAGGTGGAGCTGATCGAGCCGCTCGGGCCGGACTCGCCGATCGCCAGGTTCCTCGAGAAGAACCCGGAGGGCGGGCAGCATCACCTGTGCTTCGAGGTGCCGGACATTGCGCAGGCCCGGGCCTGGTTCGAGGGGCAGGGAGCGCGGGTGCTTGGGGACACGCGGATCGGGGCGCATGGGACGCCGATCTTCTTCCTCCATCCCAAGGACATGGGCGGGGTGCTGACGGAGATCATGGAGAGCCCGAAGCAGGCGCATTGAGCGGTTCCCCGGTGCCGGCCAGGGTCCGGGCGGCCCTCCCGCGCCGGTTCTTCGATTGAGGCTGGACCCCGGCCTTCGCCGGGGTACATCGCGCATATGAATGATCGTGGTGCGGACCTGATCGTGGGTGTGGGCTGCGCGGTGCTGGCCGTGCTGCTGGTGCTGCGGATCGGGCAGGCGCTGCGGACCGGGGAGGTGCCGCTCTACCGCACCCGGCTGACGCGAGCGGAGGCTGGAAACCCGCGCTTCTATGCCCTGCTGGGAGTCAACGTGCTGGCGTTCGTGGCGATGTTCGTGGTCGCGGCCGACCTGATCTTCGGTCTGGGCTTGCGCGGCCGCTAGTTGCCGCCCGAGCCGAGTCCTCCAGCAGGCGAGCGAACTCGCCGCGCCCCTGGCCGACGCGCCTGGCGGCGACCTGCCGTACGCGGTCGAGGGTCGTCGCGGCGGCGCGGACCAGCTGCTCCGACTGCTGCAGGAGTTGCGCGCGCGCCGCGGCCAGCGCTTCCTGCTGCTCCCGGCGTTGCCGATCCGCCGCCGCCTCGCGCTCGGCCTGCGCCTTGCGGTCGGTTCCGTCCTGTCTGATGCCGCTTTCGATAACCAGATTGCCTTCGGGCGAGAGGAGGATCAGATGCTCGCGGCCGTCGCGGCGGAGCAGGGCGACCGATCGCTTGCCGTCCAGCGCGGTGCGTTCGACCAGCTCCACCCGCTTGAGGGTGCCGCCGCCGACCTGACCGGGCAGCCGCAGGCCGGACCGCCGGACCGCCCACAAGGCCGCGAACAGCAGGCCGAGGGTCAGCCCCAGCGCACCCAGCGTGCGGATCACAAGGGTAGCGTCCATCGGTTCAGTCCGCCGGGGCGAGCAGTTCGGTGACTTGCAGCCACAGGCGCTCGCCCGCCACCTGCATCCGTCCGCGGGCGATCGGGAGGCCGTTGGCGTGAAGCTCGCTGAGGTCGTCCGCCCCGCCGTCGAGCGGGATGGTGGTGCCGCGCCCCATCTTGAGGATCTCGCGGATCGGCAGCCGGGTGGAGCCGAGCACCACCGCGACCTGGACGTGAACGCTTCTGAGCCCGACCATGCTGCGGCCCTCCCTCGTGGTTCCTTATAGGTTCCGAAAACCGGGCGTTCGGCCGCACTAGGCAAAATCTTCCTACAATGAGCAGGCAGGGGGCGGAGCCCGCTCGGGGGAGGACGGCATGGACTTGAAGGCGATCACCGGCATCTCGGGCTCCGCCCTGCGTGCGCAAAGCCTGCGCATGCGGGTGATCGCGGAGAACCTCGCCAACGCGGACTCGGTGGCCGGCACTCCGGGCGGAACGCCTTACCGGCGCAAGCTCGCCGTGCTCCGGCCGGACGAGGGCGGGGTCCAGGTCCGGTCGATCGAGACGGATCGGAGCGAGTTCCAGCGGACCTACCAGCCGGGCCATCCGGCGGCGGACGCGAACGGTTACGTGCTGAAGCCCAACGTCAACAGCCTGGTTGAGACCGCCGACATGAAGGCGGCGCAGCGCAGCTATGAATCCAACCTCAACGCCATCGATGCGGCGCGCAGCATGGCGCTGCGCACGATCGACCTCATCAAATAAGGGGAGCAATCGAACATGTCCTTGAACGCGCTCGACGCGGCCAGCGCCTATGGCCGCGTCCTCGGCACCGCAGCCCGGGCGGCGGCTGCTCCGCCGACGACTGAAGCCGGAACAAGCGGCTTTGCGGCGATGGTGGACGGACTGGTCAAGCCCGCGGCCGAGGGCCTGCGCGCGGCGGAAACGGCGACTGCGCAGCAGATCGCTGGCAAGGGGGACCTCATCGACGTGGTGACCGCCATCGGCGCCGCGGAAACAGCGCTCGAAACGGTGGTCGCGGTGCGGGACCGGGTGGTCAACGCCTACCAAGACATCATGCGGATGCAGATCTGAGCGATGAGCGCGTCCGACGTCATGGAACTCACCCGTGCCGCGCTGCTGCTGCTGATCGCGGTCGCAGGTCCGTTGCTGATCGCCTCCTTGATCACCGGGGTGGTGATCGGCCTGTTGCAGGCGCTCACCCAGGTTCAGGAGATGACGCTGACCTTTGTGCCCAAGCTGCTCGTGCTCGGCATGGTGCTGCTGATGACCTTGCCGATGATGGGGCAGGCGATGGGCAGTTTCACCCAGCTGATGCGCGACCGCATCGTCGCGGGCTGACATGGCGTTCGCGGCCGAGCTGCCGCTGCTGGCGACGGCGTTCCTGATCCTGTTCGCCCGGATCGGCGCGGTGCTGATGCTGCTGCCGGTCTTCTCAGAGGAGGCGGTGCCGGGACAGGTGCGCCTGCTGCTTGCGGTGGGCATGACCGCTGCGCTGTTCGGCCTGCTGCGGCGGGCGGTTACGCCGCTGGCGGCGCAGGCGGACGTGGCGCTGCTCGGCACGGTGCTGGCCGAGCTGCTGACCGGCTTGGCCTTCGGCATGCTGGTGCGGATCTTCTTCCAGGCGGCGGCGATGGCGGGGTCGCTGGTCAGCCTGCAGATCGGCCTCACCACCGCGCTGGTGTGGGATCCGTCGGTGAACGGGCAGGCGCCGGTGCTGGCCAAATGGTTCGCGGTTGCCGCGGCCCTGCTCTGCTTCGCGTTCAACGTGCACCATCTATGGATCAGCGCGATCGTCGGCTCCTATCAGCTGTTCCCCGCGGGCAGCGTCCCGAACGCCGCCGACTGGGCAAGCCTGGCAAGCGCCACCGCGGGCAAGGCCACGCTGCTGGCAGTCAGCCTCGCCGCGCCGTTCATGATCTATGGGATGGTGTTCAGCGTCGCGGTGGGCTTCGCCTCGCGACTGGCGCCCCAGATCCAGATCTTCTTCATCGTCCAGCCGCTCAACCTGCTGCTCGGCCTGTCGCTGCTGGCGGTCACCGCCGGGGCCATGTTGAGCCTGTTCGCCGACCGTTTCGCGGAGTGGCTGAGCGGCGGGTGGGTCCATGTCTGAGGACAAGGAGGGCAAGACCCACGACCCGACGCCCAAGCGCCTGGACGACGCGCGCAAGCGGGGCGAGGTCGCCACTTCGCCGGAGATGCGGCACGCGGTCATGCTGCTGGGCATGTGGGCGGCCGGAGGAACGCTCGGCGCGTCCGTCCTGGTTGAACTTGCCGAGCTGTCGGCCGACCTGTGGCGCAGCGCCGGCCGCCTGCGCGTCGATACCGGCGATGCGACGCATTTCACCGGCGGCCTGCTGGGCGAGGTCGCCGCAACGCTGCTGCCCCTGCTGGGCGCGCTGTTCGGCTTTGCTTGCCTGATCGCCTTCGCGCAAGGCCGGCCGACGCTCGCCGCCGCGCGGCTGAAGCCCAAATGGTCGCGGGTGAACCCGGTGGCGAGCTTTACCCGCACCTTCGGCAAGCAGGGTCTGGTGGAGTTCGTCAAGACCGTCGCCAAGTGCGCGGCGGTGCTGGCGGTCTGCGTCGCCATCCTGCAGCCGCGGCTGGCGGGAACGGAACAGCTGGTAGGCCTCCATCCGCTGGGCATCGCCCGGGTCGCGGGCACGCTCGTCGCCGACATGCTCCGTTCCGTGCTGCTGCTGGTCGCCGCGATCGCCGCCTTTGATTTCGTCTGGCAGCACCGCGCTTTTCTCAATCGGATGCGCATGTCGCTGCAGGAGGTCCGCGACGAGCACAAGCAGAACGACGGCGATCCTGCCGTGAAGGCCCGCCAGCGGCAGATCGGTGCGGCCCGGGTGCGCAGCCGGATCATGGCCGCGGTGCCCACCGCCAGCGTGATCCTCACCAACCCGACCCATTATGCGGTGGCGCTGCGCTACGACCATGGCGCCATGCGCGCGCCGGTGGTGGTCGCCAAGGGCGCCGACCTGCTGGCCCTGCGCATCCGCGAGGTCGCGGGCGAGCACAAGGTGCCGATCGTCGAAAGCCCGCCGCTGGCCCGCGCGCTCTACGCCAGCGCGGAGGTCGACCGGCCGATCCCGCTCGAGCATTATGCGGCCGTGGCCGAGATCATCAGCTATGTGATGGAGCTCGCCCGCGCCCGGCGGTGACGGCGGGCCGGCGGCAATTGCGGGCGTACGGCAAGATTTGCCGCAGCGCCTTCTATAAGATGAGTAGTGCGGGCGCATCCGCGCATGAGGGGCTGTTATGCGCTTTCCCACCGTCTTGCTGATCGCCGGGTCGGCGCTGCTGGCCCGGGAGGCGCAGGCTGCCCCGCGGATCAAGGATATCGTCTCGGTCGAGAATGTGCGGGCCAACCAGCTGATCGGCTACGGCTTGGTGGTCGGCCTGGCCGGCACCGGCGACCGGCTGCGCAACAGCCCGTTCACCGAGGAGTCGCTGCAGGCCATGCTCGAGCGGCTCGGTGTCAACGTGCGCGGCAGCGACATGCGCATCCAGAACGTGGCGGCGGTGACGGTTACCGCGACCTTGCCGCCGTTCGCGCGCGCGGGTTCGACGATCGATGTGCAGGTGTCCGCGATGGGCGACGCCTCCAGCCTGCAGGGCGGAACGCTGCTCGCCTCGCCGCTGCGCGGGCTGGACGGTCAGGTTTACGCAATGGCGCAAGGGTCGGTGGCCGTGTCCGGCTTCAAGGCGCAGGGCGCGGCGGCCAAGGTCGGCCGCGGGGTGATGACCTCCGCCAGGATCGCCGGCGGCGCGATCGTCGAGCGGGAAGTCGCGTACGACCTCCGTTCGGCGACGCGGCTGAAGCTGGCGCTGCGCAACCCCGACTTCACCACCGCGCAGCGCATCGCCGGAGCGATCGAGGGCCGCTTTCCCGGTGCGGCGGCGGTGCTCGATCCCGCCACGGTGGAGCTGCGCGCGGCCGGGCTGCCGCTGGTGGACCTTTATACCCAGGTCGAGAACCTTCCCGTCCAGGTCGATCAGCCCGCGCGGGTCATCGTCAACGAGGCATCGGGCACGGTGGTGATGACCGCGGACGTCAAGCTCAGCCCGGTCGCGGTGGCGCAGGGCGGGCTGACGATCAGCGTCGCGGAAAGCCCGCAAGCCGTTCAGCCCGAGCCGCTTGGCGGCGGCGGCACGGCGGTGGTGCCGCGCACGGCGGTCGAGGTCGACGATGGCAGCGGGCGCTCGCTGGCGATGATGGAAGGCGCGACCCTGCGGCAGCTGGTCGCCGGGCTCAACGCGCTGGGCGTCAGTCCGCGCGACCTCATCACCATTCTTCAGGCGGTCAAGAGCGCAGGCGCGCTGCAGGCCGAGATCGAGGTGCAATGATGGACATCGCGGGCGTCTCAGCAGGCGCACCCAGGCGGGAAGCCGCGGGGAAGACCGCGCGCGAGTTCGAGGCCGTTTTCGCGGGCGCGGTCGCCAAGCTGATGCTGGAAAGCGTCGAGGTCGACGATGGCTTCGGCGGCGGTCACGGCGAGGAGATGTTCCGCGGCGTGCTCGCCGAGCAGCTGGGAACGGACATCGCGAAGGGGGGCGGGCTCGGCCTTGCTCCCGCGGTGCTGCAGCAGATCCTGCGGCTTCAAGGAGAAGGGGAATGACCGAAGCGCTTCGGGAAGTCATTGGCTCGCTGGTGGCGGTCATGCGGGACGAGACGGCGCTGCTGCAGGCGGGGCGAAGCGCGGAGGTGCGGGAGTTGGCCGCGGCCAAGCTGAAGCTCACCGCGCGGCTTGAGAAGCTGGTCGCCGAAGCGGGCCGCGAGGACGCGAACTGGCGCGAACGGATGTTGGAGGCGGACTCGGGGCTGGCGGCGCTGGTCCGCGAGCTGCAGGTGGCAGCGGCGGAGAACGGCCGGATGCTCCAGCGCCGGATCGAGCTGTCGCGCGAGCTGCTGGACGCGATTGCGGCCGAAGCCAAGCGGCTGGGCGGAAACCGTTCGGAGACCTATGCTGCAACCGGCGGCGTGCGGCGGACCGAGCTGCCCGCGCCGATCTCGATCAACGCCAGCCTTTAGGATCCAGACCCACAAATCGCGGTGGCCGAGATCGACCGCGAAGCGGCGGGCGGGTTCCGGCGCAGGAGGGCGTCGCTCATCGGTCACGATGCGATGACATCGCTGCCTCCTCGCTTCCCCTCCTGCGCCGGAACCCGCATCGTCACGGCCATCGCGCTTTACGGGTCCGGACCCGAGCCGATCAGCCGCCGCTCCGTCCGAGGGCGGTCTTGAGCAGCTTGAGCTGCTTGGCATAAAGGTTGGTCAGCGTCGCATAGTCCGCCTGCACCTGCCCCATCCGCATCAACTGGTCCTCCAGGGTGACGTTGTTGCCGTCCGGCTTGGTTTCGCTGATATCCCGCTCCTCGACGATCCGCGCCGCAGATGCCGGCCGGGTCGCGCCCAGCGCCGTCATGGTGCCGGTGAGCGCGACGGTCGGGCGGGCAACGCGGCGCCCCCCCGACGGCCTGCCGAGCAGCGTCGAGAAGTCGGGCTCCTCCACCGTAAGCGCCTTGAAGCCGGGCGTGTCGCTGTTGGCGATGTTGCCCGCGATCACCCGCTGCCGGTCGGACAGATGGTGCAGGCCGGCGGCGATGCCTGCGAAGATGCGCGGAAGGTCCGTCATTCGGGTCAGAGTCCTGTGGTGAAGGAGGTGCCGCCGCCGAGCCGCGACAGCGCGTCCTGGTAGCGGGCAAGTTGGCGGCCCAGATAAGGCGATAGCCGGCCCGAGGTGCCGCCGTTCACGATCGCCTCCTTGTTCTCGTCCCAGTAGAGCGAGCGGTACGCCGACTGGGTCGTGCCGATTGCCGCGCCCAGCTTGCCGAGCGCGAGGGTGGCCGACGCGACGTCGCCGATCGAAAGCGCCGTGCTCAGCTCCAAGCCATAATGGCCTCCGGGCGTCACGCGGGGTGCCTTGGCGCTGGTCGGAGCGGCGGCGGTGAGCCGCGATGGCGCAAGGCCGAGCTTGGCAAGCGCATCACGGCCTTCCGGACCGGCGATCAGCTGGAGCGAGTGGCCCGGCTTGGCTTCAAGGCGAAGCGCGATGCCGCCCTCGACCTTGGCGAGGGTTGCGCCCACGTTCCGGCCGAGTGCGGCGGAGATACGCGCGGCGAGGCTGGCGAGCGTATCCTCGGCAGCGATGGCGAACTCGCGGACGCTTCCCTCGTCGAGGCGCAGGCTGAAGCGGTCGCCCGCGCGGATGCTGGTCTGGGCGACGAGCCTGGCGCTGTCGGCGGGGTTGAGCACGCCCGGACGGAGACCGAGCGCAGGAACATCGGTGTCGAGCCCGCGTCCGACCGCGAGCTGCACCGGCTCGGTTCGCGCTCCCGGCCGGCCCCATTGCTGGAGGGTGGCAATGGTCCCCGCGGCCGTGTCGATCCGTGCGACAAAGCCATCGACCGCGCCGTATTTGGCGGGGCCGAGCGTTCCGTCGGTGCGGCCGCCCGCGTACAGGTCGTTGCCCAGCCAGGCGAGACTATCGACCCGATCGTCGCCCCCGCTTGCAACCCCGATCTCGCGGACCGCCGTCATCGCGGAGTCGACCACCGCGACCACTCCATTGCCGCCGCGCAGGCCGCCAACTGCGATCCGGCCGTCCGCGGCCACCGCCAGGGTCCGGGCGTCGACCGTGCCCAGGTCGAGCTGTGCCGCGTCGACGGTCACCGAGCCAGCACCAAGCCGCCGCAGCACGCCGCGGCCGCCTTCGCTGCTCAGCGCCATCACCGAGCCGTCGGGAGCCGTCTGCAGCGCCCGGACCGATGCGCCGGCGCCTCCGTCCAGCAGGCGGCGCGCCAACAGGCGTCCGCTCGCGTCGAGCCGGGCAAGGGTCGCGCCGGCGGCGGTGCGCCCGCCAACGACGATGCTTCCGTCCGCCGCTTCGGTCACCGCAGTGGCTGCGTCAGCGCCGGCGGACCGAACCAGCGTCAGGAAGCGCTCGTCGCCGGCGGGCGAGTAGCGCGCGACCAGCATGTCGCCATCGCTGCCCGCGCCGTCCGCATCGCCCTCGGCCGTACCCGCGACGATGATGTCGCCGTTCGCCGCAATGCTGACGGCGGAGCCTTCCGCGGATCCCGCGGTCCCGAGCGTCCGCTGCCAGACGATGCCGCCGGCCGGGTCGAGCTTGGTCAACATGAGGTCGTCGCGGCCGTCGCCAAGGTTGCCGGCGAGGTCGCCCGCGGTCGTGCCCACGATGTAGGTGAAGCCATCCGCCGCCGTGACCATGCCCGAGCTGTGCACCGGCGCCGCAACCGTTACCGGGGCGGGCGGTGGCAGCAGGCGGCCAGCGGCGGTGGCGTCCCCGTCGACCGCGCCCAGCGTGGCGAGGTTGGCGCGCGCAAGTTGGCCGCCGGACAGGTCGAAGCGCATCACGCTGGTCGCGGCGGCTTGCCCGGCCCCCGACTGCCCGGCAGCCACGACCAGCGTGTCGGCCGCGCCCTCTTGGAACAGGGACACTTCCTCGATCCCGGCCGTGTTCAGTTGCAGCCCCCAGCCGGCGGCCGACTTCACCACCGAGAAGCTGGTGCCCCAGCGCTTGACCGTCTGGCCGCTCGCGTCCAGCACCGGGGTGCCGTCCGGGCCCGTCATGGGTACCGCCGCGATCGCCGCGCTGAGCGCGCCCGCGACGCTGTCCAGCGTCGGCGGCTGCGGCCCGGCGGAAAGGTCGATCGTCAGCGTGTCCGCCGCGCCTGCGCGCGTGAAGATCGGAA
>NZ_CADCWA010000013.1 GCF_902806285.1 uncultured Sphingomonas sp. | reverse complement strand
TCCCGCCCACGCAGGTGACCACCCGGGCGCCCGCGGGATCGTAGAGCCACTGCAGCTCCCTGCTGACTTGCAGCGCCAGCTCGCGGGTCGGCGCGATGACCAGGGACAGCGGCTCCGGCGACCAAGGCACGCGCTCGCCCTCCAGCAGCTGCTCCGCCATGGCGAGGCCGAAGGCGACCGTCTTGCCCGACCCCGTCTTGGCCGACACGATCAGGTCGCGGCCTTGCGCTTCCTCCTTGATCACCGCGGACTGGACGGACGTCAGGCTTTCGAAACCGCGCGAGGTCAGCGCTCCCGCCAGAGCTCCATTGATGTTCGGATGTTGCATGATGCTAGCGCCTACTCGCCAGCAGTACGGAGTGGTAGCCCGGGATGAGCCTGCCGCCCTTCAACGAACGCGATGATGAGTCGTTCACGATGTTCGCAAGCTGTTCGCTGTAGACCCACTCGGCGAACAGCGGCGAAAGGTCGCCCGCTGGCTCTCTCCATCGCCTCCGCCACCGTACCGGTCACGCGGCAGTCGTCCGCACCAAGGTGCCGGCGACAAACCGCAAGAGAGCTTCCAGCCCGCGATCCCAGTACGGCTCGGGTCCTATCCGATCGACTATCCAGTCGATGAACGCCCGCACTTTCGGCGCGAGCTCGCGCGAGCTCGGGTAGAGCGCCCATAGTGTCTGGGTGGAGACTAGCGGGAACTCGGGAAGCACTGGCACAAGGGCACCGCTCCGCAGCTCTTCGGCCGCGCACCAGGTCGCCATCAACGCGATACCGAGCCCGGCGCGGGCCGCATCCCGCACGGCCTCGCCGTCGTTGATGCGCAGCGCGGGCGACACCCTTTGCACGATCGGCTTGCCGTCCGCGCCCAGAAATGTCCAAAGGTCGAGCGTGCCGACCACCAGGCAGGCGTGCCCGGCAAGCTCGTCGGGCGTGTTCGCCCGTCCGCGCTCCCTCAGATAGTCGGGCGACGCGACAAGGACCCGCCGATCCGGCGCGAGGCACCGCGCGACGAAAGAAGAGTCGCCGAGCTCGGCGTAGCGCACCGCGACGTCGAATGCGCCTTCGACGAGGTCGACCACGCTGTCCGAGATGCGAAGGTCGAGCACGAGGTCGGGGTAGCGGGCGCAGAAGTCCGGCAGGCCTGGCACGATGTGCATACGGGCGAATGAGGCCGGAGCCGCGACCCGCAACGTGCCACGCGGCGCGGCCTGCTCGCGCCCCAAGGCCGCCCGAGCGGCATCGGCAGCGTCGAGGACGTGCTCAGCGTGCGGCAGGAACGCAAGTCCATCGACCGTTGGCGTCGCCTGCCGCGTCGTTCTGTGGAGAAGCCGCGCGCCCAACCGCCTCTCAAACGCCGCAAGCCGCGCGCTCGCGCCGGCTGGCGTGAGGCTTAGATCACGGGCCGCCGCGCTGATGCTTCCCAGCCGAGCGATGCGCACAAACAGCTTCAGGTCGTTGAGGTCCACACCCACCTTCAACATTTCGTTGAAGCTGATCCTAAATCCGAGCCGCTACCGGACGCAATCGCGAAAGGTCAGATGGGCGCGGACACCGCGGCGGCCTCGGCGAGGGCGCCGACCCGCACAGGGAGATGCCCATGACCAAGACCATGAAGGCAGTCGTCCTCACCCGCTTCGGGGGATCGAACGCGTTTGAGCTGCGCGAGGTGCCGGTGCCGCCGGTCGGCCCGCGCCAGGTGCGGGTGCGGGTGCACGCCACCGCCGTCAACCCGCTCGACTGCCAGATCCGCCGCGGCGACTACGCGGACTACGTGCCGCTGCCCGCCATCATCGGCCACGACATCTCGGGCGTCGTCGAGGAGGTCGGGTCGGCCGTCCGCGAGTTCGCGGCGGGCGACGAGGTCTACTACACGCCGAGGATCTTCGGTGGTGCTGGCTCGTACGCCGAGCAGCACGTCGCTGACGTCGAGCTTGTCGGCCGCAAGCCCCGGAACCTCACCCACCTCGAGGCCGCGAGCCTGACGCTCGTTGGTGGCACGGTCTGGGAAGCGTTCGCCCAGCGCGCGCAGCTGAGGGTCGGCGAGACGATCCTCATTCACGGCGGCGCGGGCGGCGTCGGGACGATCGCGGTCCAGGTGGCTAAGGCGATCGGCGCGCGGGTGATCACGACCGCCAAGGCCCGCGACCACGACTTCGTGCGCTCGCTCGGCGCCGACGAGGCGATCGACTTCGCCGCGGAAGACTATGTGGAGGCGGTCGCCCGGTTGACCGGCGGAGAGGGCGTGAACGTCGTCTTCGACACGATCGGCGGCGACACGCTCACCAGGAGCCCGCTGACGCTCGCCGCCTTCGGGCGTGTCGTCAGCCTCGTTGACACCGCTCAGCCGCAGAACCTCATCGAGGCCTGGGGCAAGAACGCCGCCTACCACTTCGTGTTCACCCGCCAGAACCGGGGCAAGCTCGACGCGCTCACGAACCTGATCGAGCGCGGCCTGGTCAAGCCCGTGATCGGCGCGACGCTGCCGCTCGCGCGCATGGGCGAGGCGCACGATCTCCTTGAGAACGGAGCCGCCCGGGCCTTGCGCGGCAAGGTCGTGATCGACGTGTCGGGCGAGGCGTGATCGTCCCCTGTTTCAGTGGGCACGGGATAGGGCCCGTTAGCCCTTGGCTCTTGCCTTCGTGCCCGGCCATCCGCCTAGAACATCGTGTTGGGGTTGGCGGCTCCGGCCGGGACGCGCTGCAACACGTCCCAATGCTCGACGATCTTCCCGCCCTCGAAGCGGAAGATGTCCATGCCCGCCCAGTCCGCGTCGCCGGGCCACCTTGGTGCATGGGTCGGCCGGATGGGCGCCCTCGGGTAGGCTGGCGTAGGGGCGAACCCTCGATCGTCGGGGGACGCTCACCATGCCGTTCAAGATCAATGCCGACCGCCGGCACCGCATCCCGCGGCAGCGGCACCGGGTGACGAACTGGCCGGCCTACGAGGCCGGCCTGCGGGCGCGCGGCAGCCTGACCGTTTGGTTCACGCCGGAGGCGATCGAAGCGTGGCGCGCTGGGCCGCGCACCGGCCGCGGCGGTCAGCCGCGCTATTCCGCCCTGGCGATCGCCACCGCCCTGACCCTGCGTGCGGTGTTCCGCCTGGCGCTGCGCCAGACGGAAGGCCTCGTCGCCTCCATCCTCGCCCTGCTCGGGCTGGACCTCGCCGTGCCCGACCATTCCACCCTGAGCCGCCGGGCGGAGACGCTGGAGGTGCCGCGGCCGCGCCGCGGGCGCGAGCCCGTGCGCCTGCTGGTGGACAGCACGGGACTGAAGCTCTGCGGCCCCGGCGAGTGGCTGGTCGAGAAGCATGGGACGAAGACGCGGCGCGGGTGGCGCAAGCTGCATCTCGCCACGGAGGCCGACACCGGCCACATCGTCGCGTCGGTGCTGACCGACAAGGATGCCGACGACGGCTCACAGGTCGGTCCCCTGCTCGACCGGGTGGATGGGCCGGTCGCATCCTTCACCGGCGATGGCGCCTACGACCGGGACGACGTCTACGCCGCGGTCGACGCGCGCCATCCCGATGCGGCCGTCGTCGTCCCGCCGCGCTCGGGCGCGGTGCCGAGCGACACCGCCGGGACCGCGCCCACGCGGCGCGACAGGCACATCGAGGCCATCGCCGAGCGCGGCCGCATGGGCTGGCAGAGGTCGTCCGGGTACGATTGGCGCGCCCTGGTGGAGTCCGACGCCTCGCGCTGGAACCGCGTCATCGGCGACGGGCTGCGGTCGCGAACCGACGGACGCCACGCGACCGAAGTGGCGATCGCCGCCGACGTCCTGAACCGCATGCTGGACCTCGGACGTCCGGAGTACGTCCGCATCGCGTGACCCGAGACACGGGTGGGGCGATTGCGTCGACACCGCCAACCCATGCAACACGGTCCCCCGGCGCTGCGCTCGTTGAACCGCTTGCCGCACTCGCGGCAGCGAAACCGGCGGTAGCCGCGGGCCGTGCGCTCCGGCCGTTCCGTCACCGCCGCGGAGCCGCAGCACACGCAGTCCATCCAGACCCCACCCCCGCCGGTCCCGAAGCTACCAGCGGTGCCGCGGCAGCCAAACCGGCCAGTTGGCGCGAGCCCTGACAGAACCGGTGCGAGCGACACGTTCCTGGCTCTTCCGAGACGCGGCTCTTCCGAGAGGCATCCGCCCCATACGACCGCGGCCTGCGCCTGCACGATCACCCTGCCACGCAAGGCACCGCTGTCGCTCATGTGAGTAACTGGAAGCGTTACAGTCGCCTTGCCCCCTGGCCCTGCGCTCCGATGTGCGGCCCCTGCCCGGCGACCCGAAGCTTTACGGACAACCTGCTCCGAAACGGCAACGGACAGGAACCCTGCCGGGCACAGGAGACGTCATGGCTGAAACCGCTTTCACCCTGCTCACGCCCGGCAACAACTCCGGCGTGCTCGGGCTCGCCCGCGCCACGCTCGACGGCACCACGCTGAAGGTGGACGTCGTCGCGTCCAACCTCACCCCGGGCCAGGTCCACCCCTTCCACCTGCACGGCTTCCTCGACGACCGGCCCGAACGCCCCGCGATCTTCGCCGACGACGCCGACGGCGACGGCTTCGTCGAGACGGCTGAGGGCGAGGCCAACGCCTACGGCCCGGTCATCGCCGGCCTCACCGCGTCCGGCGACGCCGCCTTCGGGCTGGAGGTCTCGCCGGACTTCCCGGTCGCCGCGGCGGACGGGACGCTCCGCTTTTCCCAGACCTACGAGCTCGATCCGGCGGTGGCCGACGACGCGCAGATCCTGGAGCGGCTGACCGCCCGCTTCGAAGGGCGCTTCCTCGAATTCCACGGCCTCGACCTGCCGGGCGGCGCCGGCGCCGGCACGCCGAACGAGGTGAACGGCGCCGCCGGCTACAACCCGCAGGTGCCCGTGGCCCAGGGCCCGCTGCTCGGCGCGGACGCCGCCGGGGTCGAGGCCCGGACGGCGGATTGGCTCGCGGCCCCTTCGCCCGAGTTCCTCGACCGCGGCGCCGCCGCGCTGTCCCTGCTCGCCCCCTACAGCTTGGACCCGGAGGGCACCGGCCCCGTCGCGCCGGAGCCGCCGGGCGCCGCCGCGCCGGCCACCGACACCTACGCGGCGCTGCTCGCGCCCTCCAACGGCTCCGGCGCGCTCGGCCTTGCCCTGGTGACGCTGGACCGGGCGGCGACCAGCGTGACGGTCGAGTTGGCGATGACCGGGCTGACGCCGTACCTGGAGCACGCCTCGCACATCCACGGCTTCGCCGACGACCGCCCCTCCCTGCTGCCGAACTACCGGCTGGACGCCGACAAGGACGGCTTCGTGGAGGACGACGAGGGCGAGCCGGTGGTCGCGCCGGTGGTGCTGGCGCTGACCGAGGACGGCACGATCAGCAACGCCTCCACAGGGCTCGACTTCCCCGGCGCCGACGCGTCCGGCGCCTTCCGTCTGAGCCGGACCTACGACTTCGACGAGAACGACCCGACGCAGGCGGTCATCTTCGAGGAACTCACCGACCGCCTCACCGGGCGCGAGGTGCAGGTGCACGGCCTGTTCGTGCCGGCGACGGAGGGCGAGGGGACGCCGGGCGAGGTGAACGGCACGGCGGGTTACAAGGCCACGCTGCCGGTCGCCAACGGCATCCTGCTGCCGGTGACGGACGCGGCGGAAGCGGCGCAGGACTTCGCCGCCCTCGGCAAGACGCTGGAGATGACCGCGATGAACCCGCCCTCGCCGCTGGACTGGGACGTGGTCGCCGCGCAGGTGGTGGCCAACTACGAAGCCACGGGGCAATGGTTTTTGTGAAGCGAAGGGCGCGGCCCCGGCACGACGGGGCCGCGCCACGTGTGTTGGGGGCGTCCTCGTAAGAGACTTCGACCGGCGCCACGCCCTATGTGGATGCGAGAGCCTCGACGGCGGTGATCAGCCGCTCCGTGTCGAAGGGCTTCTCCACGGCCGACGCGGCGTCGTGCCCGGCCATGTCGCGGTTCGCGCCGTAGCCGGTGGCGAACAGGAACGGCACGCCGAGCGCCGCCAGCCAGTCGGCCACCGCCACCACGTGGCGCCCGCCGAGGTCTCTGCATCAGACACCATCAGGTGGCGGCCACCGCGCCGACCCCGGACAGAAGCGAGACACCGGCGACCGGACCGACGCTCAAAAGGGTTGACTGCTGAAGGCGCTTTACAGAAGGGCCTGTTAGCTCGAGTTTGGCCATCAGGCCGCATGGCAGAGTGCGTAGGCGATGCCTTCGCGGAGCGCCGGGCTGAGTTTCGTCGGCTGGGCTGAATGCCGGGAGGTGGCCAAATCCTGCTCGGTCCAAATCTGGCGTCGCACCGCCGCGAGGGTATCGGCGAAGGTCGGCTGCTTCTTGTGATACCAAGCGCTGGTCGAAAC
>NZ_CADCWA010000012.1 GCF_902806285.1 uncultured Sphingomonas sp. | reverse complement strand
CCAACTCCACGGCAGCCGATGCGCAGGCCTCAACGACCGCCAGCAGCGATCCGATCGCGGCTACGGTGAGCGCGGACTGGGCCAAGTATGACGCGAACAGCAACAAGAACCTGAACCGGACCGAGTTCAACAAGTGGGTTCGCGACCTGCAGGTGGCGGCTGAAAAGAAAGCGCCGACGCGAGCCTATCTATCCAATGCCTTCCGCAAGGCTGACAGCGACAAGAGCGGCACCGTTTCGCAGGACGAGCTGACCACCTTCCTCAAGGGCTAGCGCTGGAGCGGGCGGGCAGCTGAAAAGGTCGCCCGCCCGTTCTCAAACGTCCAGATTCGCGACGCTCAGCGCATTGTCCTGGATGAACTCGCGCCTCGGCTCGACCACCTCGCCCATCAGGCGGGAGAAGATTTCGTCGGCGACATCGGCTTGGGAGACCTCGACCCGCAGCAGCGAGCGGTTGGCGGGGTCGAGGGTGGTCTCCCACAGCTGCTCGGCGTTCATCTCGCCCAGCCCCTTGTAACGCTGGATGCTGAGGCCCTTGCGGCCCGCCGCCAGCACCGCGTCGAGCAATTCGCTCGGCCGGGTGATCGCCACCGGCTTGCCCTTGGTATCGGCCGCGGCCTGCTCCAGCGCTTCCTCGCCCTCGCCCGGACCGACCGTCGGCTCGGCCTCCACCTGCGCGCCCTTTTTCAGCGTCCGCAGTGTTGACGGGTGCGCGTAAACCTCCGCCTGCTCCCGCGTCAGGGAGTGGAGCTTGCGGGCTTCGGCCGAGGCGATGAAGCTCGGCTCGACGATGGTGACGTCGGTGACGCCACGCCACAGCCGCTTGAGCAGGTAGCCGCCCTCCGCCGCCAGCTCGCCGGTCCAATGCCCTTCGGCGTCGCCCTGCTGCAGCCAGGCCGCGACCTGCTCGATCGCCGCGCGTCGGCCGTCCGTCGCAAGCTCCGGATCGAGCGCACCGGCTAGGGCCAGCGCCTCCAGCAATGCCGGATCATATTTCTTAGGCGCGTAGCGCATCAGCGTGCGGACCCGCCGCGCATGGTCGACCAGCTTCCGCAGATCCGCCCCTTGCCGAACGTCGTTGACCGTCTCCAGCTGCAGGCCCTCCAGCCCGCCATCCACCAGATAGTCGTCGAGCTGCG
Organism: uncultured Sphingomonas sp.; assembly: GCF_902806285.1. Taxonomy (GTDB): domain Bacteria; phylum Pseudomonadota; class Alphaproteobacteria; order Sphingomonadales; family Sphingomonadaceae; genus Sphingomicrobium. Next base: position 5,293 of record NZ_CADCWA010000012.1, on the reverse strand, counting down.
CGTCGTCCTTGAGGTAGACCTCGGACCGGCCCCGCGCGACCTTGTAGAGCGGCGGTTGGGCGATCAGCAGGTGGCCGGCTTCGATCAGCTCGGGCATCTGGCGGTAGAAGAAGGTCAGCAGCAGCGTGCGGATATGGGCGCCGTCGACGTCGGCGTCAGTCATGATCACGATCTTGTGATAGCGCAGCTTGGCGAGGTTGAACTCCTCGCGGCCGATGCCGGTGCCGAGCGCCTGGATGATGGTCCCGATCTCGCGGCTGGACAGCATCCGGTCGAAGCGCGCACGCTCGACGTTCAGCAGCTTGCCCCGCAGCGGCAGGATCGCCTGGTTGTGGCGGTTGCGGCCCTGCTTGGCCGAGCCGCCGGCCGAGTCGCCCTCGACCAGGAACAGCTCGGACAGCGCCGGATCGCGCTCCTGGCAGTCGGCGAGCTTGCCGGGGAGGGAAGCAATGTCCATCACGCCCTTGCGCCGGGTCAGCTCGCGGGCGCGCTTGGCCGCCTCGCGCGCCGCGGCGGCGTCGATGATCTTCTGGATGATCGAGCGGGCGTTGACCGGATTCTCCTCCAGCCATTCGGTCATCTTGTCGCTCATCAGCGCTTCCAAGGGCTGGCGCACCTCGGAGCTGACCAGCTTGTCCTTGGTCTGGCTGCTGAACTTGGGATCGGGCAGCTTGACCGAGACAATCGCGGTCAGCCCCTCGCGCATGTCGTCGCCGGTCAGCGTGACCTTTTCCTTCTTCAGCATGCCGCTCTTCTCGGCATAGCCGTTGACGGTACGGGTCAGCGCCGCCCGGAACGCCGCCAGGTGGGTGCCGCCGTCGCGCTGCGGGATGTTGTTGGTGAACGGCAGGACGTTCTCGTAATAGCTGTCGTTCCACTCCAGCGCGACGTCGATGCCGATGCCGTCGCGGACCGCCGAAATGGCGATCGGGTCGGGGAACAGCGGCGTCTTGGCGCGGTCGAGATACTTCACGAAGGCGGCGATCCCGCCCTCATAGAACAGCTCCACCTCGCGGCGCTCCTCGTGCCGCGCATCGACCAGCACCAGCCGCACGCCCGAGTTGAGGAAGGCCAGCTCGCGGAAGCGGTGCTCGAGCTTGTCGAAGTCGAACTCGGTGATCTTGAAGGTCTCCGGGCTCGGCAGGAAGGTGACCTGGGTTCCCTTCTTGCCCTCGGGCGCCGGGCCGACGACCCTGAGCGGCGCCTCCGCATCGCCGTGGCGGAAGCGCATGAAATGTTCTTCGCCGTCGCGCCAGATGGTGAGGTCGAGGTGCTCGGACAGTGCGTTCACCACCGACACGCCGACGCCATGGAGGCCACCGGAAACCTTGTAGGCATTGTCGTCCGAGGTGTTCTCGAACTTACCGCCGGCATGCAGCTGAGTCATGATGACCTCTGCCGCGCTGACACCCTCCTCGGCATGGATGCCGGTGGGAATGCCGCGGCCATTGTCCTCGACCGTGACCGAGCCGTCGGGATTGAGCTGGATCAGGATGCGGTCGCAATGGCCGGCCAGCGCCTCGTCGATCGCGTTGTCGGACACCTCGAACACCATGTGGTGCAGGCCCGAGCCGTCGTCGGTGTCGCCGATGTACATGCCCGGCCGCTTGCGCACCGCGTCGAGGCCCTTGAGCACCTTGATGCTGTCCGCGCCGTAGCTGTTCTGGTTCGCGTCTTCTGCCATGAAGAATCTATAGCCCGCTGAGTGGAATTGTCACGCGCGCCCGCGTGCGCGAGGGGCCCGCCGAACGCCGGCGAGCCCCTCGGTAGTGCTTAGTAGGCGGAGTTGCGGTTGCCCGACGGACGACCGCCGCGATTGCCTCCGTTCGGACCGCCCGAGCCCTGCGGCCGGGCGCCGCTGTTACCCGCCGGACGCTGCCCGCCAGCCTGCGGACGGCCGTGGCCGGTCGCCGGACGAGCATGGGCGTGCTCCGTCCGTTGCTGAGCCGGTCGTTCCCCCGCCGGACGAGCCGCCGGATGCGGAGCACGGCGGCGACCGTCGCTGCGGGGACGCTCCTCGGCCTGAGGCATGTCCTGCCGCGGGTCGTTGCGGGGCAGCCCCATACGCTGCGGATCGCGGGCGTGACCGCGCGCACCGGACTCGTTGCGCCGGTTGCGCTGGTTCGGCTGCGGCGCGCGGCGCGGCTCGGGCTTGAGGCTCTTCATCGCCTGCACCGCGGCCACGAAGCCTTCCGGCAACGGCACGACTGCCAGCTTCTGCCGGGTCAGCTTCTCGATGTCGCGTAGGTCGCCTCGTTCGTCATCCGCGCAATAGGCGATGGCGATGCCGTCCGCTCCGGCGCGCGCGGTGCGGCCGATGCGGTGGACATACTGCTCGGCCACGTTGGGCAGGTCGTAATTGATGACATGGCTGACGCCCGGAATGTCGATGCCGCGCGCGGCGATGTCGGTGGCCACCAGGATCGGCGCCTCGCCGGAGCGGAACAGCCCGAGCGCCCGCTCGCGCTGCGGCTGGCTCTTGTTGCCGTGGATGGCGTTGGCCTTGATCCCGCCAGCCTCGAGAAAGCGGACGATCTTGTCGGCGCCGTGCTTGGTGCGGCTGAATACCAGTGCGCGGTCGATGGTCGTGTCCTGGAAGAACATGGTCAGCAGCGCAGTCTTTTCCGCCTGATTGACGAAGGTGACCCGCTGCTCGACCCGCTCGACCGTGGTCGCGGCCGGCTTCACCGCCACTTCGGCGGGGTCCTTCAGGTACTGGTCGGCCAGCTGCTTGATCATCTTGGGCATGGTCGCCGAGAAGAACAGGGTCTGCCGCTTGGCCGGGATCAGCCGGACGATCGCCTTCAGCGCATGGATGAAGCCGAGGTCGAGCATCTGGTCGGCCTCGTCCAGCACCAGGATCTCCAGCGCGCGCAGGTCCACTGCGCGCTGGTCGACCAGGTCGAGCAGCCGGCCAGGCGTCGCGACCAGCACGTCCAGCCCGCGCGAGACGGTACGCACGCTCTTCTGGTTGGCGACGCCGCCGAAGATCACGCCGACGCTCATCTTCATCTGCGCGCCATAGGCCTCGGCGCTGGCGGCGATCTGCGAAGCGAGCTCACGCGTCGGCGCAAGCACCAGCATGCGGATCTGGCCCGGCCGCAGGACCTGCGGCTTGTTGGCCGACAGGCGGTCGAGCGAGGGCAGCATGAACGCCGCGGTCTTGCCGGTGCCGGTCTGGGCGATGCCCAGCAGGTCGCGGCCGCTGAGCACGGTCGGGATGGCCTGCGCCTGGATCGGCGTGGGCTGGGTATAGTTCTTGGCGGCGAGCGCCTGAAGCAGGGGCTTGGACAGCCCGAGTTGTTCGAAAGACATTTGAAACTTTCCACATGTGGGTCACCCGGACACGCCGATGCGCACCCGGGAGGGGGTGATCAAAGAACCCCGCGTGATGTGGAGAACTTCTTGGGAGAACCGAGGCACGGGCCGGTCGCAAGACCGATCACGCCGCTTTGGGGCGCCTCGCTGAAGGCTGATATAGCAGGTCGTGGCGGAAAGTCCACCATCGCGGCTTCCAACCTGGCGGTTACGGATGATTTTGAACGCGAAGACGCGAAGAAGAGAAGAAAAGGCGCGAAGCGCTTACTGAAGCTTCGCGCCTTCCTTTTTCCCTTCGCGCCTTCGCGTTGAAAATCACGACGGCTCCGCCGTGCCCGCTGCAACATGCAAGCGCCTTGCCTCAGCTATCCCATCGAACAACGCCGCTTCCGTGGCCGTCATCCACACCTGCCCCCGGCCCTCCAGCCGGGCGAACAGCGCGGCCCGCCGGCCGGGATCAAGGTGGGCGGCGACCTCGTCGAGGAGCAGGATCGGCGGCTCGCCTCGCCGCTCGGTGACCAGCTCGGCATGCGCCAGCACCAGCCCGAGCAGCAGCGCCTTCTGCTCGCCCGTCGAGCTCCGCGCGGCGGGCTGGCCCTTGGCGCGGTGGGCAACGGCGAGGTCCTGCCGATGCGGGCCCTCCGTCGCCCGCCCCGCGGCGGCGTCGCGGCCGCGGTTGGCGCGCAGCGTCGCGGCGAGGTCGGCCCCGAACCAGCCGGCCAGCGCGATCTCCGCCCGGGCGAAGCTGTCCTCCGGAGTGGCCGCCAGCCGCTCCCCAAGCGCCCCCGCGGTGCGCGCCCGCGCCTCGGCCAGCACCGAACCATGCTCGGCCATGCCCGCCTCCAGCGCGAGCAGCCACCCGGGATCGGCGCCTTCGGGCTCGGCCAGCAGCTTGTTGCGCGCCCGCATCGCCGCCTCGTAGCGCGCCGCATGGTGCGCGTGGCCCGGCTCCAGCGCCAGCACCAGCCGGTCGAGGAAGCGCCGCCGGTCGCCGCCCGGACCGCTGAACAGCCGGTCCATCGCGGGCGTCAGCCACAGCACGGACAGCCAATCGCCCAGCGAGTTCACCGCGGCCGGCGCGCCGTTGACCCGCACCTGCCGCCGCTCGGGCGCGACCGCGAGCGTGCCGGTGCCCAGATTCACGCCGTTCGTCCCGAGCGTAGTCGAGGGACGCTCAGGACGTGTCTCGACTTCGCTCGACACGAACGGAGCTAGAGTAACGCTTACCGCAAAGCCGCCCGGACCGTCGCCCCGCGCCATCTCACCCAGCGCCGCGCCGCGCAGGCCCCGTCCGGGCGCGAGCAGCGACACGGCTTCCAGGATGTTGGTCTTGCCCGCGCCATTCTCGCCGTGGAGGCAGACGAAGCCCGGCCCCGGCTCGATCAGCAGCTCGCGGTAGTTGCGAAAGTCGGTGAGCGCGAGACGGCTGAGCGGCACGTCACGCCGCGGCCGGCAGCTGTGGGCGGGAGCGGGCCCACTTCACCGCGAGCAGCACTCCCACCATCACCAGCGGCAGGTCGAGGAAGGTGGTGTAGATCAGCCAGGCGTCGGTTGAGACCAGCCGCACCACCGCGAAATTGGCCAGCGCGGTGAACACCCCTAGCACCCCCATCGCGATCGCCAGCCGGCGCTCGTCGATGTCGGTGTAGGCAAGGTAGCGGTTCAGCCCGTGCCCGAGCCGCCGCCCGCGCAGCACCAGCCCGTCGAACAGGAAGCAGGCCGCCCCGATCAGCCCGACAATGGTGGAGCGCTGCTTGATCAGCTCGTCGTCCTCGAAGGCGATGGCGAAGCCGGCTGAGATCAGCAGCATGATGATGCCGAACATGGCCAGCCCGCCCAGCAGGTCCACCTTCACGAAGCGCTGCGCGATCACTAGCGCGATGCCCACTGCCGCCCCGACCAGCGCAGCCGTCTTGAGGTCGGTCAGCTTGGCGACGACGAAGAACAAGAGGCCAGTGGCGATGTCGACCATGAT
>NZ_CADCWA010000011.1:31509-33304 GCF_902806285.1 uncultured Sphingomonas sp. | reverse complement strand
CTCGGCGGGAGAACTGACGCTGCGCCAGATCGCAACGTTGTTCGATCATCTGTCGCGAGGGCGCAGCCCGGCGATCACCCGCGAGCGGATCGGCGAGGCGCTGGTGGAGATCGGGCTGGCGAAGCTGATGCCGACTTTGCGGATCGTTCTCGGGCAGGTGCTGCAAGGTCGGTAAGATGACTTTCGCACAGGCTGCCACGCGCTGCTGGAGCGCGGCGGCGACGGTGCTTGGGTGGCGTCCGGCGGAGTTCTGGCAAGCGACGCCGGCGGAGCTGCTGGCCTCCCTGACGGTGCACGAGGCGGCTGTCGACCCGGTCGCCGCCGAACTGCTCGACGAACTGCGGCAACGCTTCCCCGATTGAGGAACTCACATGGAAGAAGAGATCGAACGTCTGGTCGTGAGCGTCCGGGCCGACACGGCGAGCTTTGCCAAAGACGTGTCCGCCATTCGCGCCGAGCTGGACGGGCCGCTGGCCGCCGGAGCCTCGCGCGCCGGGCGGATGATCGAAGGGGCCTTGGCGAAGGCAATAACGTCGGGGAAGTTCGGCTTCGACGACCTTCGCCGCGTCGCGATGTCCGCGTTGTCGGAGATCGCCACCGCGTCCTTGAGGGCGTTGGTCCAAGGCGCCGGTGGTGGCGGGTCGATGGGCTCCGCACTGGGCTCGATTGGAAGCTTGATGGGCTTGCCGGGGCGAGCCACCGGAGGACCGGTGGACCAGGGCCGCGCTTACCTGGTCGGTGAGCGCGGGCCGGAGGTCTTCGTGCCCTCGCAAGGCGGCCGCGTCGCCAACCTGCCGAGCGGCCCACGTGATGTCCGGGTGTCCATAGCGCTGCACGCCCAGGGCGGGTCCGAGCCCCAGCTGCTGCGGCAATCGTCGCGGCAGATCGCTCGAGCGGTGCGGTCGGCTTTGCGGGCCGAGCGCTGATGCGACACTGGTTCACCCGGCCCGACGCGCCGATCGAGGGAAGCTTCGTCAAGCGCTTCGACCCGTTGCACTGGACCGTCGACTTCCCGCGCGGCGCAATGGCGAGCGCGGTGGTCGGCGAGGACGAGCGCAGCCTGACCGTCCACGCGGAGTTCTCGCGGAAGGGAGACCTGGTCGGCTTGATCTTCGAAAGTGCCGATCGGCACATGCATCCGGCGCACCGCCGCGAGTTCAGCCGGGATTACTCGCACTGCCAGCTATCCTTTGAATGGACGTCATCGGGGACGATCGGCTTGGACGCCGTGAACGGCCCGACGCTGACGATCGAGGGGCGGACCGAGTCCGGAGAGGCTCGCAGCTGGTATGTGCGGCTGTGGAACTACGCGGAAGGAACGCCGCATTCCGCGAAGATCAGCCTGAACTTCGATGAACTGCACGGCGGGTTCGCTCGTGCCCAAGCCGAGGAGCGGGTCGATCCGCGGAACATCGAGCGGCTGTTCATCAGCTTGGTGGCACCCGGCTTCGTGCCGGGCAGCGAGGAGCATCTGCCGGAGGCATCGCCCGCAACGATCAAGCTTGGCGACATAGTCTGCAACGGTTCGGGCAGCACTCTGGCGATCAACGATGCCGTGGTGCCGGAGCATGACCTCCGCATCTGCACCGGATATGACGACCTTTACCATCTAACGCCGCAGCGGGTGATCGATGCCATCGAGCGGCTAGGTTATCGTGAGGTCATCAACCATTATGTCGGGATGAGTCATTATTTCGCGCTCGGGCGCGATGGACTGGTTGACTCCGACAAGACTTTGAACAGGCCCGCGGAAGCGTGGCATCGCGGGTTTGCCCGGGAAGCCGCGCGGCGCGGC
>NZ_CADCWA010000011.1:0-31448 GCF_902806285.1 uncultured Sphingomonas sp. | reverse complement strand
GTCGCTTTCGTACGAGATCCTGGACATGTTCTGTCCGGGCGAATGGAAACAACGTGGCTGGGACGGCGAACCGGCACTCACCGGCTATACTCCGCCTTCAACCCTGGTGTCCCCGGCGAGTGCAGACGCCATATCGTACCTCGGCCGTGTCGGCGCCCGGTTCGTTGAGATCGGCGCGGACGAGGGCCTGGAGCCCAAGTTCCAGATCGGCGAACCTTGGTGGTGGATCGACGCCGGTTACCAGCCCACCATCTACGACGAGGCCGCCCGGCTAGCCCTTGGTGAAGACCTTCGGCGCATCGCTGACGTGCGGGGGAGTCATAGCGCGCAAGAACAGCGTGTGCTCGATCGGGCGGGGGAGTTGCTGGCTGCCTCGACCGCTGAGATAGGGACAGCCGTCAGGCGTGGTGCACCGGACGTGCAACTTCATCTGCTGACCTATCTTTGCGGCTCGCTGGACCCGTCGGCGCCGAATCTGCGGCGGGCGAACCTGCCGGTTGGCTGGGCGAAGCCGGCGTTCGACGTGCTGCAGCTGGAGGATTATGAGTGGGTCACCTCCGAACGGCGGCGGCTGAGCGAGGAAGGCATTGCCGCGGCGACCCGGCGGCTGGGGTACGCGCCGACCGATCAGCACTATCTGAGCGGGTTCGTGGCTTCGACACCCGAGCGCGGGCAGTGGAAAAGCATCATGCAGGCTGCCGCAGCGGCCCGGGAGCGTGGAACGTCGCAGGTCTTCATCTGGGCGCTGCCGCAGGTGCTTCGCGACGGCCTGACCATTTTCGGGGAGGAAAGACAGGTGAACGGCTTCGACGATGTGCTGTTTCCGCTGGAAGTCGGCGCGGAGGTGAGCGTCGCCCCGAGCTTTTCGACAACGGTGATTACAAGCGCCAGCGGTCACGAATTCCGGAACATCAACTGGAGCCAGGCCCGTTTGCGTTTCGACGCTGGGCCCGGCGTCCGGGGCGAGGAGGAACTGCAGACGCTGATCAGCTTCTTCCGTGCGCGCCGTGGCAGCGCCATCGCCTTCAGGTTTCAAGATCCGTTCGACCATAGCTCGGCGGGGATGACGGACGCTCCGGCGGCTACCGACCAGCTGCTCGGCAGGGGGGATGGTTCAGCCACCCGCTTCGCGCTTACCAAGGCTTATGGTTCCGGGAACTTAAGGCGCATAACCAGGCCGGTCGCCGGAAGCGTGCGCGTGTCGGTGGACGGCTTGGAACAGGCAAGCGGTTGGGAGCTGACTGAAAGAGGAGCGGTGCAGTTTACGGACGCACCGGCGAGTGGTGCCGAGCTCCGTGCCGGTTTCCTGTTCGACGTTCCCGTACGTTTCGCCAGTGATCAGCTGGAGATCAATCGGGCGTGCTTCCGCGCCGGGGAAGCGCCGTCGGTGCCGCTCGTCGAAGTCCGGGAGTTCGGCGAATGACCGGGAGCTTCGACGGGCCGCTTACCACCATCTCCTTCTGCTGGCTGCTGGAGCGAAGGGATGGAGCCGGAGTGGCTTTGACCACGCATGATTCCGATCTCCGTCTGGCGGATCAGTACTTTGAGGCTGCGCCGGGACTCAGGCCGGCTGCCATCGTCCGCGGCTCCGGCGGTGAGCCGACCGGCGAGGTCTCGGGTGCGCTCAGTAGTGATGCGTTGCAGGCGGAAGACCTGTGGGCCGGACGGTGGGACGGTGCGCTGTCCCGGATGATGGCGGTCGATTGGCACCGGCCGGAGCAGGAGCCAGTAAACCTGGCCGCGGGCGAAATCGGCGACATTGTCGTGGAGGGAACGGGCTTCCAAGCCGACCTGCTCGGACCGGAGGATCGGCTAAAGGCGACGGTTTGCCCGACGACCTCGCCCGAGTGTCGCGCCGTCTTGGGGGATAAGCAATGCAGAGTGAACATGGCCGGGCGCAGCTTGCGAGGTGAGGTCGTGAGCGCATCCGCCAACCGGCTAACGCTAGACCGGGTCGTGCCCGACAGCTTCGCCAAGGGCGCGCTGCGCTGGTTGAGCGGCGACAATTGCGGCCTCCGGAGCGTCATCTCGTCCTGCCCGGACGGGAGCCTGCTGCTGCGCGAAGTGCCACGCCGACCGGTGCGAACTGGTGAACGGGTGATCCTGTACGAGGGATGCGACAAACGCCTGGAGACCTGTCGCACGCGGTTCGCGAACGTCCTTAATTTTAGGGGCGAGCCTCACCTGCCCGGGAACGATCTCCTCACCCGTTATCCTGGAGCCTAGCGTGTCCGACAAGGCTGTTGCGCGGGCGCGCTCCCTGGTTGGCGTCAGGTTTCGCGCACAGGGGCGGCGTGTGGATGCGGGTCTAGATTGCGTTGGCGTGATCTTGCAGGCGTTTGGCTTGGCGGAGGGTATCGCACGCTCTGATTATCGGCTCCGCGGCGATCATCGGGAGGAAGCTCGGGAGCAGCTGGCTCGAGCCTTTGAGGAAGTTCCGCCGGCTACTTACCGCCCCGGCGATGTCCTTTTGTTCGAAGTGGCTCGCGATCAGGTGCATCTTGCGGTGTGCTGCGGCGACAGCGTCGTGCATGCAGATGCCGCGATCGGGCGGGTCGTCGAAACGCCGGGGCTGCCTTGGCCCATCATCAGCGCCCATCGGCCGCGCAACGTAAACGGATTCGATCCATGGCAACCTTGATGCTGACGTCCCTCGGTTCGGCCTTGGGAGGACCGCTGGGAGCGGCGATTGGCGGTCTTGTTGGACAGAGTATCGACCGATCGCTGTTCGGGGCTCCGGCTCGCCGCGGACCGCGGCTCGGCGACCTGTCGGTCCAGACCTCGTCCTACGGCAGCATGGTGCCGCGCCTTTATGGAAAGATGAGGGTGGCGGGAACCGTTATCTGGGCAACGGATCTCAAGGAAGGCGGCGAGCTCCAGAGCGGTAGCAAGGGACAGCCGGACGCACTGACTTACAGCTACTCTGTAAGCCTCGCGGTCGCACTGTCGTCGAGGCCGTTGCGAGGCATTGGGCGGATCTGGGCAGATGGTCAGCTGCTGCGCGGTTCGGCCGGGGACTTCAAGGTCAAGACGAAGTTCCGCTTCTACTCGGGAGATGAAGACCAGCCGGCCGATCCCCTCATCGCTTCGATCGAGGGGATCGATGCCACTCCGGCCTATCGCGGGCTGGCACTTGCCGTGTTCGAGGATCTCCAGCTTGCAGCTTTCGGCAACCGGATACCAGTGCTGACCTTCGAGATCGAAGCCGATGAAGGCTCCACAACCATTGGGGACATCCTCGCAGACGTAAGTTCTGGCTGCATAGCCGTTGACGAACCGAGGACGGTGGATGGGTATGCGGCGTACGGCCAGTCCGCCGAGGAGGCTTGTTCGCCCTTGATCGAGGGCTACGACCTTGAGCTGCATAACGAAGGGTTGCGCCTGGTCGGCCCGGCCGGCGCCGCCGCAACGAAGGTCGAGGAAGCGGAACTCGGTTGCAGCATCGAAGGTGAAGGGGCCCCGCGGACCGAGCGCAGCCAAGGATCGGCGGCCGCCTTGCCCGCCGCGGTTTCCCTGACCTTCTACGATGCCAGTCGTGAGTACCAGACAGGGGAGCAGAGCGCGACAAGTGGCGGACATAGCCGAACCCGGCAGCGATTGGAGCTTCCCGCTGTTCTGCCGGCCGCGGACGCCAAGAGCCTGGCGGAGGCAAAGCTTGCGCGCAGCTGGATCCAACGGGATCTACTCAAGCTCCGCCTGCCCCCGGGATGGCTTGGCTTGGCACCTGGCGACGTTGTTCACCTTGAGGGTGGCGATCAGCAATGGCGAGCCAGGAAGATCGTGGTTGACGGATTGGTGGTCACGGCTGAACTCGTTCAACAATCCCGTCCCGTCGGGGTAAGCAAGGCGGACCCGGGCCGAATAGTTGCACCTGCGGACCGCATCGCTGAGCCCACAATCGTTGCCCTGATCGAGCTTCCCGGAGGCGACAAGGCAGCGGGTCCGCACGTCTACATCGCGGCGACTGGCGGGCGGACACCGTGGAGACCGGTGCCCGTTCAACTGTCCGGACCAGCGTTCGACTTGACGACATCCACCGCGCGCAACCGGGCGGTGATGGGGAGTGTTACACAAGTTGCCGGACCTTGCGGAAGCGCCCTGCTGGACTTGGACAGCAGTTTGGAGGTTCAACTCTTCCATAGCGACAACTGGCTAAACAGCTGCGAAGATGAAGGCCTTGCCGCGGGCGCGAATCTTGCGCTTGTTGGAAATGAACTGCTGCAGTTCGGCAGTGCCGTAGCGCTGGGGGACAATCGTTTCCGGCTTTCTCGCTTGCTCCGGGGCCGAGGCGGTTCGGAGTGGGCGGTAGCCTCACATGAAGCTGGGGAGCGGTTCATCTTGCTCGATCCTGCAGCGCTCACCAGGATCAGCGTGCCTCTAGCCGCCATGAACACGGCGATCACCGCCGTTCCGCTCGGCCTCGCGGATGGCGATGGGTCGTCGGCTAAACGGCTGCTAACCGGCGAGGGTATTCGACCTCCAAGCCCGGTTCATCTGAATGTCGCTCGCGCTGCCGACGGCGCGGCCACCGTGACCTGGGTTCGACGGAGCCGGCTCGGATGGAGTTGGAACGATGAAGTGGAAGTGCCTTTGGGAGAGGCGCGAGAGCTTTATCGCGTGCGGGCCAGCGGCTCTAAGGGAACCATCGAGAGAACGACGGCGGAGACCGCGTGCCGCTTCGAAGCTTCCGAACTCCTGAGCATCGGCGCTGCCCAAATGGAGGTCGCCGTGGCGCAGCTTGGAGACTTCGGTGCGTCGCGCGAGGCGATCGTCCAACTGATTGCTTGAGGAAGGGAAATCCGATGAACGTTTCCGCTCGCTTGGCGCTGCCGCTGCTTGCTCCGGGGCAGGCGCAGAAGGAGCTATTCCATAACGAAGCCCTGCAGGCGCTCGACGTCATTGTCCATGGCGTCGTGCAGGGACCGCCGGTCGACGAGCCACCAACTGTTCCGCTGGTGGGTGCGTCCTACTTGATCGGTCAGAAGCCCGTCGGCGCTTGGCAAGGTCGCGCGCACAATGTGGCTTGTTGGACGGATGGCGGCTGGCGGTTCCGTGCGCCCTTCGACGGGCTGGAAACCACTCTTCGATCAACGGGGCTGAAGGCGCGCTTCAGTGGCGGCGAGTGGCGGATCGGAATCGTGGATGCGTCCGAGCTGCGGATCGCCGGAGAGCAGGTGGTGTCGGCGAGGCGGCCGGCCATCAATCGCCCAGCCGGAGGAAGTATCATCGACCAGGAGGCACGAACGGTGGTGCTGGCGATCCTGACTGCGCTCGAAGGCCACGGGCTGATCGCTGCGAGTTAGGAACGCGGTCGGCTCCCCAGCTTGGCGCAGCTGTTCGCGAGATTAGCCCTTTCGGAGCGCGGATGAGCTAAGTATGGCGCGGATGCTGTCTGGTCCGAGGAAAAGGGGTGCTCATGCGGAGGCTGTTAATACTCGCGGCCTGCGCCTTGACCGCAGGAACGCCAGCGCTTGCGCGCGATGGTACTGGGTACGTCGGCGTTGAAGGCGGCCTCATAAAGATCGAGGACATCCAGCTCGACTATGAGGATGATGCGGGTGCTGTCAGCGATCTCTTCGAAGTCGATGTGAGACGGGGCTTCGATATCGGCTTGATTGCTGGTCACGACTTCGGCCAGTTTCGTGGGGAAGGCGAGGTCGCCTACAAGCGGGCTTCGCTCGAGGAGGTGCGCGTCGATCAAACCGTGATCCCTGCGACGAACCTAGATGTGGACGGCCGCGCCAGGGTTCTTTCGGGGATGGTCAACCTGCTACTGGACTTCGGCGATGACAGCGGCCTCAGCGGCTTCGTCGGGGGCGGCGCGGGTGTCGCCCGAGTCAAGCTGCGTGGGGATATCGGCGGCACCGGCACGGGCGGGATCGCGGTGTCGGATCTTGGTTTCTCCGGCACCGACCGAGGCTTGGCTTGGCAGGCCATCGCCGGCGTGCGCACGGCTGTCACCGACAATGTTGAGCTCGGCCTCAAATATCGCTTTTTTAATACCAAGTTTGAACTGGAGGGTGGGGGTGAGCAGCTCAGCGACCGGTTCCGCTCGCATTCGCTGCTCGCGAGCCTGACCTACAACTTTGCGCCGCCGACACCATCGCCGGCTCCGCCCGCCCCCCTGGCACCGCCACCTCCCCCTCCGGCCACTCAGACTTGCCCGGATGGTTCGGTGATCCTAGCGACCGACACATGCCCGGTTCCGCCGCCGCCACCCCCGCCGCCGCCGCTCGCGCCTGAGCGGGGCTGAGGTCCAGAACTGCGGCAGGGGGGGTTTGATCGAGTGCGGTTCGGCTGTGCAGGAAGCTGCCGCGCGTCCTCGACGTCAGGCGACCCGGACGCTAGGCGGTTTTCATGCATCGCCCGCTCCGTTTGACCTGCAGCAAGGACGCACTTGTTGCAAATTGGCGAACACTCGCCGGGCGAGCCGGTGTCGCATGTGGCGCTGCCATCAAGGCGGACGGGTACGGGCTGGGAGCACTGCCGGTCCTAGACGCGCTGTATGAGGCGGGCTGCCGCGATTTCTTTGTCTCGACCTGGTGGGAAGTTGCTGAGCTCGGGGCCGTACCTGCTGACGCATCCTTGTCGGTCCTCCATGGTCTTGGTCCGGCCGACATCGGGCCGGCGCTGCAATGGACGGGGGCGCGCCCGGTGCTAAACACCGTCCAGCAAGTGGAGAGATGGAAGCAGATCGCTCCTGAGCGCGAATGCGACGTGATGATCGACACCGGGATGAACCGGCTCGGCCTTCGCCGGGACGAAGCCGGGGCGCTCACGGGACTGAACATCCACACATTGCACAGCCATCTGGCGTGCGGCGAGGAAGATCATCCACTCAACCGGCTTCAGCTCGAGCGCTTCCGATCGGCAGCGGCCGATATAGCAGCCACCCGGTATAGCCTCGCCAATAGCGCAGCTATCTTCCTTGGCCGTGAGTATAGCTTTGACTTGGTCCGGCCCGGGCTTGCGATTTACGGCGGTGTGCCCCGGCGCGAGGCGCGCGAGCAAATCCGGCCGGTGGTTCGCCTCGAAGCGCAAGTCGTTCAGCGGCGCCTTATCCGCGCCGGAGAGAGTTGCGGCTATGGCGGGCTGTTCGTCGCGCAGGACGATACGGAAGCTGCCATCGTCAACCTCGGCTATGCCGATGGTTATTGGCGGGGGTTCTCGGGGCGCGGCAGGGCAGAGGTAGGGGGCGTCGACCTGCCGGTTCTAGGACGCGTATCGATGGATCTGGTGGCGCTAAGCTGTGACGGAGCTTCCGAGCTGGCGGAAGGCGACTGGGTTTCGCTGCACTTCGCGCTGGAGGAAGCCGCGCAGGCTTCGGGCATGTCACAGTATGAGCTGTTGACAGGTCTAGGTCGTAGGTTCGAGCGGCTCTGGCATTAAATTCTTGGGACGGGGTGTTTTGGGCTGATACCGGCACAGATCGACAACCGGGCAGCGCCAGCATTCAGGCTTCCGTGCTTTGCAGATGTATCGGCCATGCAGGATGAGCCAATGATGCGCATGCTGCCGGAACGGTTCAGGCGTGACCTTCAGCAGCTTCAGCTCGACTTCCAGCGGCGTCTTGCCCGCTGCCAAGCCGGTGCGATTGCCGACCCTGAAGACGTGCGTGTCGACCGCGATCGTAGGTTGGCGGAAGGCGATGTTCAGGACGACGTTGGCGGTCTTTCGACCAACCCCTGGCAAGCGTTCCAGTGCGTCCCGTTCCATCGGCACCTGTCCGCCATGTTGTTCAACAAGTTGCCGCGCCATGGCGATGACGTTCCTGGCTTTCGTGTTGAACAGGCCGATGGTCTTGATGAACTCGCGGACGCGCTCCTTCCCGAGCGCGAGCATCTTCTCGGGCGTGTCGGCGAGGGCGAAGAGCGGCGGAGTCGCTTGGTTTACGCTGGCATCGGTCGCCTGAGCGGAGAGCGCGACTGCCACCAGCAGAGTGTAAGGATTGAGCCAGTCGAGTTCGCCTTGCGGCGCAGGGTCGAGTTCGGCCAGACGCCGAAAGAACTCAAAGGCTTCGGATCGTTTCACAAAGCCGCGATCACGTCGCGCATGCCGTAAAGTCCGGGAGGACGGCGGTGCAGAAAGCGTGCCGCTGCAAGCGCACCGCGGGCGAAGATCATCCGGCTTTCCGCCCGATGCGAGAGAATCAGGCGCTCCTCCGGCCCCGCGAAGATCACGTCGTGGTCGCCCGCCACGGTCCCACCGCGAAGGGCAGCAAAGCCGATTGCGCCTGGTTGGCGTTTCAGCCCGGTCCCATGCCTTGCCAGTTCCATCTCAAGTGGACGCTGCCGGCCTCGCCCCGCCGCCTCACCCAGCGCGATAGCGGTCCCCGACGGCGCGTCTGCCTTCAAGCGGTGGTGCATCTCGAGCACCTCGACGTCCCACTCGGACGCCAGCACGGCGGCCGCGCGCTCCACCAACTCCCCAAGCACGGCCACGCCGAGGGACGTATTCGCCGCGCGAAGCACTGCGACCTCGCGAGATGCTTCGGCGATCCGCCGTTCGGAGAGATCGTCGAGGCCGGTGGTGCCGACCAGGATCGGCACGGCGGCGGTCACGGCCCGCCCCAGACTGGCAGGGAGAGCTTGAGGAGCGGAGAAGTCGACCATGACGTCACCGCCATCCTGGTCGAGCGCAAAGCCATCGTCCTCCTCCACCGCGGCGGCGATGGCGCGGCCCATCCGGCCGTTCGGCGCAATCAAGGTAAGGCGGATCGGCTGATCTTGGGTGCGCATGGGTCGGTGATGGCGCAGCGCTCAGGCCGGTGCAATGCCGAGCCGCTCCTGCAGCCCAATTGCAGCCGCGGGAGCCCGCACCTTCGCACCGTTGATCATGAAGATGTAGGCGTCGCGGCCTTGAGCCTGCCAATTTCCTGCGCGCTCCGCGAAGGCGTCCAAGCCCGGTGCCTCGTAACCGGTCTTCACTTCTTCCCGCATCCGTTGCAGCCGCGCGTAGGCGAAGGTCGCCGTTGCGACATCGATGCACGGGAACTCATCATCGTCCCCGAAGACAACGGCGATGTTGCGACTCCGGCAGAGAGCGAAGAAAGCTTCGTCGCGGAAGCTCTCGTGCCGCGGCTCGATGACATGGCGCAGCGGCACGCCTTCAACTTGCTCCGGAAGCAAGTCGATGAACCGGGCGACGTCCTCACGGTCGAACGACCGCCGCGCGGCGAACATCCACAGGATCGGGCCAAGCTTGGGCCCGAGCGCGACCAGGCCCTGGTCCATGAAGTTGGCGATGCCTTCCCCTGCCTCGGCCAGCCTGGTCCGGGTTACGCAAAAGCGGCTGCCCTTGACGGCGAACTGGAAGTCGTCGGGCGTTGTGGCTGCCCAGGCTTGCCAGCTTTTCGGGCTTTGTCGGCCGTAGAAGGTCGCATTGATTTCAAGCGCCCCGAAGCTGCGGGAGGCGAACTCGAGCTCGCGCGATTGTGGAAGCTTGGGAGGGAAGAACGTGCCGCGCCACGGCGCATAGCTCCAGCCGCCGATGCCGACGCGAATCCTGCCTTCGCTCATGACACAGTTCCTGAGTGGGCAGTCGGCGAATGCGCGGCTTACCCCAACAGTTCCGAACGATCTGATGCGGCTTAGGCCGGTGGGAGGAAGCGCCCGACGATATCCTTGGCCAGGCGCGCCGGTCTGCGCGATACCGCATCCAGGCAGCACCAGGTACTCTTGATCTCCGCGACTACTTCTTCGCCCCGCTTGATCACGGTTGTGAACAGCGCTCGGGCGCCCTGCACCTGCTCGGCGATCACATCGGCGACCACGATGTCCTCGAGGAATGCCGGCCGGCGATAACTGATCTCATGCTTGAGCGCGACCCACAGATGACGGGCTACCGCGTCGGACGGAGCGACCTTTTCCCAATATTGCACCACCGCTTCCTGAACCCACTTCAGGTAGACGCTATTATTGACGTGACCCATATGGTCGATGTCGGCGGGCTCGATCCCGATGGCGTAGCGGTACATTGCGGGTCCCATGCCGGCAGCGTGCTTGCTGCTGACAATAGTGTCAACTGAATAGGTTAGCGAATGGTTGCCAATGCGGAGCGTCCCCATGCGATCCTGGTGCTCACGGGCGCGGGCGTGTCGGCCGACAGCGGGGTTGCCACCTTCCGCGGCCCGGATGGCTTGTGGGAAGGACACCGGGTGGAGGACGTGGCAACGCCCGAGGCCTTTCGTCGCGATCCGGACCTCGTTCATGCCTTCTACGATGCGCGGCGCGCCAAACTTGAGACCGTACAGCCGAACGCCGCGCACCAGGCGCTGGCCCGGCTTGATGCCGAGTGGCCGGGCGAACTGCTGATCGTCACTCAGAACGTCGACGACCTCCACGAGCGCGGCGGGGCCAGGCGGCTCCTCCACCTGCACGGAGAACTCAAGCGCGGCTGGTGCCTGGGCTGCGGAGAGCGGTTCGCTTGGGAAGGAGAGATGGGCGCCGTGGCGGTCTGCCCATCGTGCGACACGGCCGGCAAAGTCCGCCCGGACATCGTCTGGTTTGGCGAGATGCCCTATGAGATGGAGCGCATCGACGCCGCGCTTCAACGCTGCGACCTGTTCGTCTCCATCGGCACATCGGGAGCCGTCTACCCGGCCGCCGGCTTCGTTCAGACCGCCCTCTATTGCGGCGCGCGCTGCCTCGAGATGAACCTGGAGCCGAGCCAAGGCAGCATCTTCTTCCACGAAACCCGGCTAGGCCGCGCCGCCGAGCTGGTGCCTGCGTGGGTCGAAGAGTTACTCGGCGGCTAGTCCGTCCACTCCAGCCCGATCTCCCGGTACAACCTGCGGTCCTCCTCCCAGCGCGGGTTGACCTTGACGTGCAGGAACAGGTGGACCTTGCGCCCGAGGTGCTCACCGATCGCCTCCCGCGCGGCCGCGCCGATCGCCTTCAGCTTGGCGCCCCCCTTGCCGAGCACGATCGCCTTTTGGCTGTCCCGCTCGATCAGGATCTGCTGGTGGATCACCGTTGAGCCGTCCTTGCGGTCTTCCCACTTCTCGGTCTCGACGGCGGACGCATAGGGCAGCTCGGCATGGAGCTGCAGGTAGAGCTGCTCGCGGGTCAGCTCCGCCGCCACCATCCGGTCGGTGGCATCGCTGAGCTGGTCTTCGGGGTAGTGCCATGGACCCTCGGGCATCGCTTCGGCGAGGTGGCGTTTGACGTCCCGTACTCCGTCGCCAGCGCTCGCCGAGACCATGAACACCGCTTCAGGCTGCAACCGCTCCGCCAGGCGCGCGGCGAGCACCAGCAACTCCTCCTTGCGCGCGATATCGACCTTGTTGAGCATTAGGATCTTGGGCTCGGGGCGCCCTTCGACGCCCTGCAGCACGGCTTCCACTCGCTCGCCCACCTTGGCGGCGGCGTCCACCACCAGCAGCACCCGGTCGGCAGCCTCGGCGCCTTCCCACGCGGCCTTGACCATCGCCCGGTCGAGCCGCCGGCGCGGCGCGAAGATCCCGGGCGTATCGACCAGCAGGATCTGGCTCGCACCCTCGATCGCGATACCCATCAGCCGCGCGCGGGTGGTCTGCGCCTTGGGGCTGACGATCGCCACCTTCTGCCCGACCAGTGCGTTCACCAGCGTCGACTTGCCGGCGTTCGGGGCGCCGAGCACCGCCACCAGGCCGCAGCGTTCAGTCATCCTGCAATGCTCCCAATTGCCGCAGCAACGTGAGGGCGGCCTCGCTCTCGGCCTCACGCTTGCTGCTGCCCGTCCCCGTCGCCTCACCCGCCGAACCGACCGAAGCGGTCACCGTGAAGCGCGGCGCGTGCTCGGGCCCGGAACGGTCGACCACCGTGTACACCGGGGCCTTGCGGCGCTGCCCTTCGGCCCACTCGTGCAGCAGCGACTTTGGATGACGCGGCGCCTGGCCTTGCGCCTCCACCCGCGACTGCCACCAGCGGCGAATGAACTGTCGTGCCTGCTCGAGCCCCGCGTCCAGGTACAGCGCTGCGATCAGGGCTTCCACCACATCGCCCAGCACATTCTCGCTGCGAGCTGCGCGATCCTCGCGGGCCTGCTTGCCGAGCTTGATGACCTCGGCCAACCCGAGCTCCGCGCCGACCGCCCCGCAATATTCCCGCGAGACCAGCTGGGTGAAGCGGTGGGACAGCTTGCCCTCCTGCTCGCGCGGGAACAGCTCGCTCAGCCATTCCGCCATGACCAGGCCCAGCACCCGGTCTCCCAGGAACTCGAGCCGCTGGTAGTTCATGGCGCCAGCGCTCGGGTGAGTCACCGCCTGCTCGAACAGCGCCATGTCATTGGGCCTGTGCTGCAGCCGATGCTCCACCCAGCGGCGCAGGTCGATCACGGGAAGGTCTTCCCGATCCGCTCGGGCCGCAATGCGGTGAACCAGGTCCACGGCTTCAGCCATTCCGCGCTGCCGTCGGTCGACCAGAAGATCACCGCCGCGCGCCCGACCAGCGCCTCCTGCGGTACGAAGCCCATGCCCCCCAGCGCCGGTGCGTAGCGGCTGTCCGCACTGTCGTCGCGATTGTCGCCCATGGTGAACACGGCTCCGGGCGGCACCGTGACTGGGCCGAAGTCGTCCGCAATCGGGTTGTCGACCTGGTCGAGCACCAAGTAGCTCGGCCCGCCAGGCAGCTGCTCGCGAAAGGCCGGGTAAGCGCACCGCCCGTCTCGAACCCTGGGCTGGGCGGGCGGCACCACGCGGCACGGGCTGTTGGGCGTGACCGGCATGGCGAAGTCGCCGACCGGCTGCTTCGGCACGGCCCGGCCGTTCAGGAATAGCTGCCCGTCCCGCGTCGCCACCGTATCGCCCGGCAGTCCGATCACGCGCTTGATCACGTCCGCGCCCTCCGGTCCCTGAAACACCGCCACATCGCCGCGCTCGGGCAGTCGGGAGAAGATGCGGCCCTCCATTGGCGGAAAGCCGAACAGGAAGCTCGCCCGGCTGTACCCATAGGGCCACTTCGCTACGATCAGGTAATCGCCGATGTGCAAGCCCGGCAGCATCGACCCCGATGGGATGCTGAACGGCGCGATGATCAGGCTCCGCAAGACCCAGGCGAACAGCGCCAGGCCGAGCAGGGTCTTCCAGAAACTGCCGCGCTGTTCGGCCTTGGGTCGGGTTTTCGCCATTGCCGGCCTTTTGGAGGCGGGCGGGGCAAGGTCAAGCCTGACGCCGGCCAAAGTCGCTCGCGAGCGTGCGACCGCCAACACCCGCGGCGCCAGGGTGGTTTTTGATCCGGCCGTCGCTATGTAGCCGCCATGCCCCTGACCGATGCCGATTGGGCCGCGCTGGCTAAGGCCGAAGTGCAGCCGCTTGCCCAGCTATTCGCCGATTCCAGCCGCGTGCCGCAACTGAGCGTGGACGTTGCCGGGATCAGCTTCGACTTCGCCAAGACGCATCTGTCGCCCGCTCACCTTGCGATCTTCTCCAGGCTTGCCGAGGAGGCGGGGCTCCACGACGCGCAGGAGCGGCTGTTTACTGGCCAGATCGTCAACCCGACCGAAGGCCGCGCCGCCGAGCACCTGGCGGAGCGCGGCTCCGGCTCTCCGCAAGCGGTCGAGCTTGCCGCCACGCGTCACCGCCGCATGCGCGGGCTGGTCGATGCAGTCGAGGCGGGAGCGTTCGGCGACGTGACCGGTGTTCTCCACATCGGCATCGGCGGTTCGGCGCTGGGGCCGGCGCTGCTGGTCGACGCGCTCGGCCGGCACGAAGGGCGCTACAAGGTTGCTGTGCTGTCGAACATTGACGGCCAGGCCTTTGACGACGCGGTCGCCGACCTTGATCCCGCCACCACCCTGGTTGCGGTCGCCTCCAAGACCTTCACCACCGCCGAGACGCTGCGCAACGCCCGCGCCGCGCTCGCCTGGCTGGAGGAGGGCGGCGTGGACGATCCCTACGGCCGGCTGATCGCCATCACCGCGGCCCCGGACAAGGCGGTGGAGTTCGGGATCGACGACACCCGCATCCTGCCGTTCGCCGAGACCGTTGGCGGCCGTTACTCGCTGTGGTCGGCGATCGGCTTCCCCGCTGCGTTGGCGCTCGGCTTCGGTGCGTTCGAAGAGCTGCTCGAGGGCGCCGCGGAGATGGACCGGCATTTCCGGCTCTCCCCGTTGGCAGGCAACGCCCCGCTGCTCGCCGCCTTCGCCGACCTGCTCTACACCCAGCGGCTCGGAGCCGAGACCCGCGCGGTCTTCGCCTATGACGAGCGCCTTCGGCTCCTGCCGTCCTACCTGCAGCAGCTCGTGATGGAATCGAACGGCAAGTCGGTCACCGCCGACGGCCGGCCGCTCGGCCGCCCGAGTTCCGCCATCCTCTGGGGCGGCACCGGCACCGACGCCCAGCACGCGGTGTTCCAGCTGCTTCACCAGGGCACGCACCTCGTGCCCGTCGAGTTCGTCGCGGTGGCCGAAGGCGACGACGATCAGGACCCCGCGCACCACCGCGAGCTGCTGCTCAACGCCTTTGCTCAAGGCGCGGCGTTGATGACCGGGCGGCACAGCGACGACCCCGCGCGCAGCTACCCTGGCGACCGGCCCTCGACCACCATCCTCTGCGAGCAGCTCGATCCCCGCACGCTCGGGGCGCTGATCGCTTTCTACGAGCATCGCACCTTTGCCGAGGCCGTCCTGCTCGGCATCAATCCGTTCGACCAGTTCGGAGTCGAGCTCGGCAAGGAGATGGCCCGGCAGCTCGACGAGCCGGAAGCGGCCGAGGGCTTCGACCCGTCCACCCGCGCTTTGATCGAGCGAGCCGGGCTGTGAGCGAGTTCGACTTCGACCTGTTCGTAGTCGGGGCCGGCTCCGGCGGGGTCCGCGCCGCCCGCATCGCCGCCGCACATGGCGCGCGCGTTGCCGTCGCCGAGGAGCACAAGGTCGGCGGCACCTGCGTGATCCGCGGCTGCGTGCCCAAGAAGCTGCTGGTCTACGGCGCGCACTTCGCCGAGGACCTGGACGACGCCGCCATGTTCGGCTGGGACGTGCCGCAAAAGCGCTTCGACTGGGCCGTGCTGCGCGACAATGTGCTGGCGGAGGTCGGCCGTCTCGAAGGCCTTTATGCCGAGACCCTGACCAACCATCAGGTCACCATCTTGAGAGAACGCGTCACCATTGTAGGCCCCAACCAGGTCCGCCTGGGCAGCGGCCGCACGGTGACCGCGGGCAAGATCCTGATCGCCGTCGGCGCCCGCGCTGCCCTGCCCGAGATCGAGGGCGCGGAGCACATCATCACCTCCAACGAGGTGTTCCATCTCGACCAGCTGCCCAAGCGGGTGGTCATCGCCGGCGGCGGCTATATCGCCAACGAGTTCGCCGGCATCTTCCACCAGTTCGGCAGCCACGTCACGGTCGTGAACCGCTCGGACACCATCCTGCGCGGCTATGACGAGCAGATCGTCGATCGGCTGGTCAAGATCAGCGTCGCCAAGGGCATCGACTTCCGCTTCAATGCCGGCTTCGCCGCGATCGAGAAGCGCGAGGACGGCAGCCTGCTGTGCCGGATGAAGGGCACGGCCGACATCGAAGCGGACATCGTGCTGTTCGCCATCGGCCGCCTGCCCAACACCGAGGACATGGGCCTGCGCGAAGTCGGCGTCGAACTCACCGAGCGGGGCGCGATCAAGATCGATGCCGACTACCGCTCCTCCGTCCCGTCGATCTTCGCAGTCGGCGACGTTACCGACCGGATCCAGCTCACCCCCGTCGCGATCCGCGAGGGCCAGGCGTTCGCCGATACCCAGTTCGGCAACAAGCCCACCCGCGTCGACTATGGCTCCGTTCCCTCCAGCTGCTTCAGCCACCCGCCGATCGGGCTGGTCGGCCTGACCGAGAGCCAGGCCAAGAACAAGCTGGGCGTCGTCCGCACCTACACGTCCGACTTCCGCCCAATGAAGAACGTGCTGGCCGGCCGCAACGAGCGCTCGCTCTACAAGCTGGTGGTCGACGACGGCTCGGACGAGGTGGTCGGCATCCACATGATCGGCCCCGACGCGCCCGAGATCCTGCAGGGCGCGGCAGTGGCGGTGAAGGCCAAGCTTAAGAAAGCCGACTTCGACGCCACCGTCGCGCTGCACCCGACCATGGCCGAAGAGCTGGTGCTGATGCGGTGAGGCCTTTCCGTTCATCCCGAGCGTAGTCGAGGGACGTAGCGCCACGTGTCTCGACTTCGCTCGACACGAACGGCATGGGGTGAGGGTGAGCAGCACCTACGACGCCATCATCATCGGCGCCGGCCACAACGGCCTGACCTGCGCCTTCTACCTCGCCCGCAAGGGCCTGCGCGTCGCCCTGCTCGAAGCGCAAGGCACCGTCGGCGGCGCGGCGGTCACCGACGAGTTCCTGCCCGGCTACCGCAACTCCGCCGCCAGCTACACCGTTAGCCTGCTGCAACCCAAGGTCATCCGCGACATGGCGCTGGAGCGGCACGGGCTGAAGGTCGTCCTGCGCAGGCAAGACAACTTCCTGCCCGGCGACAACGGCTACCTGCTCGCCGGCCGGAGCGGCCTTACCCGAAGCGAGATCCTCCGGCACCATCCCGAGGACGGCGAGGCCTACGACCGCTACACCGCCGAGCTCCACGCGGTCGTCCCGCTGATCCGCAAGTGGCTGCTCAAGGCTCCGCCGCAGCCCGGCGGCGGCGTTCGCGGGCTCCCGTCGATGCTGGCGCTCTTGCAGGACATGCGCGGGCTCTCGACCGACGAGGTCCGCACCGTCCACGAATATGCCACCAAAAGCGCTGGCGACATCCTCGATCGCCACTTCCGCGGCGACCTCGCCAAGGCGCTGTTCGGCTTCGACGGCGTGGTCGGCAATTTCGCCTCGCCCTACACGCCCGGCACCGCTTACGTCCTCCTCCACCACCTGTTCGGCGAGGCGGCGGGCGTTCCTGGCGCCTGGGGCCACGCGATCGGCGGCATGGGCGCGATCACCCAGGCGATGGCCAAGGCCGCGCGCGAGGCCGGCGCCGACATCGTCCTCGGTACCCCGGCCGAGGAGGTGATCGTGGAACGCGGCCGCGCAACCGGCGTGGTCGCGGGCGGCAAGGCGTGGCGCGCGGCCAAGGTGATCGCCGGCGTCAATCCCAAGCTGCTGTTTGACCGGCTGGTGCCGCGCGGCGCCGTGCCCGAGCCGGTCGAGCAGCACATGACCAACTGGTCGTGCGAGAGCGCCAGCTTCCGCATGAACGTCGCCCTGTCCGAGCTGCCCAAGTTCACCGTCCTGCCCGAGCCCGGCGATCACCTGACCGGCGGCATCATCATGGCGCCCACCCTCCACTACATGGACCGCGCCTTCATCGACGCCAAGCGCGACGGCTGGTCCAAGCAGCCAATCATCGAAATGCTGATCCCGAGCACGCTGGATCCAGGCCTGGCCCCGGAAGGCAAGCACGTCGCCAGCCTGTTCTGCCAGCACTTCCGCTACCAGCTGCCCGCGGGCAAGAATTGGGACAAGGTCCGCGACAAGGTCGCCGACCAGATCATCGCCACCGTGGACAGCCACGCACCCGGCTTCGCCGCCAGCGTGATCGGCCGCCAGATCCACTCGCCGCTCGACCTGGAGCGCCGCTTCGGCCTGATCGGCGGCGACATCTTCCACGGCAAGATGGGGCTGGACCAGCTGTTCAGCGCCCGCCCCATGATCGGGTTCGCCGACTACCGCATGCCGCTCCCCGGCCTTTATCTGTGCGGCTCCGGCGCCCACCCCGGCGGCGGGGTCACCGGAGCGCCCGGGCACAATGCCGCACAGGCGGTGCTCGCCGACCGCAAGCCCTGGCGGAGGCGGGCGTGAAGCCCCTCGAAGGCATCCGCGTCCTCGACCTCAGCCGCGTCCTCGCCGGCCCCTGGTGCACCCAGCTCCTCGCCGACCTCGGCGCGGACGTGATCAAGATCGAGCGGCCAGGGCAGGGCGACGACACCCGCCACTGGGGCCCGCCCTGGCACGGCGAAGGCGAGGACCGGGTCGCCGCCTATTTCCTGGCCGCCAACCGCGGCAAGCGCTCCGCCGCCATCGACTTCTCGCAGCCCGAAGGGGCCGGCCTCGTCCGCCGCCTCGCCGAGAAGAGCGACGTGGTGGTCGAGAACTTCAAGGTCGGCGCGCTAGCCAAGTTCGGGCTGGACGCCGAGACCCTCCGCGCCGCCAATCCAAAGCTGATCTACGCCTCGATCACCGGCTTCGGCCAGGACGGCCCGTACAAGGACCGGGCCGGCTACGACTACATCATCCAAGGCATGAGCGGCCTGATGAGTATCACCGGCCAGCCCGACGGTGCCCCGGGCGGCGAACCGATGCGGGTCGGGGTCGCGGTCGTCGACCTGTTCACCGGCATGTACACCGCCAACGCGATCCTCGCCGCCCTGGTCCGCCGCGGCGTGACGGGCGAGGGCGCCCATATCGACAGCGCCCTGTTCGACGTCAGCCTCGCCATCCTCGCCAACCAGGCCTCGAATGCGCTGGTCTCCGGCCAGGACCCGCCGCGCCAGGGCAACACCCACCCCAACATCGTCCCCTACCAGCCCTTCGCCTGCGCGGATCAGCCGCTGATCATCGCCGTCGGCAACGATCGCCAGTTCGCCAGGCTGGCGGCAATCCTCGGTGCGCCGGAGTGGGTGCAGGACGAACGCTTCGCCACCAACGCCGCCCGTGTCGCGCACCGCGCCGACCTCATCCCGCTGATCCAAGAGCGTCTGGCGAAGCGCCCCGCCGCCGACTGGTTCGGCGACCTAGACGCCGCCGGCATCCCCGCCGGACCGATCAACACGATCAGCCAGGCGTTGAGCGATCCTCAAGCGGTGCATCGCCAGATGGTACAAGCGATGGAGCGCTTCCGGCTCGTCGGCTCGCCTTTGCGGGTGGATGGAGAGAGCTCGGCCTCAATCCGCCCACCGCCCAGGCTTGGCGAACATACGACTGAAGTTCTCGCCGAACTTCTCTGACGGCGAACCCGAGCCTAGTGCCGTGCTGGAGCGAGTTGTTCAGTAGTAGCTGATCCGCTCGGAGGTCCTGCTGGCAGCCCAGTTCCTTTGCCATTGTCGTTCGCGGCAGGCGAGCAGGGCATAGCGCCTGGCTCGATCAAGATGGACGACGCATTCCTCCACGGTTTTCGCACCGTGAGCAGCGGCCATCTCGCGGTCGCACAACCGAACATACTCTGCGCCCTCGAGGTTCATGACGTAACACCTAACACTTTCCGCGCCCGCAGCTCTCGACCAGGCCCGGATCTTACGCAAACGCACGAGAGCCGACCGGACTTATGGAGCGCGTTGCCGTTGTCGTGAACCGGGGGCTTCCGTGCTGTCCGGAAGCGGGACATCCTCAGCGATCGCACGAACGTCTGCTCCAACTACCCCAGCGGCCCGCCGAGTGGCCCCTTCCATGCCGGTTCTCGCCCTCGGCCCGAATGGCCATCGGTGCGACCGTTGAGATCATTCGGGGGTCGCCTAAGCGGGCGATCCGGGTTCCCCATAGCGCGATTGAATGAACCGCCCCTGGGTCTGGAACGCGTCCATGTCGCGCTTGGCCAGCCGCTCGCTGACCTCGCCCAGCGCCGACTTGGCCGCGCCCAGGCCTTCCACCAGCCGCTGGTCGACCGTCAGCCCCTCGACGTCCGGCTCGCCTCGATACGCGGGCGGCACATGCACGTAGCGCTCGACCAGTCCCGGCAGGTGGACACTCATCAGCCGGCGGGCGTCCTGCGCGTCCGGATCGAGCGGATCGACCCGCTCCAGCGTCGCCTTGAGCGTGCCGAGCTGAGCGCTGATCCCGTCCACCACCGTCTGCGCGGGGGCGGGGAGGGCGCGGCGGGTCTTGTAGAGGAAACTGTCGAACCGCTGCACCATCTCGGCGTTGCCGACATCCTTCGGCACTGTCGGCGTCGCGTTCTCACCCGGCCAGAAGAACAGCAGCGCGGCGATCCCGATCGCCACGCCCACCGCCGCCAGGAAGCCCAGGATGCCGATCGGCTGCAGCAGCCCGACGATGATCGTGATGACGGAGATCACACCGACCGCCACCCCGACCGTCGCCAGCCGCCGCCCGAGCGCGCGGTTCACCCGCTGCCGCTCACGCCGCCGCTGGGCCCGAACCTCGCCGCCGCGCTCGTCCAGCGACCGGTTGACCCGGTCGACCATCTCGAGCGTGCGCTCGACCTTGCGGGTGAGCTCCGTGCTCACTTCACCTCGAGCGGGTTCAAGGGCGAGGGACCTTCCAGCCGGCCCTGCTGCGCGCCCTCGGCCCGAGCGATGTAGCCGCGCGACTTCTCGACCTCGTTGCCCAGCGTATTCACCGTCTGCTTCATGTTGGCGAGCGCCTGGACCTTGAACGTGTCGATCTGGTCCATGGTGTCGTAGATGTTCTGGAACGCCCGCTGCAGCGTTTCCAGCGGGATGGTCGAGCTCGCCGCCTGCTCGTGGATCGCGGCCGACTGGCTCCGCAGCATGGTGCCCGTCGAGTCAATCATCCCTGCGGTGGTGGTATTAAGCGCGCCGATCTGCTCCAGCACCAGCCGCTGGTTGGTCAGCGCCTGCGCTACCGTCACCGCGGTCCGCAGCGCCGCAACGGTCGTGGTGGACGCTCGGTCGACGCCCTTTACCAGCTCGACATTGTTCTTCTTGACCAGGTCCAGCGCGAGATAACCCTGTACCGTCACCGCCATCTGCGTCAGCAGGTCGGTCGTCCGCTGCCGCGTGTAGAACAATGCCGTCTCGCGGATCGCCTTGGCCTTGGCCGGCTCCGTCGCGTCCAGCTCGTTCGCCTTTTCCTCCAGCTTGCCGTCGAGCGCCTTGGAGATGTGGATCATCTGCTCCAGCCGGTGCATCGTCTTCCACAGGTTGGCGCGTTCGGTGTCGATCGCGGCATTGTCCATCAGCAGCTCGTCCTTGCCGGACTGCAGCCGCGCCAGGATCTGCGAGATGTGGGTCTGCGAGCTCTGGTACTGCTGGAAATAGTTCTTGAGCTTGTTGCCGAACGGGATCAGCCCGAACAGCTTGCGTCCTGGCGACAGCTTGCCGTTGCGCGCCGGATCGAGTGCTTCCACCGTGCGGCGGAGTTCGGTCAGGTCGGCGCCGATGCCCGTGTCGCTGTCGATCGCCTTGACCGGCCGGTCGAGGAAGCGGTTGGAGGCGCCCGCGGCCTCCGCGATCTCCTTGCGACCCATGGAGGTCAGCTGGTCGACCTTCTTGCCGAAGTCGGGGCTGTTCGCGTCCAGCGCGACCAGCTCGCCGACGAACTGGTCGACCCGGTCCTCCAGCTGGTCGCGCTCCCCTTCCTTGAGCGGCACCAGCCCCGCGGCCTCGGCCGGCGCCACCGGCTGCAGCACCTCGGGCGGATCGAGCTTCAGCTTGGTCTCCGTCTGCACCTGCGTCGCCATTGTAATCCCCTGACCTTGCCTGCCGCCGAGCATGGCCAGCAGGGCCGCCCAGCGCAAGCATCTCAGCTGTATTATAGATGTGGCACAGTAGCTGTTCAAGAACGAGCCAGCCCCGCGTCAGGGTCACGTTAACCCTGTTTGGCAGCAGTTCGCTCACCCTGTTGGCACTAGTGGAGAACCCAAAGGTGCCGGGACGTCCGGCGATGCAAGGGGAGCAAGCAAGGCATGTTGGGCTTCTTGAGGGCGCTCTGGCGCGACAAGCGAGGCAACGTCCTGATCCTCATGGCTGCGGGCATGCCGATGCTGATCGGCATGGCGGGGCTCGCCACCGATACCATTCAATGGGCATTGTGGAAGCGCCAGCTGCAGCGCGCCGCGGACTCGGCGGCGATCGCGGGCGTGTACCAGCGGAACGTGACCCCGCTCGGGGCCACGACCAGTGTCAGTGACGCTATTCTGCGCGATCTCGCGCTCAATCAGCATGCTGGAACGCTCCTCGAGGCGATCCCGGCGGCCTGCCCGGAGACCGGCGATCCCATCCTGACGTGTCCGGCAGACGAGGGCACAGGCGCCGGCAGGCGGATGAACCAGGTCAGCGTCACCTTGAAGCTCAGGAAGGAACTGGCATTCAGTTCGTTCTTCATGTCCGCGCCACCGACGATCACGGTAAGCGCCAAGGCAGCCAGCGTTCCAGGCGCCGGCGAATATTGCGTGATCGCGCTCGATCGGAGGAACGTGGTCGGCATCGATATCGGGGGCAGCACGAACGTGAACCTTGGCAATTGTTGCTTGATCGCGAATTCCACGCACCCGAACCAGGCCTTCAAGAATACCGGTTCCGGTTCGACGGTCAGGGCGGGCTGCATCGCCGCTGCAGGCGGAGTCGAGTATTCGGAGTCGCCGAACTGGAACGTCGATAATTATTACCCGTACAGCGAACCCGCAGCGGATCCCTACGCGGATCTGCCGACACCTGAAGAGGACGACTGCGATCCCACCCTCCGATACAGTTTCGGCTCTCAGCTCACCACAGACAGGAATTTCACGGACGGGCCATTGACCCCCCCTGCCGAAAGCCACACCGGCAAGACGATCTGCATCGACGGCGGCTTCGACATCAAGGCGAACCTGACTCTGGGTGCCGCGACCTACATAATCAACACCAGCGGGAGCAGCGACAACCTGAGTATGACTCAGACCGGCGCACGTCTGACTTGCGACGGTTGCACGATCATCTTGACCAACTTCGACGATCCCGCGGAGACCGGCAACGTCCGTCTGAACGGCGGAACCGTCAACATCTCCGCTCCCGACGCTACCGCCGTCGGCAACCCCTACATGGGCGTGGTTCTCTACCAAGACCGGCGGGCAGAGGACGACGACAAGCGCGGGACCAACCACGTCAACGGCAACAACACTATCGGCGTGCAGGGCGTAATCTACATGCCCACCCGATCGCTGATGTACAACGGCGGCGGCGGCGTCGCGCAGAACAAGTGCATGCAGCTGATCGCCGCCCGCGTCGACTTCAGCGGCAACAGCGGCTTCAACATGGGCAGCACTTGCGGGCATGCCGGAATGCGGGGGCACACTGGCGGCGGCTGGCTGGTGAGGCTGGTGGCATGATGCGCGCCCTTCAACAACTGCACCGCGACGAACGCGGAGTCGCGATCGTCGAGCTGGCCATTGCAGCGCCTATCCTTGCCTGCCTGCTGATGGGCGCAGCCGACATCGGCAACGCTTTCAGTCGCAAGCTGGCGCTGGAGCAGGGGGCGCAGCGCGCGGTCGAGAAGGTGATGCAGACCACGGAGCTTGCCAATGTGCAGGACACGATCGCCGGTGAGGTGGCCATTCAGGCCGACGTCGACGAAAGCCAGGTCACCGTCACCTTTCCCCGTTATTGCGACGAGCGGGAGATGCCGGATGTGGCCCGCGATGAGGAAACTGGGCTCGCCGAGGGGGAAAAATGTGCCGCCACGGAGACGGAAGGGCACTACATTCTGGTCGTCGTGACCGACGAATATACGCCCTTCTTCCCTGCGCTGAGCATGGGAAGGAAGCTCGCAAACGGCAATTACCAGGTCCGGGCCGAAGCAGGGATGCGCACCAAATGAAGAACCGACATCTTCTCCGCGACGCCAGTGGCGCGACCATCGTTGAACTGGCGTTTGCGCTGCCGACCTTCATCGTGCTGGTTTATGCGATGGTGCAACTTGGACTGCTGTACCGGGCCAATTCAGGCATCCAGCATTCGCTCGGGCAGGGCGCGCGACTCGCAACCCTGTATCCGACGCCGACCGACGCTCAGATCGGGATCAAAATGGATGAGGCGGTCTATGGCATCGGGCCGGGCGAGTTCGACACCAGCGTCGACGACCCGGTGGACGACCCGACCACACCATGCATCAACGAAAGCCTTGCCGGCTACAAGGACCTTAGCGTCACCTATACGCAGCCGACCGACCTGCTGCTCTTCAGGGGACCGACGGTTAACCTGACCAAGTCCAAGCGAGTATGGATAGCCCGTACCGGAGCGCCTGCCGCCCCGCTTTGTCCGACCCCAACACCAACGCCCACCCCGACGCCGACACCTGGGCCGACGCCAACACCCGAGCCCACTCCGACGCCTACGCCAACACCTGGACCGACGCCGACTCCAGAGCCGACACCGACGCCGACACCGACACCAACGCCCTCGCCTACCCCAGGCAATGGCAACGGCAACGGTAACGGTAATGGCAACACGGTCTGCAAAAAGGCCAACGGCAAGAACTGCTAGGCTTTGGTCCGGGCCGAGAAGAAGGCGGTTATCGCCGCCTTCACCTCGTCCGACTGCAGCCGCTCGGAAAAATGGCCGTTCTCCAGCTCCATCCGCTCGAGCACCTCGTCGTGGCTTGAGCCGCGCAGCAGGCGCTGGGTCAGGCGCACCGCCACCGGCGGCTTGCCCAGCAGCGCAGCCACCACCGCATTCAGCCGCGCTGCCAGCTGCCCGGCCGGCGCGCGGTGGCTGACGAGGCCGTAGCGCTCGGCCTCCTCCACCCCGAACGGCTCGCCCAGCAGCAGGTGGCGGGCGGCCGCCCGCCGCCCCGCGAGCCGCGGCAGGAACAGCGAACTGGCCGCTTCGGGCACCAAGCCCAGGTCGGTGAACGGCATCACGAACCGGCTGCCTTCCTCCGCCAGCACCAAGTCGCAGTGGAACAGCATGGTGGTACCGATGCCCACCGCGTTGCCGTGCACCGCGGCGACCAGCGGGACGGTGTTCCGCGCCAGTGCGCGCAGCAGCCGCCAGACCGGGATGTCGCTTCCGTCCTGCGGAAGCTCGTTCAGGAAGTCGCCAAGGTCATTGCCCGCGGTGAAGTCCTCGCCCGTGCCCTCCAGGGTGATCACCCGGACGCCCTCGTCGCCCGCCGCCTGCTCGATCGCGTCCGCGAGCGCGGCATACATCGCGACGGTGATGGCGTTGCGCCGCTCCGGCCGGTTCATGATGAGCTTGAGCCGCGATCCGTCGCGTTCGAGGAGGAGGTGCTCGGTCATGGACGCCCTTGTGGCGACCGGCTAAGCCCCGCGCAACCGCCCGAACTCCGAACAGGACCCTCGCCCATGAAGTTCTTCGCCGACACCGCCGACATCGCCGAGATCCGCGAGCTTGCGGATGAAGGCTTGCTCGACGGGGTTACCACCAACCCGACGCTGGTCGCCAGGGCGGGCGGCAACTTCCTCGACTCCGTGCGGGAAATCGCGAAGGTCGTTTCCGGCCCGGTCAGCGCGGAGGTCGTCGCCGCCGATTACGACGAGATGATGCGGGAAGCGGAGGTGCTGCGCCGGATCGCCGACAACATCGCGGTCAAGGTGCCGCTCACCACCGCCGGCCTCAAGGCGTGCAAGGCGCTCACCTCGGAGGGAACCATGGTCAACGTGACCCTGTGCTTCTCCGCGGCGCAGGCGCTGCTCGCCGCCAAGGCCGGGGCGACCTTCATCTCACCGTTCGTCGGCCGCCACGACGATGTCGGTTTCAACGGCATGGAGCTGATCGCCGACATCCGCCTCATCTACGACAATTACGACTTCGCGACCCAGATCCTGGTCGCTTCCGTGCGCCACCCCATGCACGTGGTGGAGGCCGCCCGGATCGGCGCCGACGTCATGACCGCGCCGCCCAAGATCATCCACCAGCTGGTGAAGCACCCGCTGACCGACCTGGGAGTCGCGAGCTTCCTGAAGGATTGGGAAGGGACTGGGCAGAGCATCATCTGACCGTCATGCCGGACCTGATCCGGCACCCGCCTTCTTCCCGGGCGCTCAGGGAAGGCTGACCCCGGCCCAAGACCGGGGTGACGGACAGCCTCCATCCAGCCACTGGAAATTAACCTCCACCTGCGACATCCTGCGCGCGATGGCACAGGTGATCCCCTTCGAGGACCATGCGCTCGCCCGGCTGCGGGCCCGCTGCGCCGCGGCGGAAGAGGCCAACCAGGACCTGCTGGCGTTCGCCCGCGGCCACTCGGGTGCGGTGCAGTCGATCCACGGAGCGGTGCTGGCCGCGATGGAAGCGCCGAGCTTCGAGGCCCTGCTGCATGTGGTCACCCAGGAATGGCCGCTGATCCTGCGGATCGACGCGGTCGCCCTGGCGCTGGTGGTCGGCGGGCGCGGCTTTCGGGTCGACTCGGGCGGTGCGCAGCTGGTGGACGCGGCCTTGCTGGGCCGTTCGCTGGCGCAGGTGGACGGCGTGGTCCTGCGCGGGGTCGAGCGCGGCCATCCGCTGTTCGGCCCTGCCTGCGATCTTATCCGCGCCGAAGCGCTGATCCGTTTGCCGGGCGAAGTGCCGGCCGGTCTCCTCGCGCTGGGCCAGCGGACCCAGCCCAGCCTCGACGGCCGCCACGGTTCCGAACTTCTGCTGTTTCTCGGCCGCAGCCTGTCGGCTATGATCGCGCGGTGGGCGGCCAACATCTGACCGAGGACATGGCGGAGGGGCTGGCCGTTCGCTTCGGCGATCACCTGGCGCACGACCGCCGCCGCAGCCCGCATACGGTCCGTGCCTATCGGGCGACCGCGCACCGCTTCATCGGCTTCATGGCCCGGCATCGCGGCGAGGCGATCGGCCGCTACGCGCTGTTGACGGTTGCCCCGGTCGACCTTCGGGCCTTTCTCGCTGTGCGCCGCGCCGAAGGGCTCGGCCCGTCGTCGGCGGCGCGCGAGCTGTCGGCGGTGCGCGCCTTTCTGCAGTTCGCCGCCGAGGAGTTGGGCGAGCAGCCGCAGCTTCCGCGGACCCGCGCCCCCAAACGGCCGCGCACTCTGCCGCGGCCCGCGTCACCCGCCGACGCCATGGCTTTGGCCGAGGACGCCGGCGAGGCCGCGAGTCAGCCATGGATCGGTGCGCGCGACCTCGCGGTGCTGCTGCTGCTCTACGGCTCCGGCCTGCGGATCGCCGAAGCCATGTCGCTGACCGCCAAGGTGCTGCCGCTCGGCTCCACGCTGCGAGTGACCGGCAAGCGCAGCAAGCCGCGGGTGGTGCCCCTCATCCCCGCGGTGCGCGAGGCGATCGACGCTTATGTGAAGCAATGCCCGTGGCCGATCCGCGGCAGCTCGCCGCTGTTCCTCGGTGCACGGGGCGGTCCGCTCAACCCCGACTTGGTCCGCCGCGCCGCCCAGACCGCCCGCCGCCGTCTCGGCCTGCCCGACACGCTCACGCCCCACGCGCTGCGGCACAGCTTCGCCACCCACCTGCTGGCACGCGGCGCCGACCTCCGCTCGCTGCAGGAACTGCTGGGCCACGCCAGCCTGTCGTCCACGCAAATCTACACGGGCGTGGACGCGGCGCGGTTGCTCGACGTCTACCGCCACGCCCATCCGCGGGCTTGACGCTCAGCCCGGGTGGCGCCGCCGCCAGGTGAGCTGCCGCCACAAATAGAGCAGCACGATGGCGCCGATCACCACCGTCGAGAGCGGCCCGACGATCTTGTCGATCTCGCTGAAACGGCGGCCGAGCAGGTAGCCGGCGACCGCCAGCCCGCTGCTCCATGCCACCGTCCCGATGGTGGACCAGATGAGAAAGGTCCTCAGCCGCATGTGCAGCAGCCCGGCGGGGATGGATACTACCGAACGGACGGTGGGCAGCACCCGGCCGATGCCCACCACCACTCCGCCGAAGCGGCCGAACAGCCGCTCCGCCTTTTCAACATCGCCCCAATCCATGGTGAGCCACCGCCCATGACGATTGATGAATGGATGGAAGCGCTTCATTCCGATCACCCGGGCGAGCAGGTACCAGAAGAAGTTGCCGACCATCGCGCCCGCCGACCCGGCCCCGATCACCCCGGGCAGGTTGAGCGGCCCTTGCGCGGCGCGCAGCCCAGCGACGGGCATGATCACCTCCGACGGGATCGGCGGGAACACCGTTTCCAGGAACATCAGCAGGAACACGCCGACGTAGCCGGTGGAGTCGATCAGCCGGAATACCCAGTCGGTCATGACGCGGAAAGCTTCCGCTCGATCGCGTCCCAGATGAGGCCGGCGCTGTTGATCCGGTCGAACCGGTCCAGCGCCACCAGGCCGGTGGGCGAGGTGACGTTGATTTCCGTCAGCCACTCGCCGCCGATCACGTCGATGCCTGTGAACAGCAGCCCGCGGGTCCTGAGCTCCGGGCCGAGCGCCGCGCAGATCTCCCGCTCGCGGTCGGTGAGTTCGGTCTTGGCGGCGGTTCCGCCCGCGGCCAGGTTGGAGCGGATCTCGCCCGCGCCCGGGATCCGGTTGATCGCGCCGACCGGCTCGCCGTCGACCAGGATGATGCGCTTGTCGCCCTTGCTCACGGCGGGGAGAAAGGCCTGGGCGATGAAGGGTTCCTTCCAGGTCTGAAGGAACAGCTCGGCCAGAGCGCGGAGGTTGGAACCGTCCGTGCCGATTCGGAACACCGCCGCGCCGCCATTGCCGTGCAGCGGCTTCAATACGACCTCGCGGTGGCGGTGGTGAAAGGCGGTCAGCTCGTCGAGCGAGCGCGTGATCAGCGTCGGCGGCATGAAGCGGGCGAAATCGAGCACCCACAGCTTCTCCGGCGCGTCGCGGACGCTGCGCGGATCGTTCACCACCAGCGTCTTGCCCGCAAGCCGCTCCAGCAGGTGCGCGGCGGTGATGTAGGCGATGTCGAACGGCGGGTCCTGCCGCATCAGCACCACGTCGACGTCGTCCGCCAGGTCGAGCGGCTGCGGGTCCCTGGCGGTGAAGTGAGCGCCTTCGACCCGCCGGACCTCGACCCGCCGGGCGAGCGCGCGGACCCGCCCGTCCTCGTAGGTCAGCTGCTCGGCGAGATAGTGGAACAGCCGGTGCCCACGCGCCTGGGCCTCGAGCATCAAGGCGAAGGTGGAATCGCCCAAGATGTTGATGCCCTCGAGCGGGTCCATCTGCACGGCAACGGTCAGCGACATCGGCGCGGCGTAGGGAAGCGGAACAGCTTTGTCACCCGCTCCAGACATCCGGCACATGCCGCGGCAAACGGCCGGGCAGGACGTACACCGCATCGACCCGAACCACGTCGCAGCCTGCGCCGTAGCGGGGCGTGAGCCGCTCGGCCGCCATGGCCACCCGCTTCAGCCGGGTGCGGTCGAGCGCCATTGCGGCGGCCCGCTCGTCGCTGCGTGCCTTGACCTCGACGAAGGCGAGCGTACGGCCGCGGCGGACCACCAGGTCGACCTCGCCGCCCGGCACTCGCGCCCGCCGGGCGAGGATGCGCCAGCCGTGCAGCTGCAGCCACCATCCGGCCAGCCGCTCGGCCCAGCGTCCACGCTGCTCCGCCCGCTGGCGCCTCACCGGCCGCGCTCCAGGGCGCGGGCGTAGACCCGCTTGCGGGGCAGGCCGAGCTGCTCGGCCACGGCGGCGGCGGCGCGCGAGGGCGTCATGGCGGCGAGCGCCTCGTCCAGCGCCTGGTCCAGCTGCTCGTCGCTGGTCTCCGCGGCGGCGGGTGGCGGACCCACCACGATCACGATCTCGCCCTTGGGCGGGGCTTCGGCGTAGCGCCCGGCGAGATCGGGCAAGATGCCGGTGACGCATTCTTCGTAAAGCTTGCTGATCTCCCGCGCGACCGCCGCGTCCCGCGGCCCGAGCCCGTCCGCGAGCACTTCCAATGTTTCGGCCAATCGCGGCCCGCTTTCGTATAGCACCAGGCTGGCGCGCACCGTCGCCACTTCGGCGATCGCTTCCGCGCGGGCCTTGGCCTTGGCCGGGAGAAAGCCCATGAACAGGAAGCGGTCGGTCGGGAGCCCGGCCAGTGTCAATGCGGCCACCGCAGCGCAGGGACCTGGAACGGTGTGCACCGCGTGCCCCGCCTCGCGTGCCGCCCGCACCAGCTTGTACCCAGGATCGGAGATCAGCGGGGTGCCCGCGTCGCTGACCAGCGCCACCGCCTTGTCGGCCAGCTCCGCCACGATGCGCTTGCGGTCCTCGCCACTGCTATGATCGTGATAGACTCGCATCGGCGCCCGTGCTTCTGCGTGCGCTAGCAGCTTGGCGGTCACGCGCTTGTCCTCCGCCAGCACGAGATCGGCCCGGCGCAACGTCTCGCCGGCCCGCGGCGACAGGTCGCCGAGATTGCCGATCGGCGTGGCCACGATATACAGGCCGGCGGGGAGGGGCTCGTCGTTCATGAGGTGCGCCACGCAATGACATCCTCCCGGCCCTTCCCGCAAGCGCGCCGCACCTTTGTGTTCGCCGGACTGTCCGCCCTGCTGCTCGCCGGTTGCGTTGGACGGCGAGGGGCGGAGCCGGTCGCGGACCGCGGTGTCCCGGCCAGGCATCAGGTCGCGCTGCTTGTCCCATTGACGGGGGAGGACGCGGCGCTGGGCGAAGCGCTGGCCAATGCCGCGCGCCTGGCACTGGCGGACACCGGTAACCAGTCGGTGGCGCTGACCGTCTTCAATACGGCCGAGGGCGGCGCGGCAGGGGCTGCGGAGCGCGCTCTCGCCGGCGGCACGCGGTTGATCCTGGGTCCGTTGCTCAGCGACCAGGTGCGCGCCGTTGCCCCGGTCGCTCAGCGAGCCCGGGTGCCGGTGATCGCCTACTCCAACGACCAGAGCACGGCGGGGAACGGCGTGTTTATTCTGGGCGCGGTGCCGGGCCAGTCGATCGAGCGGGTCGTTGCCCACGCCCGGCAGAGCGGGGCGACCCGCTTTGCGGCGCTTACCCCCAACAACGTGTACGGCCAGCGCTCGGTGCAGGCCTATGGCGGCTCCGTCCAGCGCTCCGGCGGGCAGGTGGTCGCGGCGGAAAGCTACGCCGCGCCGGCGGAGGCGCGCGCCGCGGCTCGCCGGCTTGGCCGGCGCGACGGCTTCGACGCGGTGCTCCTCGCGGACACGGGCCGCGTCGCCGCGACCGCCGCACCGCAGTTCCGCCCAGGCGTGCGGCTGCTCGGCACCGACCTGTGGGCAGGCGAGCGGAGCCTCGGCGCCACCGCCCGCTTGCGCGGCGCCTGGTACGCGGCGCCCTCCGACGAGCGCTTCGGCCAGCTCGCCAGCCGTTACCGCGCCCGCTACGGCGGCGCGCCGCCGCGCCTTGCCAGCCTCGCCTATGACTCGATGCTCCTCACGGTCAGCGCCACCAGGCAATGGGATCCCCGCCGCCGCTTTCCCGTCGATTTGCTGACCAATCCGGAAGGCTTCGTCGGGGTCGACGGCGTGTTCCGCTTCGGTCCCGACGGGGTCGCCCAGCGCGGGCTCGAGGTCCGCCAGGTGACGGCCGCTGGGTACAACATCGTCTCGCCCGCCCCGGGCAGCTTCACGCGCTAGGCCGCGATCTCGGCGAGGATGCGGTCGAGCAGCAGCCGGCCGGGCGGCGTCAACTTCAGCCGCTGCGGGGTGTGTTCAACCAGCCCGAGCGTCTCCAGCCGCGTGGCGGCGGCCGGGTCGATCAGGCGCTCAACGCCGAGCCGCTCGACCAGTGCGGTGGGATCGATGCCTTCGGACAGCCGCAGGCCCATGACCAGCGCCTCCGCGGCCTTCTCGTCAGCGCTGAGCAGCGCTTCCTCGACCAGCCCGTGTCCGTTCCGCGCAACCGCCGCCAGGAAGTTCTCGGGCTTGCGGTGCCGCACCGTGCGCGCGCCCAGCCGCCGGCCGTGCGCGCCAGGGCC
>NZ_CADCWA010000010.1 GCF_902806285.1 uncultured Sphingomonas sp. | reverse complement strand
CTGACCCTCCGTCAGCGTGAACAGCCCATCCTCAGTCGTATAGCCCTTCTTGATCCCGCGGCTCTCGCACGCCGCGAGCACGTCGTCGGAGCCGCGCAGCATGCACGGCGTCGTCCCGCACAGCTGGATGTGGTAGCGGCCGACCGGCACCAGATTGTACATGGTGTAGAAGCTGGCGACCTCCAGCGCGCGCATCGCCGGCATCACGCACTCGGCCGCGACGAACTCGATTACCGGAATCGGCAGCCACCCTTGCGTGCCCGTCTCCTCCCCGACCTGCCGCTGCGCGAGGTCGAGCAGCGGCATCACCGCCGACGCCTTCCGCCCCTCCGGATAGCGGGCGAGGATCTCGGCGGCACGGGGCGCATGCTTGGCATCCCAAGCGAACGCACCCCAGCGCTCGCGCAGTTCGGGGAGATCCGGGGCGAAATGACGCTCAGCCACGAGCGACCTCCGTCGCGAGTGCCCCGGCGCAGGCCGGGGCCCAGGCCCGGCGCAAGCCGGGATTACTAGCCGCAAAAGCGCCTGCCGGCGCTCCTGGGCCCCGGCCTTCGCCGGGGTACATCCAGAGTGCCCTCACCGGTCACACTCCCCGAACACGATGTCCATCGCGCCCAGCACCGCGGTCGCGTCGGCCAGCATGTGGCCCTTCATCATGAAGTCCATCGCCTGCAGGTGGCTGAACGCGGTCGGCCGGATCTTGCAGCGGTACGGCTTGTTCGTGCCGTCCGCGACCAGGTACACGCCGAACTCGCCCTTGGGGCTTTCCGTCGCGACATAGACCTCGCCCGCGGGCACGTGGAAGCCCTCGGTGAACAGCTTGAAGTGGTGGATCAGCGCCTCCATCGAGGTCTTCATCTCCGCCCGCGGCGGAGGGAACACCTTCTGGTCGGCGGTGGCGGTGGGCCCGGCCGGCATCTCCAGCAGGCACTGGCGCGCGATCTTCCAGCTCTGCCGAACCTCCTCGACCCGGACCATGAAGCGGTCGTAGCAGTCGCTGTTGGTGCCCACCGGCACCTCGAAGTCCATGCGGTCGTAGACCTCGTACGGCTGCGACTTGCGGATGTCCCACGGAATGCCCGCCGCGCGGATCATCGGGCCGGAGAAGCCCCAGGCGATCGCGTCCTCGCGGGCGACCTTGGCGATGTCGACGTTGCGCTGCTTGAAGATGCGGTTGTCCGCGACCAGGCTGATCGCGTCCTCGAACAGCTTCAGCCGGTTGTCGAGGAACTCGCCGATATCGCTCAGCACCTTGGGCGGGATGTCCTGCCGGACGCCGCCCGGACGGAAGTAGTTGGCGTGCATCCGCGCGCCCGACACCCGCTCGTAGAGCTGCATCAGATCCTCGCGGATCTCGAACAGCCACAGGTTGGGCGTCATCGCGCCCACGTCCATCACGTGGCTGCCGAGGTTCAGCATGTGGTTCTTGATGCGGGTCAGTTCCGCCATCAGCACCCGGATGTACTGGGCCCGCGGCGGGATCTCGAGGCCCATCAGCTTCTCGATCGCCAGCACGAAGCTATGCTCCATGCACATCGGCGAGCAATAATCGAGCCGGTCGAAGTAGGGGATCGACTGGAGGTAGGGCTTGTACTCGATGAACTTCTCGGTGCCGCGGTGGAGCAGCCCGACGTGCGGATCGACCCGCTCGACGATCTCGCCGTCGAGCTCCATGATCAGCCGCAGCACGCCGTGCGCGGCCGGGTGCTGCGGGCCGAAGTTGATCGTGTAGTTGCGGATGGTCTCGTCGCCCGCGTTCTGGTCGCCGGCTTCGGGCAGCACGCTGACCTCGACGCGGCGGGTCTGGCGGAAATCGTCCGCCACCTCGCCGGAGGGAAGGGTCACCAGGTCGTCGCTGCTCATCATTGCGCCTCCCCGCTGTCGCGGGTCACGTTGGGGCTGTCGGGCGTCGGCTCGGGCATGTCGGTCTTCACGCCACCGACCTCCGCCTGCTTGGCTTCGTTGGGCTTGCGGGCTTCGGCCCTCGCCTCTTTAGCGCCCGCGGTCTTCCGGTCCTCATTCTCGGACGTGTAGGGCTTGTTCTCGCGCTTGCCCGGGCCGGCCGCGGCCTCCACCTTCGGCGCGGCGCCGGTCGCGGGCGCCGGCGAGTAGGCGCCCGGAGCCTCGGGCTCGGCCTTTTCGTCGCCCGGCAGCCGGTACTCCGGGCCGTTCCACGTGGTCAGGAAGTCGAACGCCCGAAAATCCTGCGCCAGCTCGACGGGCTCGTACACCACCCGCTTTTCCGTCTCCGAATAGCGCATCTCGACATAGCCCGTCAGCGGGAAGTCCTTGCGCAGCGGATGGCCTTCGAAGCCGTAATCGGTCAGAATGCGGCGCAGGTCCGCGTTGCCCGCGAAGGTCACGCCGAACAGGTCGAACACCTCCCGCTCCAGCCAACCCGCGACCGGCCACAGGGTGGTCACTGTCGGCACCGGAGTGCGCTCGTCGGTCGTCACCTTCACCCGGATGCGGCGGTTCCGGGTGAGCGAGAGCAGGTGGTAGTTGACCTCGAACCGCTCGGGCCGGTCGGGGTAGTCGACCCCCGCGATCTCCATCAGCTGCTGATACTCCAGCCCCGGCGTGTCGCGCAGCAGCCGGCAGACCTCCGCCACTCCCTCGCGGCGCACGGTCAGCGTGATCTCGCCGACATGGTCCTTGGTGTCGACGACGAGGTCGCCGAGCGCCGCCTGCGCGGCCTCGATCACGCCGTCGTTGGACAGGGTGCGCGGTGCGGAGGAGGCCATGCTAGCGCG
Source organism: uncultured Sphingomonas sp. (assembly GCF_902806285.1). Taxonomy (GTDB): domain Bacteria; phylum Pseudomonadota; class Alphaproteobacteria; order Sphingomonadales; family Sphingomonadaceae; genus Sphingomicrobium. The sequence continues at coordinate 30,613 of NZ_CADCWA010000010.1, read as the reverse complement.
AGCCACTCATTAGCGTTCAATCGTCCCTTCGCGGCGAATCTTCCGCTGCAGCTGCAGGATGCCGTACAGCAGCGCCTCCGCCGTCGGCGGGCAGCCCGGCACGTAGATATCGACGGGCACGATCCGGTCGCACCCGCGGACCACCGAGTAGCTATAGTGGTAATAGCCGCCGCCGTTGGCGCATGAGCCCATGGATATGACGTACCTGGGCTCGGCCATCTGGTCGTACACGCGCCGCAGCGCCGGGGCCATCTTGTTGCACAGCGTGCCCGCGACGATCATCACGTCCGACTGCCGTGGGCTAGCACGCGGAGCTACGCCGAACCGCTCCAAATCGTAGCGCGGCATGTTGACGTGGATGAGCTCCACCGCGCAGCAGGCGAGGCCGAAGGTCATCCACCACAAGGAGCCCGTCCGGGCCCAGGTGAACAGGTCCTCGGTCGCGGCGACCACGAACCCCTTGCTGTCGAGGTCGGCGCGCATCTGCTCCAGCGCCTGGTGCTGCGGTGAACCCGGGACCAGCCCCGCGGCGCGCGCGATCTCCTCCTCGCTCGGGTGCGGGTCCTCGTTGGGTCTGAGCATCACTCCCATTCGAGCGCTCCCTTCTTCCACGCATAGGCCAGGCCCAGCCCGAGCTCCGCCAGGAACACCATCATCGCGCCCCAGCCGACCCAGCCCGTCTCGTCCAGCGTCACGGCCCAGGGAAACAGAAACGCCGCCTCCAGGTCGAACACGATGAACAGGATCGCGACGAGGTAGAAGCGCACGTCGAACTGGCTGCGGCTGTCCTCGAACGCCGGGAAGCCGCACTCATATTCGGTCAGCTTTTCCGGGTAGGGCTTGGCCGCACCGGTGAAGCGGGCCGCCACCATCGGCAGGAACACGAACGCCGCCGACAAGCCCAGGGCCACGGCCAGGAACAGCAGGATAGGCAGGTAACTCGCGGCAACGGAGGCCACTGGAAACTCCCGGCGATAATGCTTGGCGGCGCTCTAGAACAGCCGCGGAACGGACACAACCGGGAGGTAGGGGCTCGCCCTCTCCGTTGCGAGGGTCAGCGCAGGGCCCCGGCCAACAATTTGTGCAGCCGGCTGTGGAGGTCGCCGTTGGCCGCGAGATACTCACCCTTGTCGATCATCCGGTCCTGCCCGCGATAGTCGGACACGAAGCCGCCCGCCTCGCGGACCAGTAGCTGCCCGGCCGCGCCATCCCAGGGGTCGAGCCCGTCCTCCCAATAGCCGTCGAGCCGCCCGGCAGCGACCCAGGCAAGGTCCAGCGCGGCCGACCCCATGCGCCGGAGGCCCGCAACCTCCGGCCCGATCGCGCCGTAGATCCTGGCCCAGCGGCCCTCGTCGGGCCGCCCGAGATGCGGAATGCCGGTGCCGATCACCGCCTCGTCCAGGTGACGCCGCGCCGACACCCGCAGCCGCCGGTCGTGGAGCCAGGCGCCCCTGCCCTTCTCGGCCCAGAAGGTCTCGTCGGTCAGCGGCTGGTAGACGAGGCCCTGGCTGATCTCGGTGCCGCCGCCCGGCTTGCGGTCCTCGACGGCAATCGAGATCGAGAAATGGGGAATGCCGTGGAGGAAGTTGGTGGTGCCGTCGAGCGGGTCGACGATCCAGCGCGGCTTGTCGAGGTTGCCGGCGATCTCGCCGCCTTCTTCGAGCAGCATGCCCCAGTCGGGACGGGCACTGCGCAGCTCCTCTACGATGGTCTGCTCGGCGCGCTTGTCGGCCATCGACACGAAGTCGGCCGGGCCCTTGCGGCTGACCTGCAGATGCTCGACCTCTCCGAAGTCGCGCCGGAGCCGCGGCGCCGCCTTGCGCGCAGCGCGGGTCATGATCGTGATGAGACCTGAGTGGGAAACCATCTTCTTCCTTTCCCCTCTCCCTTCAAGGGAGAGGGAGGGGCCCGCTCAGCGGAGCTGAGTGGGAGGGTGAGGGGTGTGAAGCATGGCGCGGAATTGCACACCCCTCACCCGGCCGCTTTCAGCGGCTGACCCTCTCCCGCTAGCGGGAGAGGGGGAAGAACTAATCCGCCCGGCGCACGTAGGTCTGTTCGTACACGTCGACGACGATCCTGGTTCCGGCGCCGATGTGCGGCGGGACCATGACGCGAACGCCGTTGTCGAGCATCGCCGGCTTGTAGCTCGAACTTGCGGTCTGGCCCTTCACCACCGCGTCGGCCTCGACGATCGTCGCTTCGACCGTGTCGGGCAGCTGCACCGAGATCGGCTTTTCCTCATGCAGCTCCATGACCACGTCCATGCCGTCCTGGAGAAACGCCGCTGCGTCGCCGAGCAGGTCGGCGGGAAGGCTGATCTGCTCGTAATTGTCCTTGTCCATGAAGGTCAGCATGTCGCCGTCCTTGAACAGGAACTGGAAGTCCTTGGTGTCGAGCCGGACGCGCTCGACGGTCTCGGCCGAGCGGAAGCGGACGTTGGTCTTGCGGCCGTCGATCAGGTTCTTCATCTCGACCTGCATGTAGGCGCCGCCCTTGCCCGGCTGGGTGTGCTGGATCTTCACCGCCCGCCAGATGCCGCCTTCATATTCGATGATGTTGCCCGGACGGATGTCCACGCCGCTGATCTTCATATCTGTCTCTCGATTGCCGACGGCGAGTGCTTCGAGACGCCGCTTCGACTGCGCTCAGCGGCTCCTCAGCATGAGCGGAGGAATGAAACTCGCTCATCCTGAGGAACGGCTGAGCAGCCTGCAAGGCTGTCGAAGACGCGTCTCGAAGGACTCACCACGGCGGTGATAATGGCTCCGCCCCTAGCGCGCAGCCTGCTGTCCGGCAAGCAGCGGGTAGGGGTTCACCGGCTGCCCCTGGTACCATTTGTCGCCCGGAGCCATGCGGTTGATCGCGAAGTGCAGGTGCGGGCCGGCCGGGTCCGAGTTGCCGCTGATCCCCACCGTTCCCAGGGGCGTCCCCCGCCCCACCTGCTGGCCTTCGCGCAACCCGGGCGCGTAGGCATCGAGGTGCGCATAATAATAGGTCCAGCGCCGGTCGGGCGAGCGGACGTACACGGTGATGCCGCCGCCTCCTTTGCTGTAGAACAGTTTCTCCACCGTACCCGGAGCGACTGCGACCACCGGCCGGCCGCGCGGCGCCATGATGTCCATCGCGTTGTGCACGCGTGACCCGCCGGCGCGGGACTGGGTGTAGGTGTCGACCAATTGGGCGGGGCGGATGCCGTCGACCGGCACGGCAAGACCGGTCGGCGCAATGCTGAGCGCCTGCGCCTGGAGAGCCCCCGCCCGGGGTGCCCGGGAAGCCGGATCATAGCCGACCCGCTGCGCCGCGTCGGAGAAGGCGCCACGAACCGCGGAAGGCGGCGCCGCGTCGCGGGTGGCGTTGTTCCACACCATCCACCCGCCCCCGCCCACGATGCCGAGAACCAGGAGGTTGCCGAAGATGCTCGTCCGGCTCGCCACCGCGACCCCTCGCCCCCTACGCCTGGAAGATCGCGGTGAACCCCGGCTTCACCATCCGCGACAGCCGGACCACGTCCCAGTTCGACAGGCGGATGCAGCCGCTCGACTCGGACCGCCCGATGGTCTCGGGCGCGGGGGTGCCATGAATGCCGTAATGCTCCTTGGTGAGGTCGAGCCAGGCGATCCCGACCGGGCTGTTGGGGCCTGGCGGCAGCATCTGCTCCTTGTCGTCCTTGTCCGCGTCCTTGAGCAGCTCCGGCTGGTACTTGAACGGCGGCAGGAACGCGTAGGTGGTGGCCCGCCACCGCCCGATCGGCAGCGGATATTGCTCGGAGCCCATGGTCACCGGGAACTGCGCCACCAGCTTGCCCGGATTGTCGGGCAGCCGCGGCGCGGGCCCGGGATCGTTATTGGTGCTGAGCTTACCCTCCGGCACCTCGCCCTGGTAGACGCGCATCACGCCTTCGGACTTGTCCACCACGACGAAGTCGCCCTGCGCCTGCTGCGCATCCACATTATACTGGTTGAGCAGTTGACCGTGCTTCTCGTCCACCGCCCCGGCGTAATCCCGCGACCGCGGCAGCACGTTGGGCAGGCGGAGCACCTGGCCCGCACCGATCAGCTTTTCGGGTCCATTCAGCGCCACGATCGTCCGCGGGGTGGTGTGGAAGCGCTCCGCCAGCTTCTCCAGCATGTTGCGGTAGTGCAGCCCCTGGAGCCTGGCCTGGTCCTCCGGCTCGTCCGGAAAGGGGTAGACGAACGGTCCGGACACATCCTCGGCGCCGAGCTGCAGCATCCGGGTCGACGGCCGCCGGTCCTGCAGCAGCGCCGCCTTGGTCCGCCCGTCGAGCTCGCCCGTCACCGGCAGGCCGCGGCTCTGCTGAAAGCCGCGCAGCGCCTGCCGATAGATCATTCCCTTCTTCCCGTCGATCACGCCCGTTGGAAAGCCGGCTACGTCCAGCAGCACCTGCGCGTGGAACACGGTGCCGTCGATCTCCGAGCCCCGCGTGCCCGGCGGCACCCACGGCTTCCCGGGGCGCTGGGCCGCCGCGGTTTCATCGCCGGTCGCGGCAGCCTGGTCCTGGGCCAGCGCCTGCGAGGTCAGCGCCGCGGCCGTGGCGAACAAGGTCAGCCCGAAGGCCAGCGGGGGAACACGCATGTGGGGCACGCAACTCTCCGTTACAGATAGATGTTGGGTGCGTAACGATGGACGCCCAACTTCTTTCCATGGCTCGTCACGCGGCGGACCGCATCCACATCGGCTGCTCGGGCTGGGTCTACCGGCATTGGCGCGGCACCTTCTACCCCGACGACCTGCCGCAGAAAGGGTGGTTCGCGCACTACGCCGCCCACTTCGATACGGTCGAGATCAACGCCAGCTTCTACCGCCTGCCGCTCGCAAAGACCTTCGAAGGCTGGCGCGACAAGGCGCCGCCCGGCTTCCGCTATGCCGTCAAGGTCAACCGCTTCATCACCCACAACAAGAAGCTGCTCGACTGCGCGGGCCCGGCCGACGAGTTCATCGCGCTGGCCCGGCCGCTGGGCGAGCACCTCGGCCCGCTGCTCTACCAGCTCCCGCCCAGCCTCCACCGCAACGACGAGCGGCTCGCCCGCTTCATCGAACGACTCCCGCCCGACCTCGAGCACGTCGTCGAATTCCGTCACGCCAGTTGGTACGCGGAAGAGATCCTCGCCCTGCTCGACCGGCACGGCATCGGCTTCGTCACGCACGACCTCCTCGGCCTCGTCAGCCCGCGCTGGGCGAGCGGCCGCACCGCCTACGTCCGCTTCCACGGCACCGGCGGGAAGTATTGGGGCCGCTACTCGGAGGAGCAGATGGCGGATTGGGCCGGCTGGCTGCTGGAGCAGCGCGCCGCGGGCCGCTCCTGCTGGGCCTACTTCAACAACGACATCCACGGCCACGCACTGGAGGACGCGCGGACGCTGAAGCGGGCGGTGGCAACCCTGGCCGACCCCGCTCGTTAGCGCACACCATGCTCAAAGCCATCCTGTTCGACATCGACGGCACCCTGGTCGACAGCAACGACCTGCACGTCTCCGTGTGGGACGAAGTGTTCCGCACCGCCGGGCACCAGTTCGACCGCCAGATCCTGCACGACCAGGTCGGCAAGGGCGCCGACAATTACGTCCCGTCGCTGGTTCCGGACATCTCGGAAGAGGAGGCGGAGCGGCTCGGCGACGAGCACGGGCGCATCTACAAGGAAAGCTACATCGCCCGGGCGCGGCCTTTCCCCGGTGCCCGCGACCTGCTGCAGCACTGCCGCAAGCTAGGCTACAAGGTCGTGCTCGCCTCCTCCGCCTCCGGTGAGGAACTGGAGCACTATCTCCAGCTGCTCGACGCCGCGGACCTGGTCGACGCCCACACCAGCGCCGATGACGTCGGCCATTCCAAGCCCTGCCCCGACATCTTCGCTACCGCCCGTGAGAAGGTCGGGGTCGCTCCACACGAAGCGCTGGTGGTCGGCGACACGCCCTACGACATCGAGGCTGCAGCCGCGGCGGGGATGAAGACCATCGCGGTCCGCTCCGGCAAGTTCCCCGACGAAGCCCTGTCCCGCGCCATCGCCATCTTCGACGACGTCGCGGAGCTGCTCGCCCGCTTCGACGCTTCTCCGCTCAGCCGGGTCGAGGAAGCCGTCTAGCTTCAGTTCTTCTGGGTCGGAGAATTGGGCGAGGACGCCGGTTGCTCCTCCCCGAGTTGCTCGCCGCCATGGTAATCGATCCGGGTCTGGCCGCCATGCCCACCGAACTTGTCGGGACCCTCGGGATTGTCGCCCTTGCCGGTGTGCGGGTTCTGGTAAGCGCCGCCGCCGGACTCACCCGTGTTGGGCAGGCCGCCCGCCATGTCGTCGTCACGCCGCGAGGCGAGCTCGCCCTTGTCGTCGGGCATCGTCGGCCGAGTGCTGCCGCCGTCCGCCTGCATCGGCACCTTGCCGTCCGCCATCGTCAGTCTCCTGCATGAGTTGCAGGGTGAAACCCTCGCGCAGGCGCCGCCGTTCCCTCAGCGCTTCATCACCTCGGCGAAGTGCGCGACTGCGGCGGCCGGATCGTCCGCCCCCCAAACTGCCTGGCATACGGCGATGAAGTCGGCGCCTGCCTCCACCAGCGGCTGGGCATTGGCCGGCGTGATCCCGCCGATCGCCACGCAGGGAATGGTGAACAGCGTCGACCACCAGGCCAGGAGCGCCGCCTCCGGCCGATAGTCGCTGGGCTTGGTCGTCGTGGGGTAGAAAGCCCCAAACGCGACATAATCCGCACCGGCCTCGCCCGCTTCCATCGCCAGGTGCCGGCTGTCATGGCAGGTCACCCCGATCTGCGCCGAGGACCCAAGCAGCGCCCGGGCATCCCGCACGTCGCCGTCCTTCTGCCCCAGGTGCACGCCGTCAGCGCCGATCCGCTTGGCCAGGCTCATGTCGTCGTTGACGATGAACGCGACGTCAGCATCGGCGCAGATCCGCTGCAGCGGCTCGGCCAGCCGCGCCAGGGCATGCTGATCGACGTCCTTGACCCGCAGCTGAAACGCCGCCACCGGCCCGCCGTCCAGCGCCGCCCGCAGCCGCTCGGGAAAGCCGCCACCGACGTCCTGCGGGGAGATGAGGTAAAGCTGGCATTCGCCCCGCGCCTCAGGCTCGAACCGGTCGGCAAAGCCCTCCACACCCAGATTGTCTCCGTCGATCATGCCGCACCCTTACGAAAACGCAGACCGACAAAGAAGTCCGGCTTGCGGCCGCTACCCTGCCGACGCTCCTCCAGGGCCAGCCCTGCCGCAGCGGCGGCCGCGACCACGTCGGCCTCGCTCCACAGCTGGAAGCCGTAGCGGTGGCCGGCCCAGCGGCGGAGCGCTTCGGGCGGTTCGAACACCAGGACGAGCTGGCCGCCGGGCCGCAGAACCCGCGCGAACTCGCCCAGCACCGGCTCGAGCTTTGGCCAGAAATGGAGCACGGACACGGACACCACCGCATCGAAGCTCCGGTCGCAGAAGGGCAGCGCCGCCCCCTCCGCGCGCACCAGCTCCGCTCCGGCAATCCGCCGCGGCACGGCGGGGGATGGGTCCGCCCCCACCAGCCTTGCCGGACCGGCCCGCGCCAGTCGCTTCAGCAAGCCACCACCGCCATAGCCGACTTCAAGCAGCCGCTCGCCCGGCTCCGGCTGCAGCAGGTCCAGCGCAAGATCGTTGAGCCGCCGGCCGATGCGGTTGAGCCAGGGCGCGATCACCAGCCGGCCGGCGAGCCCGGAAGGCTCCGCGAACTGACGGGCGAGAAAGCGATGCAGCCGATCCGTCATTGCGAGCGCAGCGGATCGAAGAGACCGTAAGGGCAAGCAATCCAGTTCACTTCTGAAGGCACTGGATTGCTTCGTCGCTGTGCTCCTCGCAATGACGGCTCAGGCCGCGACCTTCTCCGTCGACGCGCAGTGGATCTCCTCGATCGCTTGGCCCAGCGAGCGGTCGAACTCGCCGTCGTCCATCTGGTGGCGCAGGTCGGACAGCAGCGCGCGGCTGAAGCTGGCGATCATGCCGGGGTTCTTGGCCAGCTCCGCGCACGCCTCCGAGCGGCCGAACCCGCCGGACAGCGCCACCACCCGCAGCACCCGCGGGTGATCGACCAGCGGCTGGAACAGCCCCGCCTCGGCCGGGATCGAGAGCTTCAGCATGACTTCGCTCCCCTCGGGCAGCCGGTCGAGGTGCCGCAGGATCTCGTCACGCAGGATGCGGTCGGCCGCGGCACGCTCCGGGCTCTTGATGTTCACCTCGGGCTCGATGATCGGCACCAGCCCGTGCCGCAGCACCTGGGTCGCCACCTCGAACTGCTGGCCGACCACGGCCGCGATCCCCGCCTCGTTGGCGAGGTTGATGACCGAGCGCTCCTTGGTCCCGAACACCCCCAAGCCCTTGGCGCGGGTCAGCAGGGCGTCGAGGTCGGGCATCGGCTTCATCAGCTGAACGCCGTCGCGCTCCTCCTCCAGGCCCTTGTCGATCTTGATGAAGGGCACCACGCCGCGCTCGATCAGCGCCTGCGGGGTCGGCTTGCCCTCGACCTCGCCGTCCATGGTCCGCTCGAACAGGATCGCGCCGATCACCTTGTCGCCGCTGAAGCTCGGGCTGGTTATAATGCGGCTGCGCATCTGGTGGATCAGGCCGAACATCTCCTCGTCGTTGCTCCACGCGCCGTCCTCCACGCCGTAGCCTTTCAGAGCCTTGGGCGTGGACCCACCCGACTGGTCGAGCGCGGCGATGAAACCCTGCCCGCCCGCGATCTTCTCACGCATCTGCTGTTCGTTCATTCGTTCGTCCCCTGACTTCGCATCAGCGCCGCGACGCCAGGAAGCGTGCGGCCTTCCATCCACTCCAGAAAGGCTCCGCCAGCGGTCGAGACGAAGCTGAAGTCGTCGACTGCGCCGGCATGGTTGAGCGCCGCGACCGTGTCGCCGCCACCAGCGACCGACACCAGGCTGCCGTCCTGGGTCAGCGCCGCCGCCGTTTTGGCCAGCGCCACGGTCGCCGCGTCGAACGGCGGAGTCTCGAACGCGCCGAGCGGTCCGTTCCAGACCAGCGTCCGGCAGGTCTTAAGCGCATCGCCCAGCGCCTCCACCGCGGCCGGCCCGACGTCGAGGATCATCTCGTCCGCCGCGACCTCGTGGACGTTGCAGGTCCGTAAGGACGGCGGATTGGCGGCGAACTCCTTGGCGACGACCACATCGTAGGGCAGGTGCACGGTGCAGCCGGCCTGGTCGGCCCGGCCCAGGATCGCTTCGGCCTCGCCGGTCAGGTCATGCTCGCACAGCGACTTGCCGACGTTCACCCCGCGCGCCGCGAGGAAGGTGTTGGCCATGCCGCCGCCGATGATCAGGTGGTCGACCTTGCCGACCAGATGCCCGAGCACCGCCAGCTTGGACGAAACCTTGGCCCCGCCCACCACCGCCGCCACCGGCCGCTCCGGATTGCCGAGCGCCTTTTCAAGCGCGGTGAGCTCCGCCTCCATTGCCCGCCCGGCGAAGCTCGGCAGCAGGTGCGCCACACCCTCGGTCGACGAATGCGCCCGGTGCGCGGCGGAGAAGGCATCGTTGACGTAATAGTCGCCCAAGGCCGCCATCGCCCGGCTCAGCTCGGGGTCGTTCTTCTCCTCGCCCGAGTGGAAGCGCGTGTTCTCCAGCACCCCGATCGACCCCGGCGTCATGGTCGCCACCGCCCGCTCCGCCTGCGGTCCCGCGCAGTCCTCGATGAACCGCACGGAGCGCCCCGTGAGGTCGGTCAGCGGCTTGACCAGCAGCGCGGTCGACATGTCCGGACGGTTCTGCCCCTTGGGCCGCCCGAAGTGGCTCAGCAGCAGCACGATCGCCCGCCGGTCCGCCAGCTCCAGCACGGTCGGCAGCGCCGCCCGCAGCCGGGTCGCGTCCGACACCGCTCCGTCCTGCATCGGCACGTTCAGGTCCACGCGGACGAGGACGCGCTTGCCGGTCAGGTCGGCGGGGAGGTCGTCGAGGGTCTTGAAGCTACTCACTGCTACCTTTCTCCGCTCGGGACGAGCGGTTGCCTGTTAGCCGCAGACTAGCCCAGCTTCGCCATCGCGCAGGCGGTGTCCACCATACGGTTGGAGAAGCCCCATTCATTGTCGTACCAGCTAACCACCCGGACCAGCTTGCCTTCCAGCACCGCCGTCTCCAGGCTGTCCACCGTCGCGCTCTGCGGCGTGTGGACGATGTCCACGGACACGAGCGGCTCGTCGGAATAGACTAGGATGCCCTTGAGGGGCCCGCTTTCCGAGGCAGCCTTGAGCGCGCCGTTGACTTCTTGGAGGCTGGTCTCGCGCGAGGGCGTGAAGGTCAGGTCGACCAGGCTCCCATCGGGGACGGGCACCCGCACCGCGGAGCCGTCGAGCTTGCCCTTGAGCTCGGGCAGCACCTCGCCCACCGCCCGCGCGGCGCCAGTGGTGGTCGGTATGATCGACATGCCCGCGGCCCGCGCGCGGCGCAGGTCGGAATGGATCTGATCCAGGATCTTCTGGTCGTTGGTGTAGGCGTGGATGGTGGTCATCAGCCCACGCTCGATGCCGATGGTGTCGTTCAATACCTTGGCGACGGGCGCGAGGCAGTTGGTGGTGCAGCTCGCGTTCGACACGATGGTGTGCTCGGCCGTCAGCTTGTCGTGGTTGACGCCGTAGACCACCGTCAGGTCGACGCCCTTCGCCGGAGCGGAGATCAGGACCCGCTTGGCCCCCGCGTCGATATGCTTCTGCCCGCCAGCCTTGTCGGTGAAGAAGCCGGTGCACTCGAGCGCCAGCTCCACGCCATGCTCGCGGTGCGGGAGGTTGGCGGGATCGCGCTCGGCGGTGACCGCGATGCGCTTGCCGTTGATGACGAGCTCGTTGCCTTCGGCGCTCACCTCGCCCGGGAACATGCCGTGCACGCTGTCGCGCTTGAACAGCCAGGCGTTGCTCTTGGCATCCGCCAGGTCGTTGATCGCGACCAGCTCCAGCCCGCAGTCCGGCCGCTCCAGGATCGCCCGCGCGACCAGCCGGCCGATGCGGCCGAACCCGTTGATGGCAACTTTGGTCATCTCATCTCCCTTTGTTCGAGATAGCGGAGCACGCGTGTCGCGATCGCCTCCGCCGTGAGCCCGAAATGGGCGTAAAGGTCAGGGGCCGGCGCCGACGCACCGAAGCCGTCAAGGCCGATGCGCAGCCCGTGCAAGCCCGTGTAGCGCTCCCAGCCGATGGTGGTTCCCGCCTCGATCGACACCCGCAGGACCTCGCGGTTGGACAGGTCGGGCAGGATGCTCTCGCGGTACTCCGCCGGCTGGGCGTCGAACACGGTCGTGGACGGCATCGACACCACATCCGCACCGATCCCTTCGGCCTCCAGCCGCTCGGCCGCCGCCAGCGCGATCTCCACCTCCGACCCGGTCGCCAGCAGGATCACCTTCCGCTCGGCAGCGGCGCCCCGCAGCCGGTAGGCCCCGCGCGCGCAGCGGTTCTCGTCGGCCGCCTCCAGCCGGACCGGCGGCAGGTTCTGCCGCGACAGTGCCAGCACCGACGGCCCCTCGTCCTGCAGCGCCAGCGCCCAGCACTCCGCCGTCTCCACCGCATCCGCCGGCCGGTACACGTGCAGCCCCGGCATGCAGCGCAGCGATTGCAGATGCTCCACCGGCTGGTGCGTCGGCCCGTCCTCGCCAAGCCCGATCGAGTCGTGCGTCATCACGTAGATCACCCGCGCCCGCTGCAGCGCGGACAGGCGGATCGCCGGGCGGCAATAGTCGGCGAACACCAGGAAGGTCCCGCCATAGGGGATGACACCGCCATGCAGCGCCATCCCGTTCATCGCCGCGGCCATGCCGAACTCGCGAATGCCGTAGTAGATGTAGCGGCCGCTATAGTCCTCCGCGGTCAGGGGCTGCAGCGCCTTGGTCTTGGTGTTGTTGGAGCCGGTGAGGTCCGCCGACCCGCCGATGGTCGACGACACCGCGGTGTTGATCACCTCCAGCGCCATCTCCGACGCCTTGCGGGTGGCGACGGTGGGCGGGCTCTCCACCAGCGCATCCAAGTAGGGTTTGAGCCAGCGGTCGTCGACCTTGCCCTCCATCCGCGCGAGAAACTCGTCGCGCTTGCCGCTGGCCCCCAGCCGCCGCTCCCAGGCCTTCCGGTCCGCCGCCCCGCGCCCGCCGGCGGTGCGCCACGCGCCGAGCACGTCCGGCGGAACGGTGAACTCCTCCGGCGCCAGCCCCAGCTCCTTGCGCGCGGCCTCGACTTCCGCCTTGCCCAATGCCGCGCCGTGGGTCGCCGCCGTCCCCTGCTTGCCCGGCGCGCCGTAGCCGATGATGGTCTTGACCCGGATGAGGCTCGGGCGCGGGTCGGCCTTGGCCTTGTCGATCGCGGCCGCGACCTTGCCCGCATCCATGCCGTCGCACTCGACCGTGTGCCAGCCCATGGCGGCATGCCGCGCCATCACGTCTTCGTTGCGGGACAGGTCGGTCGACCCGTCGATAGTGATCTGGTTGTCGTCCCACAGCACGATCAGCCGGCCGAGCTTCAGATTGCCCGCCAGCCCCGCCGCCTCATGGTTGACGCCCTCCATCAGGCAGCCGTCGCCCGCGATCACAAAGGTGCGGTGATCGACCAGCTCGTCGCCGTAGACCGCGTTGAGGTGCCGCTCGGCAATCGCCATGCCGACCGCCATCGCCAGCCCCTGCCCGAGCGGCCCGGTGGTGCACTCGACGCCCGGCAGCTCGAAGTTCTCGGGGTGCCCCGCACAAGGCGATCCGAGCTGCCGGAAACGCCGAATATCCTCCATGGTCGGCCGCTCGTACCCGCACAGGTGGAGCAGCGCGTAGATCAACATGGACCCGTGCCCCGCCGACAGCACGAAGCGGTCGCGGTCGGGCCAGCTCGGGTCCGCCGGATCGAACTTCAGGGCCCGCGTGAACAGCGCGGTCGCCGCGTCCGCCATCCCCATCGGCATGCCGGGATGGCCGCTGTTGGCGGTCTCCACCGCATCCATGGCCAGCGCGCGAACGGCGTTGGCAAGGCGGCGTTGAGTCGGCTGCATGGGGGCTCCGCTTGGCTGACCGGCCGCGCCAAGATTCGTCGGGGCCGATGGGTTGGACCCTTTGGGCGGTGAGCGGTTGAGCGTCAACCTTGCCTGCCCTCAGCTAAGTGCCTAGCTCCGTCCCATGACGGAACACACTCTCGAAACGGCGCTGACCCGCGCCGAACGTGCCCTTGCGCGCTGCGAGCGGGCGGCGGACGTGGCGACGCGCCGCGACGGACGCGAGCAGGTGCTGCGCGACAAGGTCCGCGAAGCCATCGCCGAGCTCGACGAGCTGATCCAGAAGGCGGAAGCCTGAGGTGGCGGAGGTCGAGATCAACGTCGCCGGGCGCAGCTACCGGGTGGCCTGTCGCGACGGCGAGGAGGACCATCTTCGCGCCGCGGCGACCATCGTGGACGCCAAGAGCCGCGAAGCCCTGGCCGGGATGGGCGCCCTGTCCGAAGGGCGCCAGCTGCTGTTCGCCTCCCTGCTGATCGCGGACCAGCTCATTGAGAAGCAGGGCGGGGAGGCTCCCCGGGCCGCCGTGCCGCCCGACCCGCAGGTGGCGCGGCGGGTCGATGTGCTGGCCGAGCGGCTCGAACGGCTCGCCGGTGGGCTTGAGCAGGCGGCCGCGGCACCTTAGATCAGAAGGTGACGGGTCTGCCAGGCACGAGCTTCACATATCCCTGAGGCTATTCCCGATCCAAGGGAGCCGTCCCTGCCCGGACCTTGGTCCGGACCACATGGTTCCCACCTGATGCTTATGGCGTCAGAGGATTACGGAGCAACGACCTCATGGCGGTCCCGTCACCCTTCCCCTCCCGCAAGGACGAACTCCGCGCCCAACTGCGCGCACGACGGCGCGACTATGCGGCGAGCCTTGCGCCGGAGACCCGCACGGCGCTGGAACAGGCGCTGGCAGAGGCGCTCGATCCACTGCTGTTCGCGGCGTCCACCGTCGCCGCCTACTTCCCGATGAAGGACGAGGTGAGCGCCTTGCCTGCGCTGGAGCGCGCCCGCGCCACCGGCAAGGCAACGGCCCTGCCCTTCTTCGCCGACCGCGACAGCCGCATGACCTTTCGCAGTGGAGAACCGGTCGATCCCGGGCCGTGGGGCATCCTGCAGCCTGCCGCCGATACGCCGGCGGTCTCCCCCGACCTGCTACTCATCCCCCTCATCGCCATCGACCGCGCCGGCAACCGCATCGGCCTGGGCAAAGGCCATTACGACCGCGCCCTCCCGGGCCTGCGGGACGCGGGCGCCCGGCTGGTGGGCGTGGGCTGGCCGTTCCAGCTATTGTCCGAGCCGCTCGACCCCGACCCGTGGGACGTGCCGCTGCACGGCTTCGCTTCTCCCGACGGGCTGCAGGAGTTCCGCGGGTGAAGGAAGTCGAACCCCGCTACCGGCCGACCGCCGCCATCTTCATGATCCTCGGCATTATCGTCTTCTGGGCGGTGCTGATCGCCAGCCTGTCCCATATCGTGACGGCTTGGCCGTGGGCGGTTCAGGCACTCTTCTATACCGTTGCGGGCATCGTCTGGATCCTACCCTTGAAGCCGATTTTGCGTTGGAGTGAGACGGGGCGCTGGCGGGGCGAACCGCCGCATACTTGATTTCCAAAGGTGAGTTGCGTAGATAACACACGCTCCATGACCAGCTTTGCCCTTTCCTCGAAGCCGGTCTCGGCTGATCAGGCGCTTGCGTGGCTGCACGCCCATCGGCGGGAAGCCGCGGGCAGCGCGCTGATGCTGGCCGCCGTTCTCGGCGGCTTCGGCGTCATCGCCAACCCTGCTGAATCGGTCCCGCGGGTGCCGACGCCCGAAGAGCGCGTGCTCGCCGCCACGCCCCCGCCCACCGTGGAGCCGCTGGTCGTTCAGGCGATCGCGCCGACCAGGGCCATGCAGATCAACGCGGCGGTGCCGATCGACACCGGCCCGAATCCGCCCGCACGCCCGTTCAAGGCGCCGCCGGTCAAGAGCCTCGCCTACGCCCGGGCGCTCGAATGCCTGACCCAGGCCATCTATTACGAAGCCGCGCGCGAGCCGACCGACGGGCAGCGCGCGGTGGCGCAGGTGGTGCTCAACCGAGTCCGCCACCCGGTCTATCCGGCCAGCGTCTGCGGCGTGGTTTACCAGGGCTCGGAGCGCGACACGGGCTGCCAGTTCACCTTCACCTGCGACGGTGCGCTGGCCCATGCGCCGATGCGCTCCTATTATCTCCGCGCGCGACAGGTGGCCCACGAGGCGCTGCAGGGCCATGTGTTCGCGCCGGTCGGCAATGCCACCCACTATCACACCGACTATGTCGTTCCCTACTGGGCGTCGACCCTGAAGAAGTCGGCGGTGATCGGCACCCATATCTTCTATCGCTGGCCCGGCGGCTGGGGCTTGCCGGCCGCGTTCGGGCAGCGCTATTCGCAGGCGGAGGCCGACCCGAACATGTTGAGGGTGGCCAGCCTGGCGGCGGAGGCGCGCGACCGGGCCACCCCCGACGAAGAGACGGAAGAGATCATCGTCACCGCCAAGCAGAAGCTGCCCGAGGAGCTTGCCGAGCTGGTCGAAGCTGAGCTCGGCGCCGATGGCGAGGCCCGCGTGACCATGCGTCTGCCCGGCCAGGAACCGGTCGGGCCCGATGGCAAGCCCCTGCCGCCGCCCGCGGCCGCCCGGGCGGCAAACACGCCCGATCTCAAGTGGGGCCTGACGGGCGTCGACCCCAAGGCGACCCAGCAGGTTCCGCTGGGTCAGCCCGCCGAACCGGTCGCGCCCAAGCCGGCCGCACCCGTTTCCACGGCTCCCCCGGCGGGCACGCCCTGATCCGCGGGCGGCGGAAGTAGCAATCGCTCGACCTGCCGCCGAACGCTGCCGATCCGGTCCTCGGCGAGCACGGGATCGTCCGACACCCGCAGCGCCGCGCCCACATGGCGCGCCGCCATGTCCTCGGCCCGGAAGCGCGCGTCCGGGCTTGCCCCGCCCAGCATCCCGCTGGCGGCGTCGAAGGCGACGCAATGGTCCAGCAACGACAGGCTGGCATAGGTCTTCAGCTCTTCCTCGCAGCTCCTGCTGAAGTTCACCGCTTCACCGTCCAGCCGCTGCGCCCGCAGCCGCTGCGCAGCCGCAACGGCGGCCGCGACGGCTTCCTCGTCCGGCAAGCTGCGGAGGTCCGGCATGTCCACCGGTCCGGGCTCCGCATCCGGGCCGCGAGGGGGCGGCAAGGTTCGCTGGGCTGATTGGGTCCGCGGCAGGTCCGGAACCGGCGCGAAGAACAGCCCGGCGCCCGCCATCGCCACCATCAGCAACCCGCCAAGCCGGCCTCGGCGCCGTCCTCGCGGCTCCCGGGCCAGCTTGGCGACGGGCAGCGCGGCCACCGGCTGAACTCGCGCCGTCTCGGCCTTGAGCGCGGCATAAGCGTCGTTCAGCTCGGCCGCGGCCGCCGGGTCGCCGCCGCGCAGATCGGGGTGCCGCTGCTTCATCAGCCGGCGAAACGCCTCGTCCACCGCCGCCCGGTCGGCGCCCGGCCGCAGCCCGAGGACAGTGTGGGGAGAACGACGCTCGCGCACGGTGCCGGCTTAACCGGCTGGCGGCCAGGCTGCAAAAAAGAGAGGCAGGGTGGCGCGAGTGACGGGGCTCGAACCCGCGACCTCCGGCGTGACAGGCCGGCGCTCTAACCAACTGAGCTACACCCGCATCGGCGTGGCCGGGCACCTAAGGGAGCCCGCCCACCCCGTCAACCGGCTTGTTGCGCCCCGCTCCGCTCCTTGTCCTCATCCTCCTCGCCGACGTGGGTCAGCGTGCCCTGCTCGAACAGGAAGCCGGCGATGTCGGGCGTGCCGGCGGCCGCGAACACCGTCTTGATGATGATCAGCAGCGGGATCGCCAGCAGCGCGCCCGTGGTCCCCCACACCCACGCCCAGAAGCTCAGGGACAAGAGGATCAGCAGCGGATTGATCTTGACCCGCTTGCCCACGATCAGCGGGGTGACCACGTTCGCCTCCACCATGTGCAGCCCGATAAAGATCGCCGGCGGCAGCAGCGCATGCCAGGCGTCCGGGAAGGTCATCAGCCCGCCCACGCCCAGCAGCAGCGCGGAGGCGATCGGCCCCAGGTACGGAATGTAATTGAGCACCGCCACGATGCCGCCCCACATCAAGGGCGAGTCCATCCCCAGCCACCACAGGATCAGCGCGGTGGTCGCGCCCAGCGTCACGTTGATGAGAGTGATGGTACCGATATAGGTGGAGGTCGCGGCCACCACCTGCTGGATCACCCGCGCGGTGGTCAGCGCCCCTTCGAAGCTGCTCCGCCCGGTGATGGTCTGCTTGCGCATCCCCGTCCAGCCGGCCAGGAAGAAGTAGATCACCAGCAGCGCGAAGAACAGCTGAATGAGCGCATGCGGCGCCGACTGCGCCAGCAGCCCCAGCATGGAGTTGGGCGTCTCGATCCGCACCGCCCGTGGCCCGCTCTCCCCCGGCGCCGGCAGCTGCGACAGGATCCGGTCGGTGAACCGTTCGAGGTTCTGGTACAGGCTCAGCACCGGCTCCAGCGTTTCGCGCACCTTGCCGATCCGCTCGGGCACCAGCGCGACCCAGTCGATCGCCGGAACGACGATGGACAGGATGGCGAAGGTCATCACCGCCAGGAAGATGACCACGCAGAGCCCGGCCGCCGCCCCGGAGGGCACGCCGCGCTCCTCGAACCATTCCAGCAGTGGCACCAGCGCGACTGCTATCACCAGCGCCGCCGTCACCGGCAGGAAGAACTCGGCCCCGGCCCGCAACGCGAAGGGGATGGACAGCGCCAGTCCGACGCCGCCGATCAAGGTCAGCGAAGCGAGCAGCCGGTCGCGCTTGGCGGTCAGCCCCTCGACCAGCTCCACCGCATCGGGATCGGGCGGCACGGTCGCCGCCGGTTCGGGCGGAGCGGGAAGGTCGAGTTGCGGCTCGGGCGCGGCAGTGGCCATGCCCATCAGTAGCGTCCCCGGCCCGGCCCCGCCAGCGTCAGCTTGGCGCCGCCCCGCGCACGCCCGCCGCCGCCAGATGCGGACCGAGCCGCCCGCCCAGCGCCAGAAAGAACATGCGGAAATCGGACCGGAGCGACCACCAGGGATAGGTAAAGGTCGCCGGCCGGTTGCGCTCCACCAGCGCGTGGCTGCCCCAAGCGAACCCGTACCCCGCCACCGGCATCGCTGCGAGCCAGCGCCGGTTCCGCGTCGCCGCCAGCGCCCCCGCGCACCCGATCACCAGCGCCGTTCCCGCGTAATGGATCGCCCGAGTCCGTGGGCGGGCATGCTCCCGCAGGTAGTGCGGCCAGAACTGGTCATAGGTCCGGCAGGTGCGTTCGGGCATGGCGCGCTCCTTCTTTCAAGCCAGCGCGTCCAACGCGCGGCCGCCGCGATTGATCACTCCAGCTTGTCGCCCCCGCTTCGGGAGAGAGAGGCCGCCGAGCCGCGCTGGGATGGCGGGGTCAGTGCGCTTGCAAGGATGCAGCCGCGTAGTCACCAGCTCCGCCACCCGTCAGGCGATCCCGGCGAACGCCGCCAGGAGCTTCAGGTTGAGCCCGATGATCAGCGCGGCGATGGTCCAGGCGCCCCATTTCAGCCAGCGGGGGGTTAGCGAACCCGCCCATCTTGGCGCGGTCGCTCGTGAACGCGACCAGCGGCACGACGGCAAAGGGCAGCTGCATGCTGAGCACGACCTGGCTGAGGACGAGCAGCTTGGTTGTGCCGCCCTCCCCATAGAGCGCGGCGACCGTGAGCCACGGGTTGGTGGAGATCCGGCCGTACCGCTCGATCTTCATCACCGCGCAAGGCACCGAGATGGCGGCGCGGTCACGCGACCGGCACGAGCTGGTGGTGCGATTCCTGCTCGCTTTGGGGGTGCCGACGCGGATCGCGGAAATGGACGCGGAGGGTGTGGAGCACCATCTGAGCGAGGAGACTCTGGACGCGATGCGGACGTTTGCGCGCGCCAATAGCTGAGCCAGATACAACCATCAGGCTCCAACAGCCGAACGGTACCGTCCCAGGTGACGGACGTTACCGCAACTCCGAAGAGCCGGATGTAACGGGACATGGTGTCGGTGAGTCCTGATCACTTCCACTGCGGACTTGCCCACGTGAAACATTCACCCTGACTCGACCCGCGCCGCGCTCGTTGGAATCCGTTGCCCGCAAGCCCGGCCTCCAGCCGCGGCGATTCTCTCATCGGGGTGGGGTACTCACATGGCGACTTCGGCAAACGACGTTCTCGACCGCATCAAGGACGAGGAGATCGAGTGGGTGGACCTCCGCTTCACCGATCCCAAGGGCAAGTGGCAGCACCTGACCATGGCCGCCGGCGCGATCGACGAGGACATGCTGGACGACGGCTTCATGTTCGACGGCTCCTCGATCGAGGGCTGGAAGGCGATCAACGAGTCCGACATGATCCTCAAGCCCGACCTGGAGGCGGTCTACCTCGACCCGTTCAGCGCCACCCCGATGATGATCCTGTTCTGCAACGTGGTGGAGCCCTCGACCGGCGAGCTCTACGCCCGCGACCCCCGCTCCACCGCCACCCGCGCCGAGGCCTACCTCAAGGCGAGCGGGATCGGCGACACCGCCTTCGTCGGGCCGGAAGCCGAGTTCTTCATGTTCGACGACGTCCGCTTCGAGGACGGCTACAACGTCAGCTACTACAAGCTCGACGATATCGAGCTGCCGACCAACAGCGGCCGCGAATATGAGGGCGGCAACCAGGCGCACCGCCCGCGGGCCAAGGGCGGCTACTTCCCCGTGGCGCCGGTCGACAGCGCCGTCGACATCCGCGGCGAGATGGTCTCGACGATGCTCGAGATGGGCCTGCCCTGCGACAAGCACCACCATGAGGTCGCCGCGGCGCAGCACGAGCTCGGCCTGACCTACGGCACCCTGGTCCAGACCGCGGACCGCATGCAGATCTACAAGTACGTCGTGCACATGGTCGCCCACGCCTACGGCAAGACCGCGACCTTCATGCCCAAGCCGATCGCGAGGGACAACGGCTCGGGCATGCACACCCACTTCTCGCTCTGGAACGGGGGCAAGCCGCTGTTCGCCGGCAACGGCTATGCGGGCCTGTCCGACACCGCGCTCTACTTCATCGGCGGCGTGATCAAGCACGCCCGGGCCTTGAACGCCTTCACCAATCCGACCACCAACAGCTACAAGCGGCTGGTTCCGGGCTTCGAGGCGCCGGTGCTGCTGGCCTATTCCAGCCGCAACCGCTCCGCCTCCTGCCGCATCCCCTACGGCACGGGCGAGAAGAGCAAGCGGGTCGAGTTCCGCTTCCCCGACGCCATGGCCAACCCCTACCTCGCCTACGCCGCGATCCTGATGGCCGGCCTCGACGGTATCGGGAACCGCATCCACCCGGGCGAGGCGATGGACAAGAACCTCTACGACCTGCCCCCGCAGGAGCTGGTGGACGTCCCCACCGTCTGCGGCTCCCTCCGCGAAGCGCTGGTCGCGCTCGCCGCCGACCGCGACTTCCTTACCCGGGGCGACGTCTTTTCGGTCGACCAGATCGACGCCTACATCGAGCTCAAGTGGGAAGAAGTGCTCCGCTGGGAGACCACCCCGAGCCCGGTCGAGTTCGATATGTATTACTCCATGTAGGGGCAAGCGCCGCCGCTCCGGTCAGCGCTGCGGCGGCGCACCCGTCACTCCAATCTTAACCAAAACTCAAGCGACGCATGTCTCCCTCTACCGCGCCGTGGAAGGCGGCAGCGACCTCGCGGTCGGCACCCGCTACACCGAGGGCGGCTCGATCGGTTCATGGAGCCAGCAGCGTGCCAAGGTCAGCCAGGCCGGGACAACATTGGCCCGCAAGGTGCTGGGCGCCGAACTCAGCGACCCGATGAGCGGGTTCTTTGCCATTCGCCGCGAAGCGCTGATGACCGCGCTCCCGCGGCTGTCCAGCGTCGGCTACAAGATCCTGCTGGACATCGTCGCCTCCTCGCCCACCCGGCTCGCAATCGCGGAGGTGCCCTACACCTTCCGGGAACGCTTCAGCGGCGCCAGCAAGCTCGACAGCGCCATCCTCCTCGAATTCGCGCTGCTCCTGATCGACAAAAAGGTTGGACGCTGGGTCCCCACCCGTTTCTTCATGTTCGCCGCCGTCGGCGGCTTCGGCCTGCTGGTCCATCTCGCCGTGCTCGGCCTCGCGCTCGAACTGGCGCAGCTGTCGTTCCGGGTGGCGCAAGGAGCGGCCGTGGTCGTTTCCATGACCGGCAACTACTTCATCAACAATCAACTCACCTATCGCGACCGCCGCCGCAGGGGCTTCGGCCTGGTTACCGGGCTGCTCAGCTTCTACCTGATCTGCAGCCTTGGTGGAGCGGCGAACGTGGGCATCGGCGAGCTCATCTATGCCGACGGCCAGAGCTGGTGGCTGGCCGGGCTGGTCGGGGCCGCAGTGGGTTCCGTCTGGAACTACGCCGTCACGTCCTGCCTCACCTGGCGGCGCTGATCGTGGCCACTGCCGTCATCCCCAGCGCATGGACCTTTCCTGCGCGCCGCCTGTCGCCTTCGACCCGCATGGCCATCGTGCTGCTGGTTGCCACGCTGGTCCTCCGCGCGCCGCGCTTCGGCGATCCCAACCTCCACGTCGACGAGATCTTCTATCTTCAGGTCGGCGATCTCATGTGGAACGGAGCGCTGCCCTTCGTGGATGTATGGGACCGCAAGCCGATCGGCCTGTTTCTGCTGTTCGGCGCGATCCGGCTGCTCGGCGGCGACGGCATCGTCCAATACCAGCTTGTAGCCTCGGGGTTCGCCTTTGGCACTGCGATTGTGGTTGCCCAGCTTGCCCGCAGGATGGGCGTCTCGAACTTGGCGGCGGGCGCTGCGGGCTTCATCTACCTCACCGGCCTGGCCGCGCTGGGCGGTTACGGCGGCCAGTCCCCGGTCTTCTACAACCTATTCGTCGCCGGTGCGGCCCTGCTGACGCTCCGCGCCCTTGATGCACCCGATCGCGGCGGTCTGACCTCGGCCGGGGTGCTGGCGATGGCCCTGTGCGGCATCGCCATCCAGATCAAATACACTGCCGTCTTTGAAGGCTGCTTTTTCGGTGCCTTGCTCGCGTGGCGCGCCTGGCGCGCTTTCGGGCTCGCCGCCGCCGTGCGCGCCGCCGCCTTGTTCGCGCTTTGCGGGATCGGACCGACCGGCGCGGCGGCCGCCTACTACGCCGCGGTCGGCGAGCTGCAGGCCTTCTGGTTCGCCAACTTCGTCTCGATCGGGCTCCGTCCGCCCGCTACCCCCGACCAGGTTCATGTCCGGCTGACCCGGATCGGGCTCACCCTGCTCCCACTGCTGGTCTGCACGGTTGTGGCCTTCGCCGCCGTACGGTGGGAGGGACTGCGCGGCGGCAAGCTCGGCACCTACCATCTGGTCCTGGGCTGGCTGGCCGTTGCGCTTGGCGGCTTCTTCCTGCTCGGCACCTATTATTGGCACTACGCCCTTCCGCTGCTGGTGCCATTGTCTCTAGCGGCCGCCCCGTTCTTCGAACGCAGCCTGATCGGCCCGGCTTCGGTGCTATTGGTGGCCTTCTGGAATGCCGTGCTGATCGGCTATCCCGACGAGAGGCCGAGCACCTCGCGGCAGCAGATCGCGGAGCTGACGTCGGCGGTGTCCCAGAACCTCAACGGACGATGTCTGTTCATGTTCGACGGTCCGCCCGCCGTCGATTACCTGAGTGGGGCCTGTCACCTCACCCCTTATGTCTTCCCTTACCATCTCAGCCTCGCGGTCGAGGAAACTGGCCTCGGCGTCGATCCGTTGACCGAGCTCCGCCGCATCCTCCTTGCCCGGCCGGGCGTAATCGTGAGTTCGTCGGTGCCGGTCATGGATCCCAATCGGAGTGCGCGGGCGTTCCTCTACGCGGTGTTGGCGCGCGACTATCGGCTGGTCGGGTCCTATCCCGCCAAGCGCCGCCACTACCAAGTTTACGCACTGCGGCCGAAACGCTGAGGTGATTCGCTCGCGTTGCCGATCAGGCCGCCGCAGCCGTTTCCACCTGCTCCCGTGCCCGCTCCGCCTGCCGCTGCGCGTACAGCAGGTAGACGGCGAGGCCGAGAACGTTCCACACCAGGAAATACCACTGCGTCTTGGCCGGCAGGCTCCAGAACAGGTACAGGCACCCCGCGATCCCCACGGGGCCGATCAGCCAGGGCAGCGGCGTGCGGAAGCGGCGTTCGCGATTGGGCTCGCGCCGGCGCATCACTAGCATCGCCGCGCACACGGCGATGAAGGCGGCCAACGTTCCGGCGTTGGCCAGGGCGGCGATCTCATCAAGCGGGAAGATGCCGGCGATCACCGCCACGACCAGCGCCGTGAACAGGGTGATGCGGACCGGCGACCCGCGCGAGGAGACGGTCGCCAGTCCGCTCGGCAGCAGGCCGTCGCGCGCCATGGTGAAGAAGATCCGGCTCTGCCCGTAGAAGAAGGCCAGGATCACGGTCGGCAACGCCGCCACCGCCGAGATGGCGAGGATGCGCGCGGCCCACGGCTGGCCGATCTCCCGCAGGATCAGCGCCAGCGGCTCGGGAGAATTGGCGAAGCGGGCATAGGACAGCGCGCCCACCGCGGCGGCGGCCACCGCCATGTAGATCACCACGCACACCGCCATCGACCCGACGATCCCGATCGCCAGGTCGCGCCCAGGATTCTTGGCCTCCTCGGCGGCGGTGGCGATGGCGTCGAAGCCGTAGAAGGCGAAAAAGATGATCGCCGCCGCGGCCATCACCCCCACCTCGCTCCCGCCCGGCCCCGAGCGCGGAAAGCCGTACGGCATGAACGGCTCGAAGTTGGCGCTGCTGAAATGCGGCAGGGCTACGGCGATGAAGACCGCCAGCGCCGCCAGCTTCACCAGCACCAGCGCGGCGTTGAGATTGGCGCTTTCCCGCGTTCCCGCGAGCAGCAGGGCGGCGACGGCCGCGATGATGAAGATCGCCGGCAGGTTGACGAAGCCGCCCGCCCCCGGCCCGTTGGCGAGCTCGGCTGGGATGTTCAACAACGGCGCGAGGTACCCCGACCAGCCGACCGCCACCGCGCTCACCACCAGGCTGTACTCCAGGATCAGCGACCAGCCGACGATCCACGCGAGCAGCTCGCCGAACACCACATAGCTGTAGGTGTAGGCCGAGCCCGAAGCGGGGATCATCGTCGCCACCTCGGCATAGGCCAGCGCCGCGCAGGCGCAGATCACTCCGGCGATGGCGAAGGACAGGATCACCGCCGGCCCGGCCTTGCCCGCGCCCACCCCGATCAGGGTAAGGATGCCGGTGCCAACGATGGCGCCCACACCCAGCGCAACCAGGTGCGGCCAGGAGAGCGACTGGGTCAGCCGGTGATGCTCGGGCATCTCCTCGCGGCTCACCACCGCCTTGCGCACGTTCCAGTTCTTCATGGTGCTCCCCCCTTCGCCGAGGGACGTAGCGAAACCGGCGGGCAAGGCCAACCGGAACCCGCGCTCAGTGCACCGTCCCGAATGCCTCGTCGCAGCTCAAGGTGTCGATCAGCCGCTCGATCTGCCGCCAATGACAGAACATGCGCACGTTTCCGGCATCGCGGCTGCGCGCGGCACGGTCGGCCGCCTCCAGGACCGCCTCGTCGCCCAGGCTGGCGATCAGTTCGGCGGCGGCCTCCACGGCGCTGCGGTCGGCGATAAAGGTCGGGAGCATGGCCCGGCGGGTAACGCCAGGGGAGTTACCGGATCGGCCAAGAGAAGTGCTGACCGGGCCGTTCACCATCCTCCCACTGGCGGAGCGTCCCGCCGTCTGGCACAGCCTCCTCATGCAGAAGCGTTCACCGCGGGCCGGCGGTTTCCTCCTGATCCTGTGCATCTTCCTGGGTGTAGTCATCGGTGCCATGCGCGGTGAGCCGAGCCTCGGCTTCCTGATCGGCGCCGGCCTTGGCGTCATGGCGGCGATCGCGACTTGGCTGATCGACCGGCGCAGGACCGGTTAGCTCCCGAAGCTAGGGCACGCGCCGCCCGGCCCAGATGACCCGCCCGATGACGTGGATGTCCTCGATCCTGCAGTCCGGCCAGTCGGAGTAGGCGGGATTGTCGGACTGAACGGTGACGCGGTGCGTGATCGGGTGCAGCGCCAGCCGCTTGACCACCAGCGCGTCCTCGATCCGCAGCACGTAGATCCCGTCCCGCAGCCGCTCGCCCGCTTCGCTCCGGTCGACCAATATGTCGTCGCCGTCCGCCAGGGTCGGCGACATGGAATCGCCCTCCACCCGGATCAGCGTGAGTTCGCTCGTGCCGGCTCCGGTCAGCCTGCGCAGCCAGCGCTCGTCGAACGCGAAATAGGCACGGGTCCGCTCGTCACCGGGGATCGCGCCCGGTCCGGCCGATGCGCGAACGGCGCTGCGCCCGACCGGCACCATGGTCGCGGCCAGCGGGTCCTCGTCCGGACCGCCCAGCAACGACTCGGCAATGCCGAAGTAGCGCGCCAGGGTCCGGCGCTCGGCCTCGGGCAGCCGGCGCGGCGTCCCCCGGCGGACAAACTGCTGAATATACGCGGGATTTCGCCCGATCATGCGGGACAGGCTGGCGAAATCTTCGCCACGCTCGAGGCAGAGCCGCTCCAGCACGGCGCGAGGTTCATTCGGCATGTCGGACATCCTACACATAGGATTATGCCTAGACAAGTAGGAAATGCATTGAGAAACAAGCCGTGCCGAGTCGTTGTGCTGGCCTGGAGTTGTGGATCGTGTACCTCTTGCGTGACGTAGAAAATTATCTTGAGATCAAGAAGATCAGTGCTGCCCGATTCGGCCGCGAGGTCATGCGTGATCCGCGTTTCGTGTTCGACCTGCGCGCTGGGAGAGAACCTAGAGCGCGAACCGTCTGCCGGGTCCGGGCCTTTCTGGAGCAATCCCGGTGAACCGGCCGCGGATGACCCAGGCGGCGTCGGGGCTGTTGCGGGCGCTGGTTGACCGAGCGGGAACCAACCGTAATAGGATTCTTCTAAGCGACTGGACCACGATCGACTGGCATTCGCTGACTTTCTCCGGGGAGAAGCACCGTGCCGGCCTGGTGTTCAGCGGGTCGGAAGCTGCAGCTCGCGCGAGCGAGTGGGCCGCGGGCCTGGAGAAAGCGGAATTCGATCTCGGCCCGTCCGCATTCCTGGCCGAGATCGCCATCGTGGCACCGCCGCAAGCGCGCGAGGACGGCTCCGTCCTGCTCGAGCTCGAAGCGCTGACGATCGAAGGCTAGTGGCTTCGCTGAGAGTCCGCCAGCGCCGCCGTGACCCCGGCGCTGGCGCCAGGCGCAGTTCCGTTATCTCAGCGCCCCGACGAGGTGATCACCGCCAGCAGCGCATCGGCGAAGGCCGCCGCATCGTCCGGCCCGACCGCGGTCACCAATCTCCCATCGGTGACCACCGGTGCGTCCACCACCTCCGCGCCGGCATTGCGCAGGTCGGTGCGGATGGACCTCCAGCCGGTCGCGCGCCGTCCGCGCAGCACGTCGGCCTCGACCAGCAGCCAGGGTCCGTGGCAGATCGCCCCCACCGCCTTGTCCGCCGTGACGAAACTGCGAACAAGGTCAACCGAGTCAAGCTGGGTCCGCAAGAAGTCGGGGTTGATCAGCCCGCCCGGGATCAGCAGCGCGTCCCAGTCCTCCGCCCGCACGTCCCCGATCGTCAGGTCCGGTTGGATGGTCCGCCCGGGATCGTCCAGCACCGTCGCCCGGATCGGGGCCATGGCGGGCGCGGCGACCTGCACCTCGCACCCGCTCGCCCGCAGCCGCTCAAGCGGCACGAACAGCTCCGCTTCCTCGAAGCCGTTGCTGGCCATGATCAAGACTTTAGGCGTGCTCACGGAACCGCCGTGCCCTACCGCCGCTTGTGCTGGCAAGATGGATCGACTCCGCCACTGCAGCGACGACCAGCCCGGGATCACGCGGGAGCTGGTCAAGGGCAAGTGGGCCTATTTCTCGCCGGACGGCGAGCGCATCACCGACCGCGACGAGATCGACCGGCTCAACAAGATCGCGCTCCCGCCCGCCTATGTCGACGCCTGGTTCTGCCCCTACCCCAACGGCCACATCCAGGCGACCGGGCGCGACGCCAAGGGCCGCAAGCAGTACCGCTACCACGAAGGGTTCCGCGCTCGCGCCGACAAGCAGAAATATCTGGACGCGATCGAGTTCGGCGCGGCGCTTCCCAAGCTCCGCCGCCGGGTCGAGGCCGACCTCAAGCAGCGCAAGCTCAGCCGCGACAATGTGCTGGCGGCGATCGTGCGCCTGCTCGACACCAACTTCATCCGGGTCGGCAACGAGCAATATGCCAAGGAGAACAAGAGCTTCGGCGCGACCACCCTGCGCAACCGCCACGTGCAGAAGCAGGGCAGCAAGCTCTCCATGCGCTTCAAGGGCAAACACGGGATCACGCACGAGGTGCCGATCACCGACGGCAACCTCAAGCGCGTCGTCGGCAAATGCCAGGAACTGCCCGGGCAGAACCTGTTCCAGTACATCGACGAGCATGGCGAGGCCTGCCCGATCACCTCGGCCGACGTGAACGAGTATATCCGTGAGGCGAGCGGCGGCGATTTCACCGCCAAGAACTTCCGCACCTGGGGCGCGAGCGTGATCGCCTTCGACAAGATGCTCGAAGCGCAGGAGGAAGAACGCCGCAAGATCAGCCTCAAGACCGTGCTCGAGCCCGTGGCCGAAGCGCTCGGCAACACGCCGGCGATCAGCCGCAAGAGCTACGTCCACCCCAAGCTGATCGAGGCCGCGCGCGACAACCCCAAGCATCCGCTCGGCGGCTTCCAGCGCCCCCGCGCCCGCAAGTGGCTGTCGAGCTCGGAGGTCGGGCTGCTCGACTTCCTGCTCAAGGGCCGCCGCAAGAAGCCGGTGAAGAAGGCGGAGAAGCCAATCGTGCCGGCGGTGGTCGAAGCGGCGATCCAGGCGGCCGAGACCGGCGGACCGGAGAAGGTCGACCAGGTCGCGGAGAAGGTGGAAGAGGGCAAGCTCGAGCAGGCCTAGCTCCCCCTTGGGGGAGGTGGCGCGAAGCGCCGGAGGGGTGCGTGCCGAACCCCTCAGTCATCTGCTGCGCAGCTGACAGCTCCCCCGAGGGGGAGCAGCTATTGACCCGCTCCCCCCTTCCCCGCCATCCGCCAAGCCCATGACCGACAAGCTCGAACGCTTCCTCGCCTGGCTCGTCCTCAACCTCGACGCACTGCTCGTCGGCAGTGCCGTCGCCCTCGGCTTGGTCGGCCTGATGCTGCTGCTCCGCGCCGCCGGCCGACACATCCTCGCCAACGACCCAAACTGCCTCAGCTGGCGCGCGGTCATCGCCCGGGTGCTGGCCAAGACCAGCGTCCTGTTCATGGCCGTTGCCGCGGTCGAGATCGTCGTCAACTACGCCCAGCCGCCCGCCCGGATCGAGCGCTTGTTCGACATCGCCTTCGTGATCGCCGCCGCCCTGCAGGGTGCCGTCTGGGGCCGCGAGCTGATCCTGGGCGTGATCGGCCAGCAGGTCGGCGACGAGCCCAACGGCAGCACGCTCGCCAACGCCATGGGCGTGATCCGCGTCCTCATCAGCGTCGCCCTGTTCGGGATCGCGCTGGTCGTCATCCTCGACAACCTCGGCGTCAACGTCACCGCGCTGGTCGCAGGCCTCGGCATCGGCGGCATCGCCATCGGCCTGGCCGCGCAGGGCATCTTCTCCGACCTGTTCGCCGCCCTCGCCATCCTGTTCGACCGCCCGTTCCGCCGCGGCGACACCATCCGCTTCGACCAGACCACCGGCACGGTCGAGAAGATCGGCCTCAAGACCACCCGCATGCGCAGCCTCACCGGCGAGATGGTGATCATGGCCAACACCAAGCTGCTGGAGCGCGAGATCCGCAACCTCGCCGCGGGCGACGACCGGCAGGAGACCCTGCGCTTCGGCCTCGTCTACCAGACTCCGCCCGACAAGCTGGAGCAAGTCCCCGTCCTCGCGCGCGCCGCGGTGGAAGGCCAGCCCGGCTGCCGCCTCGTCCGCTGCGTCCTGGTCGCGATCGGCCCCTCAAGCCTCGACCATGAGCTGATCTTCATCCACGAAGGCCTCGACGCCGAAGCCATGTTCGCCAAGCGCGCCGCGATCATCATGGCGCTGCTGAAGGGTTTCGCGGCGGAGGGCATCCAGTTCGCCTACCCGACCCAGACAACGTTCACCGCCGCGCCGGATGGGACGTTGGTGATGCCTTTTGCGGTGCCTGCGGGTGCGGGCCGGTAGCTTCAATGAGTCGAGAACCCGGATGTCCGCTTACGACCCATTGCGGACATTCGATCGCTCGCAGATAGTTAAGCGATGGTGAGTGTCGGGGAGGTGCATAAACTGACGCCAAGGCAGAAGGAATTGCTGCGGCTCGTCTCCAGTGGTTTCGATGCCAAGTCCGCAGCAAGGGAACTGGGCATCTCGGTTCACACCGTTAATGAGCATCTGACGCAGGCACGGCGACACTTAGGAGTCTCAAGCAGCCGGGAAGCTGCCCGCATCCTCCAGCAAGCAGAAGCAACACCCCTTAATGGCTCGGGACCCCAGCCGTTGGGGGTGGATCAGCCGGCGACTAAGGCCCTCTCTGATCAGCGGATCAGCCCCAAACAGCGGCTGGCGTTTGTAGGAGTTACGCTCATGATCCTTGCTGTTGCTGTCGCAAGCTTACTATCGGTTGCGGGCGCAGGTTCCCCGGCGAACAGTTCCAGGCACGGTGTCGACGAATCGCCGGTTTCGAGCGGGGCTCCGCAAGCAAACCTAAGCCCTTATGAATCTCGTTCTGTCTCGGTCGGCAGGTTCGACCAGTTGAGAGTCTCCGGGCCGTTCAAAGTTGGAGTTCTCGTCAATGAGCAGAGCGGACAGATCCGTCTGCAGGGGCCGGCAGCTCTTCTCGCTGATGCGATTGTGAAGGCGGAAGGAGGCATTTTAACCATTCGCTATCGTGAGGGAGCGACATGGAGTTGGAATCCCGGATCGGGCGTGAACGTCTTTGTTTCCACGCCTGCCCTGACAGCTGCCAAGGTCGAAGGCGCTGCTGAAGTTGAGATAGGCGGTGTGAGCGGTGATCATTTCATCGCCCAATTGGATGGTGCGGGATCCCTAGGCCTCCGACTGCTTGATGTCCGCCACATTCAACTGGCGACTGCAGGATCCGGCGGTATCACCGCAGAGGGCCGCGCGCGCAACGCGACCTATGTGGTGGGAGGCGCCGGGCCGATTGATGCCAAGCGACTTGAAGTGGAGAATGCGAGCATTGCCGTAGGTGGCTCGGGCTCAGCTTATGCCGACGTCGCGAAGGCCGCGAATGTTTCTGTCAACGGCAGCGGCCGGGTTGAGGTTGTCGGCGGTGCGACCTGCGCCCGACAGCCGCCGAACTCACGTCAGATCATCTGCCGCTGATCGGTCCTCGCGAGCGTCCGCTTTCCACCCTTTGCGGACATCCAGGCCGAACGTCTGAGTTCGACCCATTGCGGACATTGGCGGCGCGGGACACAACACGAAGATGAAGACCTTTCTGCTGCTCGGCTTGGCCGCGCTATTCTCGACTTCGGGTGCACTCGCTGCTCCGCGGCAAGCCACTCAGACGCTCGCGCCGTCCGCACAAATCGACAAGCCTCCGAGCCCCT
>NZ_CADCWA010000009.1 GCF_902806285.1 uncultured Sphingomonas sp. | reverse complement strand
GTAGCCGCTGGTCTGCGCCAGCCGCACCGCATTGATCGTCTCGGTCAGCGTGCCGATTTGGTTGACCTTGACCAGGATTGAGTTGGCGATCCCGTCCGCGATGCCCTGCGCCAACCGCTTCTCGTTGGTCACGAACAGGTCGTCCCCGACCAGTTGCACGCGCCCGCCCAGCCGTTCGGTCAGCGCCTTCCAGCCCGCCATGTCGTCCTCACCCATGCCGTCCTCGATCGAGGCGATCGGGTAGTCTCGGGCGAGCTCTTCCAGGTACGCGGCCATCTCGTCGGGCGAGAGGCTCCGCCCCTCTCCGGTCATGTCGTACTTGCCATCCCGGAAGAACTCGGTCGCGGCGCAATCCAGCGCGATCAGCACGTCCTCGCCCAGCCTGTACCCCGCCGCTTCCGTCGCCTCGCCGATGAAGTCCAGTGCGGCCCGCGCCGAGGCGATGTTCGGCGCGAACCCGCCCTCGTCGCCGACCGCAGTCGATAGCCCGGCACCGTGCAGCTTGGCCTTGAGCGCATGAAAGATCTCCGCCCCGCAACGCAGCGCCTCGCCGAAGCTCTCCGCCCCGACCGGCATCACCATGAACTCCTGGAAGTCGATCGGATTGTCGGCATGCGCCCCGCCGTTCAGGATGTTCATCATCGGCACCGGCAGCAGGCTCGCGCCCACCCCGCCGACGTAGCGGTACAGCGGCAGGCCCCGCGCCTCCGCCGCCGCCCGCGCCGTCGCCAGGCTCACCCCCAGGATCGCGTTGGCGCCGAGCTTGCCCTTGTTTTCGGTCCCGTCGAGCGCGATCATCGCCGCGTCGACCTCTTGCTGATCCTCCGCCTCATAGCCGAGGATGGCGTCGGCGATCGGCCCGTTCACCGCCGCGACCGCCTTCGTCACGGCCTTGCCGCCCCAGCGTCCCTTGTCGCCGTCGCGCAGCTCCACCGCCTCATGCGCTCCGGTCGAGGCGCCCGACGGCACCGCCGCCCGGCCCAGGCTGCCGTCCTCCAGCGTCACGTCCACCTCGACCGTGGGATTGCCACGGCTGTCGAGGATCTGGCGGGCATGGATGTCGAGAATGGCGGTCATGGAGTTCAAGCACCTTTGCAAGGGTTCGTTTCGCCCGGCGCCTGTATCGGCGCGCCGCCTCATCGGCAACATTCGGCACGGGGTCGGAACGTGCGCCGCGCTTTCGTGTTCTCCCTGTCAGAACGGTTAATGCAACAGGAGGGCCTCATGGCTGACCCCAACAACAAGTTGCCGGAAGGCACGGACGCGATCATTGGAGGCGCCGGCAGCGGCGGAAGCACGGGCGGCACCGGCCGCAGCGGCACCGCGGGCTCGGCGGCGACCACCTCGACCCAGACCAACGCCACGGGCGGGCAGACCCGCACCACCGACAGCAGCGATGCCACGGACGCGCTGATCACGGGCGGCGGCACCAGCATGGGCGCCGGTGGTACGGGCAGCAGCGCCCTGGGCAGCGCCGGAACCACCGGCGGCAGCACCGCCGGGCTCGGCGGCACCGCTGGCGCGGGCAGCACGGGCGGGGTCGATGCCGACAGCAGCAGCACGGGCAGCAGCGACGGCAGCGGCGGCAAGACCTCGGGCGTTCGCGGCCTCGTCTCCAATGCGGGCGGCAAGCTGCGCGACGAGAGCAAGAACAAGATCCACAGCCTCGCCAGCCAGGGCCTGCAGCAGGGCAGCTCCACGCTGACCAACATCGCCGGCATCGTCGACGATACCGTGCAGCAGATCGAGGAGCGGCTCGGGCCGCAATATGGCGAATATGCGCGCAAGGCGAGCCAGGCGATCAACGGCTATGCCACGACGCTGCAGAACAAGAACCCGGACGAGCTGGTGGACGATGCGCGCAACCTGGTGCGCAAGAGTCCCGCGGTGGCCCTGACGGGCGCCGCCGTGCTGGGCTTCGGCCTGGTGCGTTTGCTCAAGGTTGGACTGGAGGAGGCCCAGAATGGCACCGGTAACCGTAACAACGACCGGACCAGCACCGCCGGGTGACCCGATGCTCTATCGCACGGAAACGGCGACGGGCGAGCAGCCAAGCGTAGGCGACCTGTTCCACCGGCTGGTGGACGACGGGAAAGCCTACGCCAAGGCGGAGGTCAACTACTACAAGACGGTGGGAACCGAGCGCGGCAAGGCGCTGGTGAACCCGCTTATCTTCGGCGTGGCTGCCCTGCTCTGTGCCCTGGGCGCGTTTGGCGCGCTGGTGGCGACGGTCTTCGTGGCGCTGTCGGCGGTGATGAAGGACTGGCTAGCCGGAGTGCTGACCGTCCTGATCTTCGCCGCCATCGCCGGGATCCTCGGCTACCTTGCCTACAGCAAGGGCAAGGCCGCCGTGGGAGGCAAGGCATGAGCGAGGCGATCCAGGTGCGCGAAGCCCGTGCCCGGGGCGAGGCGGACGCCGCCAAGGCCCGGCTGATGGGCGACGTGGATGAGCTCAAGGCCCGGCTGGCGCCTGGCAAGCTTGCGTCCGACGCGGTGCAGACCGCCAAGGACAAGAGCATCGTCGCGGCCGACGGCGCGGTTACGGCCGCCAAGCAGAAGCCGGGAATAGCGGCGGGGATCGGGGCCGGCGTGCTGGTCCTGCTCGCCCGCAAGCCGCTGTTCCGGGCGGTGGCCGGCCTGTTCCGCGGCAAGCGCAGCCGAGACGATTTGGAACAAACGGGCCGCCGTCGCGCGGCTTCTTCGGAGAGGTATGATTAATGGCTAAGAGCAACAAATCCGCGTCCTTGGACAGCGATCGCCTGGGCGGCGGCACGGACGACTTCGGCAGCACGGCCAGCAGCGGCAGCAGCGGCTACGGCAGCCGGGGCAGCAGCAGCGGCGTTCGCGGCCGCGCTTCGGGTGCCACGCAGAAGGCCTCGCAGCAGATCGACTCCTCGCCGCTGATCGCGGTCGGCGCGGGCGCGGCGCTCGGCGCGGTGCTGGGCGCGGTGCTGCCCGCTTCCCGCAAGGAGAAAGAGCTGCTCAAGCCGCTCGGGAGCAAGCTCACCACCGCCGGCACCGGCGCGGTGGAGCGCGCCCGCGACATGAGCAAGCAGAAGTTCGACGAGATGGCCGGCGACAAGGTTCGCGAGTTCCTGGGCGTGGGCGGCGGTTCCGCTTCCGCGGGCGGCAGCTCGTCGGGCGGCGGAGACCCGGCGGGCGGCGGCGCGGGTAGCGGCAACATGTAACTTCCCCCGTCATGCCTGAATCGATCGGGGTCCGCCTTCCTTCTTGCCGAAGCTGCGGAAGGAAGGTGGACCCCGCTTCGTCGGCCGGGGTGACGGCGCGCGGGCCCTATGCTAACCGCCCACTCCCATGAGCAAGCTTCACCTCGTATTCGGCGGCCGCGTCCAGGACCCGCAGGGCCTCGACTTCGTCAACCTCAACGACATGCATATCGTCGGGCTGTTCGACAATTACGCCGACGCCGAAGACGCCTGGCGCGCCAACGCCCAGCGCACGGTGGACGATGCCGAGATGAAATATGTGGTCGTCCACCTGCACCGGCTGCTCGAGCCGGAGGTGGAGAAGAAGTGAGTTGCGCCCCTGCGAGGCAGGGGCCCAGTCCTCTTAGTGGCGATGCCGGAACAACTGGGCTCCTGCCTTCGCGGGAGTACTAGGCTTTCCGGTACCGCCACAGCAGCAGCGGCCGCTGCAGCACCAGGCCGGTCAGGAATCCGCCAACATGCGCCGGGGTGGCGAGCAGCAGGCCTTGAGCGCCCGCCGCATAGCCCACGGCCAGCTGGAGAAGGGTCCAGGCCACCGCCAGCCAGGCGATGTGCACGGCGCGGTTCACCGCGGGTGACGCCGACAAGCGCTTGGGCCGGCCGAAGCTCAGCGCATAGGCGCCGAGCACCCCGCTGACCGCTCCGCTGGCCCCGATCACCGGCGCCACCCCGGACGGATCGACCGTCCATTGCGCCAGCGCGGCGATCACCGCGCTGACCAGGTACAGCGCTACGAGCGCCCCGGCCCCGAGCACCCGCTCCACCGCCACGCCGCACACCAGCAGCATGAACATGTTGAAGAACAGGTGAAAAAAGCCGCCGTGGACCAGCGTGCAACTGAACGGAGTCAGCACCGCGGGAACGGCGCCAGGCAGCTCCAGCAATCCGGACAGGCGCGCGGGAATGAAGCCCATCATCCCGGCCGCCTGACCGAGCAACCCGCCGGCGAGCAGCGCAAGCGATACGACACTGGTCAGCGCCGCGATGACGATGGTGGCGCTGCGCAGGTTCACCTCAGACGAACTCGATGCCCTCGATCTCGTAATAACGGTCGCCCGACGGGGTGGTCACCTCCACCTCCTCGCCGACCTGCCGGCCGATCAGCGCGCGGCCGAGCGGCGAATTGTAGCTGATGCGGCCGACCTTGGCGTCCGCCTCCTGCTGGCCGACCAGCTGGTAGCGGATCTTCTTCTCGTCCTCATCGATCAGGCTCACCGTTGCGCCGAACACCACCTTGTCGCCGGAGAGCGTGGTTGGGTCGATCACCAGCGCGCGGCTCAGCCGATCCTCGATCTCCGCGATCGACGCTTCGACCTGGCCCTGGCGCTCCTTGGCGGCATGGTATTCGGCATTTTCCGACAGGTCGCCGTGGGCGCGCGCTTCCTCGATCGCGTCGACGATCTGCGGCCGCTCCGTCTTGAGCCGCTTCAGCTCGTCCTCGAGCTGACGATAGCCTTCGGCCAGCATCGGCACCTTGTCGCTCGCCATGTACGCCCGGTTCCTTTTCTTGTCACATCCGCCGCACGGCGCTCATCCGTTAGGGGAGCGCTTCGCCTGGCAACATGATGGGAGTTATCTTTCGAGGGCGGAATAATAGGACTGCAAGGAGCGGACTTCAAGCGAGCGCCCCCGGGTCGCGCGGATCGCGCGGGCCACCGCCTGGCTCGCCGCGACCGTGGTGAAATAGGGCACCTTGCGGTTCAATGCGGTGGCGCGGATCGACTGGCTGTCCTTCAGGGACTGCCAGCCTTCGGTCGTGTTGAAGATGAGGTCGACGCCGCTGTCGACGATCCGGTCGACGATATGCGGCCGGCCCTGCGCCACCTTGTTGACCCGCTCGACCGGCAGTCCGCGGTTCCTGAGGTGGTCGCAGGTGCCGCCCGTGGCGATCACCGCGAAGCCGAGGTCCAGCATCTCCTGCACTGCGGGCACGACCAGCTCCTTGTCGCTGTTCTTGACCGACACGAACAGCGTGCCGGACTGCGGCAGCCGGACCCCCGCGCCAAGCTGCGACTTGGCGAAGGCGACATCGAAATCCTCTGCGATCCCCATGACTTCCCCCGTGCTCTTCATCTCCGGTCCAAGCACGGGATCCGTGCCCGGAAAGCGCGCGAAGGGAAACACCGGCGCCTTGACGGCGATGTGGTCGCGCAGTTTCGGAAGCGCCCCGAACTCGGTCAGGCTGCCGCCCGCCATCAGCTGGGCGGCCATCTTGGCGATCGGTCGTCCCAGCGCCTTCGCCGTGAACGGCACCGTCCGACTGGCGCGCGGATTGACCTCGATCAGATATACTCGACCGTCCTTGACTGCGAACTGCACGTTCATCAGCCCGCGCACCTTCAGTGCCAGCGCCAGTTCGCGCGTCTGCCGCTCGATCTCGGCCACGACCTCAGGCGAGAGGCTGTGCGGCGGGATGGAGCAGGCGCTGTCGCCCGAATGGACCCCCGCCTCCTCGATATGCTCCAGCACGCCCGCGACCACCACGTCGCGGCCGTCGCTCAGCGCGTCGACGTCCACCTCGATCGCGTCGCGCAGGTAGCGGTCGATCAGGACGGGGCTCGACCCCGACACCGCCACCGCGGTCGCGATATAGTTATCGAGCTGGGCCGGCCCGTCCACCACCTCCATCGCCCGCCCGCCGAGCACGTAGGACGGCCGCAGCAGCACCGGGTAGCCGATCCGCTCCGCCACCTGCAGCGCCTCGTCCCGGCTGCGCGCGATGCCGTTCTCCGGCTGCATCAATCGCAGCCGCGCGACCAGCGCCGCGAACCGCTCCCGGTCCTCCGCCAGGTCGATGCTGTCCGGGGAAGTCCCCAGGATCGGCACCCCCGCCGCCTGCAGCTCGGCCGCCAGCTTCAGCGGCGTCTGGCCGCCCAGCTGCACGATGACGCCCAGCAGCTGCCCCCGCGCCTGCTCCCGCCGCACGATCTCCAGCACGTCCTCGGCCGTCAGCGGCTCGAAATACAACCGGTCGGACGTGTCCGGGTCGGTCGACACCGTCTCCGGATTGCAGTTGACCATGATCGTCTCGAGCCCCGCGTCGCGCAACGCGAAGGCGGCGTGGCAGCAGCAATAATCGAACTCGATCCCCTGCCCGATCCGGTTCGGCCCGCCGCCCAGGATGAGGACCTTGCGCCGGTCGCTGACCTCCGCCTCATCTTCCGGCTCGCCGAACAGCGGCGTCTCGTAGGTCGAATAGAGGTAAGGCGTGGAGGCGTCGAACTCCGCCGCGCAGCTGTCGATCCGCTTGTACACCGGGTGCACGCCCAGCTTCTCGCGCAGCCGCCGCACCTCGTCGGCGGTGACCCCGCCGGTCATCGCCCGCATGGCGTCATGCACAATCCCGCCGCCGCTCGCCGCCACCGCTTCGCTCATGCCCCGCGGGGCGCCGATCGAGCGCAGCGACAGTTGCG
>NZ_CADCWA010000008.1 GCF_902806285.1 uncultured Sphingomonas sp. | reverse complement strand
CTCATCACCGGCCAGGAGCAGCCGGACGGCGGCTCCATCAAGATCGGGGAAACGGTGCACCTGGGGTTCGTCGACCAGAGCCGCGACGCGCTCGATCCGAAGCACAATGTGTGGGAGGAGATCAGCGGCGGGCACGAGCTGATGACCGTGGGCAAGCAGGAGATGCAGACCCGCGCCTACGTCGGCGCCTTCAACTTCAAGGGCTCCGACCAGCAGAAAAAGGTCGGCCAGCTATCCGGCGGCGAGCGCAACCGTGTCCATATCGCCAAGATGCTCAAGGAGGGCGGCAACGTCCTGCTGCTCGACGAGCCGACCAACGACCTCGACGTGGAGACCCTGCGCGCGCTCGAGGATGCGCTGGAGAGCTTCGCCGGTTGCGCCGTGGTCATCAGCCACGACCGCTTCTTCCTCGATCGCCTGGCGACACACATCCTGGCGTTCGAAGGCGACAGCCACGTGGAATGGTTCGAAGGCAATTTCGAGGCCTATGAGGAGGACAAGCGCCGGCGGATGGGCCCGGAGGCCGACCGCCCGCACCGGATGAGCTACAAGAAGCTGACGCGGTAGAGATCAGGTCGAATCGTTGGCGGCAGCGTCAACGATCTGGCCGTCGAGCAACATGAAAGGCGGCGGGCTCTTCGGCTCGTCGCCTACTGCCCGAGCTTTGAAGTAGCTCCACGCCTTTGGCGCCGTCCAGTTGTCCCACACTAATCTAAGCCGCTCCGGCTCCTGTTCCGTCCGCAAGAGGCCTTCGATCGTATCCGGAAGGGCGGCAAGACGGGCTCTGATGGATTGCGTCCACGCATCATACGGGGGCGGCTCCACCACGACAGCGAAGAACATGTCGGGCTCGTTTGCGATCAAGCGACCCAAGAGGCTTGCATGAAGTACGCCGTGCGCCTCAGCCGGGGACTTAGCATTGAGCCACGTCCGGAAGGATGGAACGTCGACGCGCAGGGAGCCGCCCAGAAGAAAGCCCCACGGCCGCCGCATAGCGTGCTCCCAGAAGGTCCGTTCGACTTCATGGCCCGGCAACAGCCAGACAGTCCCTTTGTGGTGCTTGACCTTCTTTCTCTCAAACCCGGCTGCTTCAAACGCGTGCGCCAACTCGGACCGAAACTGCCTTATATCCATGGAGCCACACTGGACTGAGCTGTATCGCCCGTAAACAGCTCACTCCGCCGCTACTCTTCCGCCGCCCCGCCGCACTCCCTCATAGTAGCTGTCCGGCCCTTCTTCCGCCCGCCTGCGCTTGAGCCAGGCATCCACGCTCCACGGTCCCGGTCCAGCAAATACCGTGTAGAGGAAGATGAAGCAGAACAGGATGGCGGGCTCGCCGCGGTTGAGGACCGGCCAGAAGTTGTCGGGGGCGTGGACCAGCCAGTAGGCGACGGCCATCTCGCCGGCGAGGATGAAGGCGGTGGGCCTAGTGAACAGGCCGACCAGCAGGAGCGTGCCGCCGATCAGCTCCAGCATGCCGGCCATCCAGAACTGGGTCCACGGCGGCGGGAAGCTGGCGGTGCTCAAAGGGATGCCGAGAATCTTGGACGTGCCGTGCGACAGGAACAACAGCGCGGTCATGATGCGCAGGATCGACAGGAACGTCGGTGACCAGCGGTCGCACCAGCCGCCTTCTTCGAACATAGGGTTTTCCATCATCCGCCTCCTTGGCCTGGGCAGGACTCCGGTACTCGGTGCCTTTTACCACTTTGAAGGTGGCAACCCAAGCGCCGCGCTCTTCCGCAGCGCAGCATCGGCATGGTAGAGGCGATGCCAATGACCTCGACCAACGACATCCGCCGCAGCTTTCTCGACTATTTCGAGCGCAACGGGCATTCGCGCCAGGCATCCGCGCCGTTGGTGCCGCAGAACGATCCGACGCTGATGTTCGTCAACGCGGGCATGGTGCCGTTCAAGAATGTGTTCACCGGCCTTGAGACCCGGCCCTACTCGACCGCGACCAGCAGCCAGAAGTGCGTTCGTGCCGGGGGCAAGCACAACGACCTCGACAATGTCGGCTATACCGCGCGTCACCACACCTTTTTCGAGATGCTCGGCAACTTCTCGTTCGGCGACTACTTCAAGGATCGCGCGATCGAGCTGGCATGGAACCTCGTCACGAAGGAGTGGGGGCTCTCGCCGGACCGGCTGACCGTCACCGTCTACCACACCGACGACGAGGCGTTCGACCTGTGGAAGCGGATCGCGGGGCTGCCCGATAGTCGCATCATCCGCATCGCGACCAAAGACAATTTTTGGGCGATGGGCGACGATGGGCCGTGCGGGCCCTCGTCAGAAATCTTTTTCGATCATGGCGAGCACATTCCCGGCGGTCCTCCCGGGAGCCCCGACGAGAACGGCGATCGTTTTGTCGAGATCTGGAATCTCGTGTTCATGCAATATGAGCAGGCGGGCGGGGAGATCGTCTCCGAGCTGCCGAGCAAGAGCATCGACACCGGCATGGGCCTGGAGCGCATCGCCGCGGTGCTGCAGGGGGTGCACGACAATTACGAGACGGACACCTTCAAGGCGCTGATCGCAGCGTCGGAGGAGTTCAGCAGGACCAAGGCCGAGGGCGAGCACATGGCCTCGCACCGGGTCATCGCCGATCACCTGCGCACGTCGGGCTTCCTGGTGGCGGACGGCGTGCTGCCGGCCAACGAGGGCCGCGGCTATGTGCTGCGGCGGATCATGCGGCGGGCGATGCGGCATGCGCATCTGCTGGGCGCAAGCGAGCCGCTGATGCACCGGCTGGTGCCCGCGCTGGTGGCGGAGATGGGCGCGGCCTACCCTGAGCTCGTCCGGGCACAGCCGCTGATCGAGGCGACGCTGGCCCAGGAGGAGACGCGCTTCCGGCAGACGCTCAGCAACGGCCTGCGGCTGCTGGATGACGCTACCGGGGCGCTGCCGGAGGGCGGCACGCTGCCGGGCGGGACCGCGTTCAAACTCTACGACACCTACGGCTTCCCCTACGACCTGACCGAGGACGCCTTGCGCGCCCGCGGGCTGCAGATCGATCGCGCGGGCTTCGACGACGCCATGGCGGCGCAGAAGGCGGCGGCACGGGCCGCATGGAAGGGCTCGGGCGAGAAGGCGTCGGACGAGCTGTGGTTCGACCTCGCCGAGGAGTTCGGCGCGACCGAGTTCACCGGTTATGCGAACGAGGAAGGCGAAGGGCTGGTGCTGGCGATCGTCCGCAACGGCGAGCGGGTGGACGGCGCGGCGGCGGGCGAAACGGTTCAGGTCGTCACCAACCAGACGCCCTTCTATGCGGAGAGCGGCGGCCAGGTCGGCGATCAGGGCGCGATGATATCGGACGGCGGCCTCGACGGGCGCATCACCGACACGCACAAGCAGGCCGGCAAGCTCCATGTGCATACGGTCGCGGTGGACGGGGCCGAGCTTCGGGTCGGCGACGCGGTCCGCCTGGAGGTCGACCATCGCCGACGCGGCTCGATCCGTGCCAACCACTCGGCTACCCACCTCCTCCACGCCGCCTTGCGCGAACGGCTGGGCAAGCACGTCTCGCAGAAGGGTTCACTGGTCGCCCCGGACCGGCTGCGCTTCGACATCTCGCACCCGAGCGCGGTCGCGCCGGCCGAGCTGGCCACGGTCGAGGCTGACGTGAACGGGCAGATCCGCGCGAACACACCCGTCGCTACCCGCCTCATGACGCCCGACGATGCCATTGCCGAGGGAGCGATGGCCTTGTTCGGAGAAAAGTACGGCGACGAGGTGCGGGTGGTGTCGATGGGCACCGAGGGCGGGCGCTACTCGGTCGAGCTGTGCGGCGGGACGCACGTCAACGCGCTCGGCGATATCGCCCTGTTCAAGATCGTCGGGGAGAGCGGCGTCAGCTCCGGCGTGCGGCGGATCGAGGCGCTGACCGGCGAGGCGGCGCGGCAGTGGCTGCTGGACCGCGACAGCCGCCTGCGCGAGATCGCCGCCAGCCTCAGGGCCGCGCCGGACGAGGCGCCCGCCCGCGTAGCCGCGCTGGTGGAGACCGCCCGCAAGCTCGAGCGCGAGCTGGCCGAAGCCCGGCGCCAGCTGGCGCTCGGCGGCGGCACCGGCGCGGCCGAGGCGGCGCCGGAGGAGGTCGCGGGGGTGAAGGTGCTCGGCCGGGTGGTCGAGGGGCTCGATCCCAAGGCCCTCCGGTCGGAGGTGGATGCGCTCAAGAAGCAGCTGGGCTCGGGCGTGGGCGCGCTGGTTGCGGTGAACGAGGGGCGCGCCAGCGTCGCCGTGGGGGTCACGGACGACCTGACCGGGCAGGTAAGCGCGGTCGACCTGGTGAGGTCGGCGGTGGCGGCGCTCGGCGGGCAGGGCGGCGGCGGCCGGCCCGACATGGCGCAAGGCGGCGGGCCCGATGCCAGCAAGGCGGCCGAGGCGCTCGCCGCGGTCCGGAACGCGCTGGCCAAGGTAACGGCCTAGCGCCGCCGCCCGAGCGCCGGCTCTTCGGCCAGCTCGCCTTCAAGCATGATCGCGGCGCGGAGTTCGCTGCGCTTCTCGTGAATGCTGGCGATCACCGGGCCCATCGCGACTCCGATGTCCACCAGCACGGCCTCGGACATCTGCAGCGAGCCTTCCATCGTCTCCGGCACGGCATCGGTCGCTCCAGCCTTGTAAAGCTCGGCCGCGTGGCTGTTGTCGCGGGCGCGCGCGACAATGGTCAGCTCCGGGCAGGCCTGGCGGATGGCGCGGGTCAGGCGGACGGTCAGCACCGGTTCGTTCATGGTCAGCACCACCGCGGCCGCGTTGCCGCACCGGAAACGCTCCACGATATCGCCGCGGCTGACGTCGCCGAACACCGTCCGGTAGCCGGCCCTGCGCGCATCGGCGACCGTGTCGACGTCGCCGTCCACGCCGACATAAGGCCGGCCGTGCGTGCCCAGCATGTCCGCGACCAGCCGGCCGACGCGGCCGAAGCCCAGGATCAGCGTTTGCCCGGGTTCGGGGTCCGGGCCCGCGGCGAGCGCGTCGGGGTCCACCTGCCGGGAGAGCTTGCCGCCGAGGGCGGCGAGCAGGGGCGTGACGGTCAGGCCGAGCGCGGTGACGATGGTCCAGAAGCTCGCCTCCGCAGCGCTGATCGCGCCCGCCGCGAACGCGCTGCCAAGCACGATCAGCGTGAGCTCCGACGGGCTCGCCATGAGGAAGCCGGTCTCGATCGCCGTAGCGGCGCGGGCCCGCCGCCACCGCAGCAGCAGATAGATCAGCAGGCTCTTCACCGCGAGAATGGCCAGGGTGGCGCTGAGCACGGCCGGCCAGCGCGCCAGCAGGGCAGCGACGTCCAGCCGCATGCCGACCGTGATCAGGAAGATGCCCAGCGCCAGACCGCGTAGCGGGGCGGTGATCACCTCCACCTCGGAGTGGTAGTCGGTTTCGGCGATCAGCAGCCCGGCGATCAAGGCGCCCATGATGGCCCCGAGCCCGGCAGCGCCGGTCGCCAGACTCGCCAGCATCACCACCAGCAAGCTGGTCGCCAGAAACAGCTCCGGGCTCTTGGTCCGGGCAGCCTGGGCGAACAGCATCGGCAGCAGCAGGCGGCCGGCGATCAGCAGCGCCGCAACCGCCGCCGCGCCGCCGAGAACCACTTGCGCCAGCTCCCCGGCCGAACCCTTGGCATCCAGCAGGAACAGGATCGGGACCAGGCTCAGGTCCTGGAACAGGAGCATGGCAAGGGCCGCCCTGCCGGTCGCCGTGCCCGTCCCCACCAGCGGCATGACCAGCGCGGTTGATGACATGGCGAGCGCGAGCCCCAGCACCGCGGCGCTGCCGGGCGTTGCTCCGGCGAGCAGGAGCACGGAGCCCACCAGGGTTGCGGTGGCGAGCATCTGCAGCCCGCCCAGCCCGAACACGGCCGACTTCATCGCCCATAAGCGACGAAAGCTCAGCTCCAGCCCGATCGCGAACAGCAGCAGCAGAATGCCGGACTCGGCAAACGGCTCGATCCGCGCCCGATCGGTGATGGTGACGGCCTCAAGCCAGGGGTGCTGCGGCACCAGCGCGCCCAGCCCGGCGGGACCGATCGCCGCGCCGACCAGGATAAAGCCGATCACCGGCGAAATCTTGAGGCGCGCAAAGGCGGGGATCACCACGCCTGCCGCGCCCAAGATCACCAGTGCGTCGCGGATTCCGCTTCCGCCAAGTTCGCTTGCCATGACGTCATTAAGCAGCCGCGAGGGAGGGAGCCAAGCGGAGCGCTGCTCGTTGCGTGTCAGGTTGCAGGAGAAAACTAATGGCTGAGAAGACGTTCAAGAAGGGCGACAAGGTTCAGTGGGACTCCAGCGGCGGGCACTCGGTCGGCAAGGTCGAGAAGAAGCTGACCAGCCCGATGCAGATCAAGGGCCACAAGGTCGCGGCGTCGAAGGACAATCCCGAATACCTCGTGAAGAGCGACAAGAGCGGCAAGGAAGCCGCGCACAAGCCGAGCGAGCTCAAAAAGGCTTGACCGGATCGGTCCTGAGTCGTGCCTCCCGCATGTGCCCGACTTATATCCGGCGAATGGAAACGGACCTCCTGATCGTCGGTGGCGGGCCGGCAGGACTCATGGCCGGCCTCTTGTTCGCGCGCGCGGGCGTGTCGGTGCGGGTCGTGGAGAAGCATGCCGACTTCCTCCACGACTTTCGCGGCGACACCGTACACCCGTCCACCATGGACGTGCTCGGCCAGCTCGGGCTGCTCGAACGCTTTCTGCGCCGGCCTCACCAGCGGCTGAACCGCGCGGAGCTGCGCATAGGCGGCCGCGACATGGTGGTGGGGGACCTCAGTCGGGTACGGAGCCGGACGCCGTTCATCGCCATGATGCCGCAATGGGATTTCCTCGACTTCCTGCGCGGGGAGGCGTCGGCTTTTCCTAACTTCCGTCTCGACATGGGCACGGCGATCGAGCGCTACCTGGTGGAAGACGGCCGCGTTTGCGGGGTCGAGCTGGCGGGCGGCGAGTGCGTGCGGGCCGGCCTGACCATCGCCGCGGACGGGCGCCATAGCCTGGTCCGCCGAGACCGGCTCCTGCCCCTCACCGACCTTGGTTCGCCGATCGACGTCTTCTGGTTCGAGTTGCCCAAGCGCACGGCCGAAGCGGGCACGCTGCGCATAGCGGTGGAAGGCGGCCGCATCCTGGTCCGGGTGGATCGTGGCACATATTGGCAGTGCGC
This sequence comes from uncultured Sphingomonas sp., assembly GCF_902806285.1. Taxonomy (GTDB): domain Bacteria; phylum Pseudomonadota; class Alphaproteobacteria; order Sphingomonadales; family Sphingomonadaceae; genus Sphingomicrobium. Next base: position 27,151 of record NZ_CADCWA010000008.1, on the reverse strand, counting down.
GCTGGTCTTTCCCAAAGGCCGCGCGGAAACATTGAAGGCGCGTGGGATGGCGGCGATCCGCGCGGAGATCGCAGCGGTCGAACCGCGCCTTGGCAACATCGCGGACGATCTCGCGAGCCCCGATCAGCTGCACCTGCTGGAGGTCAGCCTCGACCGGCTGAAGCGCTGGCATCGCCCGGGACTGCTGGCGATCGGCGATGCGGCGCACGCCATGTCCCCGATGGGCGGCATCGGCATCAACCTCGCGATCCAGGACGCGGTCGCCGCGGCGAACATCCTGGCCGGGCCGCTCGCTCGGGGCGAGGCGGTCGACCATCTCCTGCCCAAGGTCCAGCGCCGGCGCGAAGGCTCCACCAAGCTGATCCAGCTGGTTCAGAAGATCACGCAGGACTGGGTGCTCGCGCCCGTCCTCCGGCGGAACAAGAGCCTCCGGGCGCCGCCGCTACCGCTGCTCGTCCTGGAACGCTTCCCGGCGCTTCGTCGTATTCCCGGCCGGGCGATCGCCCTCGGCATCCGGCGCGAGCGGGTGTGCCTGCCGGGCGCCTACGCCGCCTGACCGATGCCCTCGGCCTGCATGGCCCGGTCGAGGTTGGTGCGGATCGCCTCGAAGAACTGCTCGGTGGTCATCCACGGCTGGTCCGGGCCGACCAGGATGGCGAGGTCCTTGGTCATCTGACCGTGCTCGACCGTTTCCACGCACACCCGCTCCAGCGTTTCCGCGAACTTCACCACATCCGGCGTGTCGTCGAACTTGCCCCGGTACTTGAGGCCGCCGGTCCAGGCGAAGATCGACGCGATGGGGTTGGTCGAGGTGGCCTTGCCCTGCTGGTGCATGCGGAAGTGGCGGGTCACGGTGCCGTGCGCCGCCTCGGCCTCCACCGTCTTGCCGTCCGGGGTCATCAGCACCGACGTCATGAGGCCAAGCGAGCCGAAGCCCTGCGCCACCTGATCCGACTGCACGTCGCCGTCGTAGTTCTTGCAGGCCCAGACGAACTTGCCCGACCATTTGAGCGCGGACGCGACCATGTCGTCGATCAGGCGATGCTGATACTCGATCTTCTTGGCGTCGAACCCGGCCTTGAACTCGGCGTCGAAGATCTCCTGGAAGATGTCCTTGAACCGGCCGTCATAGGCCTTGAGGATGGTGTTCTTGGTGGACAGATACACCGGCCAGCCGCGATTGAGGCCATAGTTGAAGCAGGCGCGGGCGAAGTCGCGGATGCTTTGGTCGAGGTTGTACATGCCCATGGCCACGCCAGCGTCCGGGAACTCGAACACCTCATGCTCGATCTCCTCGCCATTCTCCCCGGTCCACTTGATTGTCAGCTTGCCTGGGCCCGGCACCTTGAAGTCGGTCGCCTTGTACTGGTCGCCGAACGCGTGGCGGCCGACCACGATCGGGTCGGTCCAACCCGGGATGATCCGCGGCACGTTGGAGATGACGATCGGTTCGCGGAAAACCACGCCGCCAAGGATGTTGCGGATGGTGCCGTTGGGCGACTTCCACATCTTGGTGAGCTTGAACTCCTCGACGCGGGCTTCGTCGGGGGTGATGGTGGCGCATTTGACGCCGACGCCGTGCTGCTTGATGGCATTCGCCGCCTCGACGGTGACCTTGTCCTCGGTCGCGTCGCGGTTCTCCACCGACAGGTCGTAGTATAGGAGGTCGATATCGAGGTAGGGCTGGATCAGCCGCTCGCGAATCCATTGCCAGATGATGCGGGTCATCTCGTCGCCGTCGAGTTCGACAACGGGCGTCTTCACCTTGATCTTGGCCATGGGTTCGTCCTGCACCTGTCCTGAAGTTGGCGGCGCTCTATCGGCGCTGCGCGGCGCTGGCAACGGCGGCGGTTGTTCGCCGGATAAGCGGAGGGTAGGGGAGCGGCATGGCGCACCTCGAGAACCCCGACAGCCAGCTGACCGCCGTCAAGTGGCGCTTCCCGTCCGTCCATCCGGAGGGCCGCAAATATGTGATGATCGCGGCCGGCATCGCGCTGCTCACCTACTGGGCGATCAGCCAGTTCGTCGGCTGGCTGCTGATCGGGGTGACCATCTGGGTCGCGGCCTTCTTCCGCGATCCCATTCGCACCACGCCGGTCAGCCCGCGGCTGATCGTCGCACCCGCCGACGGGCTGGTGACCATGATCACCCGCGTACCCCCGCCGCCCGAGCTGCGCGCGACGCTCGGCGAAGGCGAGTTCACCCGCGTGTCGATCTTCATGAGCGTGTTCGACGTGCACATCAACCGGTCGCCGATCGCCGGGACCGTTCGCCGTATCGCCTATGTTCCGGGCAAGTTCGTCAACGCCGACCTCGACAAGGCGAGCGAGGACAATGAACGGCAGCACTTTGTCGTCGAGGCGCCGGACGGGCTCAAGGTCGGCTTCACCCAGATCGCCGGCCTGGTGGCACGCCGCATCCTGTCCTTTGTCGCGGAAGGCGACCGGGTCGGCGCCGGCGAGCGGATTGGGTTGATCCGCTTCGGCAGCCGCGTGGACGTGTTCCTGCCGGCGGGCACCGGCTCGCGCCTGCTGCTGGGTCAACGGGCGATCGCTGGCGAAACCGTGGTGGCGGAGCTGGGAGTCGATCCGGGGCTTGCCGGGGCTAGCCAATGACGGAGGCGCCCGCCGCGCCCAACGGAATAGCCTTTCGGGCGATGGTGCCGAACGCCGTCACGGCCCTGGCCCTCTGCCTGGGCCTGACCGGTGTCCGCTTCGCGGTGGGGGGCGAATGGGACAAGGCGCTTGGCGCGGTGGTGCTGGCCGGCGTGCTGGACGGAATGGACGGGCGCATTGCCCGCCTGCTGCGGGCGCAGAGCCGGTTCGGCGCGGAGCTCGACAGCCTGGCCGACAACATCGCCTTTGGCACCGCCCCGGCGCTGATCCTCTATATGTGGTCGCTGAGCAGCGCGCCGCGGTTCGGCTGGATCGCTGCGCTGGCGCTGGCGGTCTGCTGCGCGCTGCGGTTGGCGCGCTTCAATTCCCGGATCGACGCGGCCGAGCAGCCGCACAAGTCGGCGGGCTTCAACACCGGCGTTCCCGCGCCGGCCGGTGCGGGGCTGGCCTTTGTGCCGGTCTACCTTTGGCTGGTCAGCGGCAACGACCTGTTTCGCAGCTGGCCGCCGGTGATGGGCTGGACGCTGTTCATCGCGCTGCTGATGATCTCCAACATTCCGACTTTCAGCTGGTCGTCGATCCGCATTCGCCGCTCCATGCGCCTGTTCGCGCTGGCCTTTGTAGCGATCCTGGGCGCGGCGCTGGTGGTCGAGCCGTGGTGGAGCCTGCTTGGCGTCTCGGCTCTCTACCTGATCTGCCTGCCGTGGGCGCTGTTCAGCTACGCCCGGGTCAAGCGGCGACGCGCCACTCCGCAGCCGGCTTGACCGTCGCCCGCACCGGCGCCGCCCGCGTGGCATAGCGGACCCTCACCGGACGGGTCGCCAAGGTCGCTTCGGCCAGCTGCGAGCGACCTTGGAGCGCCGCCACGACCTTGGCGCGGTTTGCCACCAGCGTCTGCCACATGGCCAATCCCGCTAGGCCAAGAACAAAGAGTGAAGCCAGAGTGACGAGGGCGTTCAGCATGAGCGAGGGTTCCTTGCTTTGTTCGTCAACACTCCCCGATTCGTTTCGTTCCGAAATGGGCGGGAAAGCGTGGTTTACGGGTGTATGTTCCCGCTTTGTTCGCGTGCTGTCAACTGGTCGTGTGAATGCAGCGGGCGATTGACGGTGTCTTGCGCGGCCGCCGGCAACTCGCTAAGCGCGCCACCTCAACCCGCATGGGAAGCAACATAACCCGGTGCGCCCGGCGAGCTTCGGCTCCTCGGCGTTTCCCGCTTCCCAGAGGCTTAACCGGAAGGAGATATCCACCATGGCGACCACCGTCACCATGCAGCAGTTGCTTGAGGCCGGAGCGCACTTCGGTCACCAGACCCATCGCTGGAACCCGCGCATGAAGCCGTACATCTTCGGCGAGCGCAACGGCGTCCACATCATCGACCTGTCGCAGAGCGTTCCGCTGTTCGCCCGCGCGCTGGACTTCGTGCAGCAAGCGGTCGGCCGCGGCGGGAAGGTCCTGTTCGTCGGCACCAAGCGCCAGGCGCAGGACGCCGTCGCCGAGGCGGCGCGCGTGTCGGGGCAGCACTTCGTCAACCACCGTTGGCTGGGCGGGATGCTCACCAACTGGAAGACGATCAGCAACTCGATCAAGCGGCTCAAGAGCCTGGAGGAGCAGCTGTCGGGCGATACTGCCGGCCTCACCAAGAAGGAAGTGCTGCAGCTGACCCGCGAGCGCGACAAGCTGGAGAAGAGCCTGGGCGGCATCCGCGACATGGGCGGCCTGCCCGACGTGATGTTCGTAGTCGACACCAACAAGGAAGAGCTGGCGATCAAGGAAGCCAACGTCCTCGGCATTCCGGTCGTGGCGGTGCTCGATTCCAACTCCAATCCGCAGGGCATCGCTTTCCCGGTCCCAGGCAACGACGACGCCAGCCGCGCGGTCCGCTTGTACTGCGAGGCGATCGCGGGCGCGGCCAACAGCGGCAAGAGCGGCGGCGCTCAGGCGCGCGGCGAGGACATCGGCGGGATGGCCGAGCCGCCGATGGAAGCGGCTCTGGCCTGAAGCCGAACGCTGTGCTCCCGCGAAGGCGGGAGCCCAGTACCTACCTCAAGAACACTGGGCCCCTGCCTACGCAGGGGCACATCAGCATAGGACATGAAGCATGGCTGAGATCACGGCCGCCAGCGTCAAGGAACTGCGGGAGCGCACGGGCGCGGGCATGATGGACTGCAAAAAGGCGCTTGCCGAGAATAACGGCGAGATGGAAGCGTCGGTCGACTGGCTACGCGCCAAGGGTCTCGCCGCCGCCGCCAAGAAGGCGGGCCGCACCGCTGCCGAGGGCCTGGTCGGCGTCGCCGTAGCGGGCACCCGGGGCGCGGTCATGGAGGTCAACTCGGAAACCGACTTCGTCGCCAAGAACGAGCAGTTCCAGGAGTTCGTCCGCAACGTCGCGCAGATCGCGCTGCAGAGCGGCAGTCAGATCGAGGCACTGAACGCCGCCGCCTACCCGGGCGGCGGAACGGTCGCCGAGACGCTGACCAACAACATCGCGACCATTGGCGAGAACCAGTCGCTGCGCCGGGCGGCGGTGCTGGAAGTCTCCGAAGGGGCGGTCGTCTCCTACGTCCACAACGCGGTCGCGCCCAACCTCGGCAAGATCGGCGTGCTGGTAGCGCTGGAAGGCTCCGCCCCGGCCGAAACGCTGCAAACGCTCGGCAAGCAGCTGGCGATGCACATCGCGGCTGCCAACCCGCTGGCGTTGACCGCGGACGAGCTCGACGCCGAGCTGATCGAGCGCGAGCGCGCCATCGCGTCCGAGAAGGCGAAGGAGAGCGGCAAGCCCGCCAACATCGTCGAGAAGATGGTCGACGGCGCGATCGCCAAGTTCAAGAAGGAGAGCGCGCTCCTCAGCCAGCTCTTCGTCATGGACAACAAGACCCCGGTCAGCGACGTGGTCGCGGGCGCTGCCAAGGAATGCGGCGCACCCGTGCACCTCAAGGCCTACAAGCGCTTCCAGCTCGGCGAGGGGATCGAGAAGCAGCAGAGCGACTTCGCTGCCGAAGTTGCCGCGGCGGCCGGGACGAACAAGCCTGAGCCCGTGGCTTGAGCCTCGCGCCACCCCGGACCTGATCCGGGGCTTGCCGACACTTCCTCCCGTCTGGAAGAAGGCGGATGCCGGATCAGGTCCGGCATGATGAACTCGGTGGTTGGCAACGGGGCGGGTGCGCCATAGAAGCGCGTCCGCCCCGTTGCTCGTTCAGGATTACCGCTCACCCATGACCCGACCCCGCTTCAACCGCATCCTTCTGAAGCTGTCGGGCGAAGCGCTGATGGGGCCGGGGCAGTTCGGGATCGATCCGGAGACGGTGGCCGGGCTGGCCGCGGAGATCGCGGCGGCCAAGGCCCAGGGCCATGAGCTGTGCCTGGTGATCGGCGGCGGCAACATCTTCCGCGGCATGGCGGCGGCGGCCCGCGGGTTCGACCGGGCGACTGGCGACTATATGGGCATGCTCGCCACCGTGATGAACGCGCTGGCGGTGCAGAACGCGCTGGAGAAGGCGGGCGTGGACACCCGCGTCCAATCCGCCATCCCGATGGCGTCGGTCAGCGAGCCCTACATCCGCCGCCGGGCGCTGCGGCACATGGAGAAGGGCCGGATCGTGATCTTCGCCGCAGGTACCGGCAACCCTTATTTCACGACCGACACCGCCGCCGCCCTGCGCGCGGCCGAGATGGGCTGCGACGCGCTGCTCAAGGGCACCAGCGTGGACGGGGTCTACGATGCCGACCCCAAGAAGGTCGCGGACGCGCGCCGCTACGAGCACCTCAGCTTCAGCCGCGTGCTCGCCGACAACCTCAAGGTCATGGACGCGGCGGCCGTGGCGCTGTGCCGCGACAACGACATCCCTATCGTGGTGTTCAACATCCGCCAGCCGGGCAACCTTGCCCGGGTGCTCGCGGGGGAAGGCACCGCCACCATCGTCCAATCGGAGGAAGTCCAAGATGCCCGCCTATAGCAAGGCCGATATCCAGCGCCGGATGAGCGGCGCCGTTGACGCGCTCAAGCACGACCTCGGCGGCTTGCGCACCGGGCGGGCTTCGACCGCGCTGCTCGACCCGATTCAGGTGGAGGTCTACGGTTCCAACATGCCGCTCAACCAGGTGGCCACCGTGTCCGCGCCGGAACCGCGCCTCTTGTCGGTTCAGGTGTGGGACCGGTCCAACGTGTCGCCGGTCGAGAAGGCGATCCGCAATGCCGGCCTTGGCATCAACCCGATCACTGACGGCCAGAACATCCGCTTGCCGATCCCCGACCTCACGGAGGAGCGTCGCAAGGAGCTGGCCAAGCTCGCGAGTCAATATGCGGAGAAGGCGCGGGTGGCCGTGCGCAATGTCCGCCGCGACGGCATGGACGCGCTGAAGCAGGACGAAAAGAAGCACGAGATCTCCGAAGACGAGCGCAAGCGGTCGGAGACGGAAGTGCAAAAGCTGACGGACGACACGATCAAGGAGGTCGACGCAGCGGCGGCGGCCAAGGAAAAGGAAATCCTCGGCAAGTGAGTAGCGGGCTGCGTTTTCCCGCAGCCCTGATGGGCGGGCGGGACCGTTCCCCGGACGGTCCCGACGACTCCCGCCCATCGTCGAAGGGCCGTCCTTCTTCGGGCCCGGGGGCAGAGAAGGAAGGGCAGGGCTTCGGCCAGCTCGGCCCGGAGGGGATGGACGCGTCCGACCCCGCCGTCCCCCGCCATGTCGCGATCATCATGGACGGCAACGGCCGCTGGGCGGAGCGCCGCCACCTGCCCCGGGTCGCCGGCCACCGCGCCGGGGCGGAGGCGGTCCGGCGCACCATGCAGGCAGCGGTCGATGCGGGGGTGGAGGTGCTCACCGTTTACGCCTTTTCCTCCGAGAATTGGCGGCGGTCGGCGGAGGAAGTCAGCGATCTTAAGGGGCTGATGCGCTTCTACGTCGAGCGCGAGCTCGAGACGCTGCAGCGCGAGCAGGTGCGCTTGAAGCTGATCGGCGATCCCGGCGCGTTCGGGCCGGAGCTTGGGGGCAAGCTGCAGGCGGCGCTTGAGCGGACGCGGGACAATGGCCGGCTGACCCTGGTCGTTGCCCTGAACTACGGCTCGCAGACGGAGATCGCGGCGGCGGCGCGCGCGCTCGCCCGGCGCGCGGTCGAAGGGCGGATTACCCCTGACCAGATCGACGAGGCGGCGATTGCCGGACTGCTGCAGACCCACGACCTGCCGCCGCTCGACCTCCTCATCCGGACGTCGGGCGAGGTTCGCCTCAGCAACTTCCTGCTGTGGCAGGCGGCCTACGCCGAACTGGTCTTCACCGACACGCTCTGGCCGGACTTCGACGAAGCCGCCTTCAACGGTGCGCTGGCTGAGTTCGCGCGCCGGCAGCGGCGGTTCGGCGGCCGATGAGCGAAGTCGGCTTGCGCAGCGTCGCCGGGGCCCTGATGATCCTGGTGGCGCTTACCGCGGAATGGTTCGGGGGCACGGTGTTCGCGGTGCTGGTCGCCGCGGCCGCCACCCTGATGTACTATGAATGGTCGCGGCTGGTCCGCGGCTGGGGCGTCGAGTGGCACGTGGGCGGCTTCTTCTACGCGCTGATCCCGGCACTGGCGCTGTTGTGGGTGCGCGAGCGGGCGGGCCAGCCGATCGCGGACAAGGGGTTCGCGCTGGTGATCTGGGCGTTCATCGTCACCTGGGCGACCGATATCGGCGCCTTCTTCGCCGGGCGACACTTCGGCGGGCCCAAGCTCGCACCCTCCATCAGCCCCGCCAAGACGATCTCGGGGATGGCCGGGGGCGTTGTGGCTGCTACCGTGATGGCCGGCGTCTGGGCGGTCGTTACCGGCGTTCATTGGGCCTGGCTGTTGCTGGCGCCGCTCTTCTCCGTGTCGGCAGTGGCCGGCGACCTGTTCGAGAGCTGGCTCAAGCGCCGGGCCGGGGTCAAGGACGCGGGCGCGATCATCCCGGGACATGGCGGCGTGCTCGACCGCTTGGACGGGCTGGTGCCGGTCGCGGTGCTGACGGGCGGCGCCGTCCTCGCAGGGCTGGCGTGACGCGCAAGATCGCCATTCTCGGCGCGACCGGTTCCATCGGGCGCTCTACCCTCGACCTCATCGAGGCTGCGCCGGACCGGTTCGAAGTGGTCGCCCTGACCGCCGCTTCCAACGTCGACCAGCTGGCCGAGGACGCAAAGCGCACGGGCGCGAAGCTTGCCGTCATTGCCGACGAAGCCTTGCTGCCGCAATTGCGCCAGGGGCTGACGGGCACCAACATCCATGCCGCCGCGGGGTCCGTCGCGCTCGCCGAGGCGGCTGCCGGCGAGGCCGACCTGGTGATGGCTGCCATCGTCGGCTGCGCCGGGCTCGAACCGGTGATGGCGGCCGTGCACGCCGGCAAGACGGTGGCTCTGGCCAACAAGGAAGCGCTGGTCACCGCGGGCGCGTTGATGCTGGACGCCGCAGCCCGCTCCGGCGCGACCCTGCTTCCTGTAGACAGCGAACATAACGCGATTTTTCAATGTCTTGCCGGGCAGAGCGGAGATGGTGTCGCAAGACTGATCCTGACCGCCAGCGGCGGCCCGTTCCGGTCCTCTACCGCAGAGGAGATGGCCCGGGTCACTCCGGCGCAGGCGGTGGCGCATCCCAACTGGGCGATGGGCGCCAAGATCTCGGTCGACAGCGCGACCATGATGAACAAGGGGCTGGAGCTGATCGAGGCCCATTATCTGTTCGGGGTGCCGGCGGAACGGATCGACATCGTGGTGCACCCGCAATCGATCGTGCACTCGCTAGTGGAATTCGCGGACGGGTCGATGCTGGCCCAGCTTGGGCCGTCGGACATGCGGGTGCCGATCGCCCATGTGCTGACCTGGCCGGAGCGTATGGCCACGCAGGTCGATCGGCTGGACCTGCTCGCCGCCGGCCGGCTGGACTTCGAGGCGCCCGATGAGGTTCGCTTCCCAGCCATGCGGCTGGCGCGGGAGGCCCTGGGCGCGGGTGGTGCCGCTCCCGTCGTCCTGAACGCGGCCAACGAGGTGGCGGTGGCGGCGTTCCTGGACGGGGCCATTCACTTTCCGGACATCGCCGCGCTCGTAGAGCGCGCGCTCCGAGCCATGCACGAGCCGGCGCCACGCTCGATCGATGAGGTGATTGTTCTGGACGCAAAAGCCCGTGCCGTCGCTGCGCGGATGGTCGCCGAGCAGGGCGCATGATCCTGGACCAGCCGCCGCTGTGGCTCATCCTGCTGGCATTCCTGGCCGCGCTTGGCCCGCTGATCTTCATCCATGAGTTCGGCCATTACATCGTGGCGCGCTGGTTCGGGGTGGGGGCCGAGACCTTTTCCATCGGCTTCGGCCGGGAGGTCGCGGGCTGGACCGACCGGCGCGGCACCCGCTGGAAAGTCGGCTGGCTGCCGCTCGGCGGCTACGTGCGCTTCGCCGGCGACATGGACCCGGCCAGCATGGGCAAGAACCTCGACAAGCTGCCCCCGGCTGAGCGCGCCCGCGCCTTCCATGCCAAGCCGGTGTGGCAGCGTTTCCTGATCGTCCTGGCCGGTCCGCTTGCCAACTTCCTGCTGGCGATCGCCATCTTTGCGGCCTTTTTCGCTACCGCCGGCATGCCGACCACGCCGTCGGTCGCGGCGCAGGTGGTTCCGGGCAGCGCCGCGGAGCGCGCCGGGATCCTGGCCGGCGACCGGATCGTCACCATGAACGGGCGGTCGGTGGAGAGCTTCACCGACATCGCCAACTATACCTTGCTTCGTCCGGGCGAGCAGGTGCTGATCGAGGTCGAACGGCAAGGGCGCCGGCTGCCGCTTACGGCACGGCTGGACGCGGCGGTGGAAAAGGACCGCTTCGGCCAGACCTATCGGATCGGCCGGCTGGGCGTCGGCAATCCATCGCCCACCTACGAGCGGGTCGGACCGCTGCAACTGATTCCCGCGGCGGCCAAGGCCACGGCCGATACCACCCGTTCCATGATCGACGGCCTGGGCCAGATCATCACCGGCCGGCGTCCGGTGTCGGAGCTGCACGGCCCGATGAAGATGGCGCAGATCGCCGGGCAGATGGCGTCGCTGGGCTTCTTTCAGTTCGTGCAGCTGATCGCTTTGTTCTCGATAAACCTTGGGTTCATCAACCTCTTGCCAGTTCCGATGCTCGATGGTGGCCACCTGGCATTGTACACGGTGGAGGCGGTGCGGCGGCGGCCGCTGGGTGAGCGGGCGCAGGAGTGGATCTTCCGCGGCGGCCTGGCTGCCCTGATGACCCTGCTGCTGTTCACCACGCTGAACGACCTCGGCTCCTTCGGGCTGTGGCAGCAGCTCGGGCGGCTGATGGGGTAGGATGCTTGATCGGGGTGCTCGCTTGGGGCAGGGGCGGCGGCACTTCCTCGAGGTCATAGGACCGGTAGGATGTTTCACATGAGGGCGGGGACGCGCGTGATTGCCAATTCACAGACGAGGTTTACGCGGCGGCTGAGCGCGGCATTGCTGCTCGGCACGATGCTCGGTGGCTGGGCGGCGCCGGCGCTGGCGCAAACGCAAACGGCCGATCCGCTGGCACCCGCGACGACCGGGCAGCCGGCGCAGTCTGCGCCCGCGCCGACCCAGGCTCCGGCCGCGACCCAAAATCCGGCCGCTCCGGCGCCGGGCCCGGCGCAGCCTTCAGCTGCCCCGGCGACTGCGCAGGCGCCGGCGGCCGCCCGGACCATCCGCTCCGTTGCCGTGCGCGGGGCCGAGCGCCTTGAGCCGGAAACCGTGCGCTCCTACGCCAACCTCAACCCCGGGGCGGAATATACGGCGGAGACGCTCGACCAGGCCCTCAAGGAGCTTTACGCCACCGAACTGTTCGCGGACGTGCAGATCACCGGGGGCGAGACCGGCAATCTGGTCATCCAGATTCGCGAGAACCCGGTCATCAACCGCATCACGCTGGAGGGCAACCGGCGGATCAAGGACGACAAGATCCTGCCGGAGATCAAGCTTGCCCCGCGGCAGATCTTCACCCGCTCCAAGGTGCGTTCGGACGTCGACCGGATCATCGAATTGTACAAGCGCCAAGGCCGCTTTGCCGCGCGGGTCGAGCCCAAGGTGGTGCAGCTCGACCAGAACCGCGTCGATCTGGTGTTCGAGATCAACGAAGGCGCACTGTCCAAGGTGCGCGCGATCAACATCATCGGCAATGAGCAGTATGAGGACGATCGCCTCCGCAAGGAAATGTACACCCGCGAGGCTGGGGGCGTGCTCGGCTTTCTCAAGTCCAACGACACCTACGACCCCGATCGCCTCGCCGCCGACCAGCAGAAGCTGCGCGCCTTTTACCTGACGCAGGGCTATGCCGACTTCCGCGTCGTGTCGGCGCTGGCCGAGCTGACGCCCGACCGCCGCGACTTCGTCATCACCTACGTCGTCGAGGAAGGGAACCGGTACAAGTTCGGCGAGATCGGCGCGGAAAGCGCCATCCGCGACCTGTCCACGACCACCATCAACAATGTGGTGAACATCAAGAGCGGCGAGTGGTTCAACGCCAAGGCCGTCGAGGACGCGGTCACGCGGCTGAGCGAAGTGGCGGGAACCCTCGGCTACGCTTTTTCCGACATCGACCCCGCCTATGAGCGGAACGCCGAGACCCGGACGATGGACATCATCTTCCGGGTGAACGAAACGCCGCGCGTCTATGTCGAGCGCATCGACATCCAGGGCAATACGGTGACCCGCGACAAGGTCGTCCGGCGCGAGTTCCGGTTGAACGAGGGCGACGCCTTCAACGCCATCAAGCTCAAGCGCAGCCAGGACCGGATCCAGAGCCTCGGCTTCTTCCAGGAGAACCTGGAGATCAAGCAGACCCAGACCGCGCCCGACCGGGTGGCGCTTGGCATCGATGTCGAGGAGAAGTCCACCGGGCAGCTGTCGCTGTCGGCCGGCTACTCCAGCCTGGAGCGGTTCATCCTTTCGGCGTCCGTAGCCCAGAACAATTTCCGCGGCATGGGGCAGGAGCTCAACGCGGGCGTCAACTTCTCGCGCTACTCCAGGTCGGTGCAGCTGGGCTTTACCGAGCCTTATCTGTTCGACCGCCAGATCCTGTTTGGGGGCGATATCTATCGCCGCGACCTCAGCAGCTTCAATTATACCAACAATGAGCGGAACACGACCTACAGCCAGACCCAGACCGGCGGCGCGCTGCGGTTGGGGTTCCCGGTGAACGAGTTCATCACGCTGGGGACGCGCTACACGCTGAACCGCGACAACCTGACGCTCGACCGCGACCTGTTCTTCTCCGACATCGACGATGACGGAGACGAGGAGTGCGATCCGGACGTCGCCGGCAGCTACCTTTGCGACCAGCTGGGCAAGCGCACGACCTCCCTCCTGGGTTACTCCGCGGTGTTCGACAACACCAACGGGATCCGCGCGACCCGCGGGCAGCGGCTGCTGTTCAGCCAGGATTTCGCGGGCTTGGGCGGCGACACCCGCTACGTGCGGAGCCGGGCGGACGCGACCAAATACTGGGGGTTCGGCGGCGGTTTCGTCCTCTCCGCCCATGCCGAGGGCGGGTACATCCACCCGCTCGAATCCTCGCCAGGTCCGGGCCGCGATGCCATCCGGATCACCGACCGCTTCTTCGGACCGCAGCTGCGCGGGTTCGACCTGCGCGGGATCGGTCCGCGCATCCAGCGGCGCATCTACGAGAACGAAACTACCTTGTCGGACGAGACCCGGGTCACCGACGCCCTGGGTGGGCGCGCTTATTACATGGGGCGGGTGGAGCTGGAGCTGCCGGTGTCGTCCGGGTTGCGCGGGCTCGGCATCCGCCCGTCGGCCTTCGTCGACGCGGGATCGGTGTTCGGTCTCAAGACTCCGACGCGGAACAACCGGCCGGGGGTCTGCGCCTACCCGGCACCGCCGGTGACAACTCCGCCCACAGCGCCGACCCCGCCGGTAACTCTGGTGCCGGGCCAGACCTGCGCCCAGTTCGCTGGCAGCGCGTACGTTCCGAACTCCGGCTATCGCGAGTTCTTCCTGGGCGACTCGCCCAAACCGCGCGTGTCGGTGGGCGTCGGATTCAACTGGGTCTCGCCGTTCGGCCCGCTGCGCATCGACCTTGCCAAGGCCCTGCTCAAGCAGGAAGGCGACGATACCCAGCTCTTCTCATTCAACGTAGGAACCCAATTCTGATGACCAGCAAGTTGCTCCTCGCCGCCATTGCGGGCGCCGCCGTTCTTCCTTCCGCCGCCCAGGCTCAGCGCGTTCCGGCCGCGGCGGTGGTGGTGATCGATACCGACCGCATCTACCGCGAGTGCACCGCGTGCCGGGCGGCCGTGGCGCAGCTGCAAACCCAGGCCCAGAGCCTGCAGAGCCGCCAGCAGGCGCTGGCCGCGCCGCTCACCACCGAAGGCCAGCAGATCCAGACCGCGGTCAACGCGCTCAACGGCCGGCAACCCGACGCCGCGCTGCGCACCCGCATCCAGGCGTTCGAGACGCGGCGCGAGCAGGCCGCGCAGGAAGTCGGCCGGCTGCAGCAGAACATCCAGTCGACGCAGGTCAACGTGCGCCGCCAGATCGACGCGCGGATGGAGCCGATCATCAACCAGGTGATGACGGCCCGGGGCGCCAACGTCGCGGTCGACACCAATGCCACCTTGGCGGCGTCCACCGGAATCAACGTCACTAACGACGTGTTGGCCCGCCTGAACCAGCAACTGCCCAGCGTTAGCGTCACCCCGCTGCCGCAGAACCAGCAGCAGCAGACGCAGGGCCGCTAAATGGCGGATGGCGGCAGCGCGGCGGACGAGGCGCCCGGACCCTTGGACGTCCGGCGCGTTATGGCCGCGTTGCCGCATCGTTACCCCATGCTGCTGGTCGACCGGGTCGAGCGGCTGCGGCGAGACATGTCGATCACCGCGGTCAAGGCGGTGACGATCAACGAAGGCTTCTTCGCCGGCCACTTCCCCGGACGCCCGATCATGCCGGGCGTGCTGATCGTGGAAGCGCTGGCGCAGGCCGCGGGCGTGCTGGCGGTGGAAAGCCTCGGGCTCGCGGGCTCGGGCAAGCTGGTCTATTTCATGGCGATCGACGGCGCGAAGTTCCGCGCTCCGGTGGAGCCCGGCTGTCTGCTCACGCTGGAAGTCGAGTTCGTCCAGAAGCGCGCAACCGTGTGCAAGTTCGCCGGCCGCGCGCTGGTCGAGGGCAAGCTGGCGGCGGAGGCGAACTTCACCGCGATGATCGCGGACGCGCCGGAGGACTGAGCTCCCAACCCCGGCCGGCTGCGCGGACCCGGAAGACCTGTTCGAAGCTCGCATCTGCCAGGACGGCGTCGGGCCGCGCATCGGCGACGATCCCGCCCTCGGCCATCAGGATCGCGCGGTCGAATAACGACAGCAGCGACAGGTCATGCAGCGCAATCACGGCCGCGGCGCCCGCAGCGGTCGCGGCGCGGAACATGGCCAGCATCCTCAATGACCAATAAGGATCGAGGTTCGAGAGCGGTTCGTCGAGCAGCAAGGCGGCAGGCTGCTGCGCCAGCGCCCGACCCGTCAGTACCCGCGCCCGTTCACCGGTGGACAGCTGGTCGGCGGGGCGATCGGCCAGCGCCTCAAGCTCGAGAGCGGCGATGATCGCCGCGACGCGATCGGGATCGGGGCGCTCCAACCCGAGGGCGATCACGTCCCGCGCGGCGATCGGCCAGACCAGTTCACGCCCGGCGGGTAGAAAGGCCAGCAGCTGCCGTCGCCGCCCCGGACTGGCCGAAGCGAGTTCCTCGCCCGAAATGCGGACGGACCCGCCCGTCCGCTCGATGCCGGCGAGCGCGCGCAGCAGGCTGGTCTTGCCGCTGCCATTGGGTCCGATCAGCGCGGTCAAGCTGCCGCCTGCCGCTTGCAGGTCCGTCGATTGAAGCCGCCCGGAGACCGACAGGCCGTTTGCGTCCAGCAGCGGCGTCATGCCGTCAGCCGCCAGCGCATGCGCACCACGATCCACAGGAATAGCGGGGTTCCGGCAACGGCCGTGATCACGCCCAGCGGGATCGAGCGGCCCAGCGGCGCCAGGCGGGTCAGCAGGTCGGCCCCGAGCAGGAGGGCGGCGCCGATGGCCGCGGCCGGGAGCAGCGCCCGGCCCGGGTGCCCGCCGGTCAGCCGCCGCGCCAGCACCGGCGCGATCAGGCCGACAAAGCCGACCGCGCCGCACACGGACACGCAGGCGCCGACCGCGACCGCGCTGGCCGCGACCACCTCGACCCGCAGCCGGCCGGGAGCGAAGCCGAGCGACGCGGCCACGTCTTCGCCCAGGGCGAGGCTGTCCAGCGCCGCGGTGCGCGCCAGCAGCAGGCCGAGCGCGAGCAGGGCCGGGACGGCTGCCGCGGCGACCTGGGGCAGGCTGCGGTCGGTGAGGCTGCCCATCAGCCAGTCGAAGCTGTCGTAAAAGGCGAAGGGGGAAGGGGCGAGCGCCAACAAGAGGCTGGTCGCCGCGCCCGCGGCCAGGCTGATCGCTAAGCCGGCGAGCAGCAGGGTGGGCGTGTCGGCCCGTCGCCCGGCGGCAAGGAGCAGGAGAGCCAGGGCCAGCAAGGCTCCCGCGGCTCCGCAGGCGGCCAAGCCGAGCGGCTCCGTCAGCCCGAGCCAGTAGCCTCCGACGACCGCGCCAAGCGCCGCGCCGCTGCTGCCGCCGGTGATGTCGGGCGAGGCCAAGGGGTTGGCGAACAAGGCTTGCAACGCCGCCCCCGTGACGCCGAGGGTCGCGCCGTACAGCAGCGCAAGCAGGACCCGCGGGAGGCGCAGCTCGGTCAGCACGGTGGCGGCGAGACCGCCGTCCTCTTGCCACAGGGCGGCCAGTGGCGCCCACGGCAACAGCAGGGCCGCCGCCGCCAGCAGCGGAAGGGCAATCCCGACCGCTGCCTTCACCGCACCCGCTCGCGCAGGCGCCGCACTTGCGCGATCATCGGCAGGCCGGCGCAGGTCCAGGCGCGGCCGTCCACGGGAACCGTCCTCCCCTCCAACCGGCGCACCAGCGGGTGGCGAAGCCAGGCGGCGCCGCGGCTCCACTGGCCGGCGCGGTAGTCGCTGCGCAGGAGCAGCCGCGGCGGCCGGGTCGCGAGGGTCTCCAGGGTCAGGCGCCCGCCGGGAAGCGCGCGCTGCTGCAGGCCCGCCAGCCGCATCCACTCCGCACCGAGGGCGGCGGGATCGAGCGACAGGCCGCCTCCGCCCAGGAACGCCGCGTCGAGCGCCGTAGACGGGGCGGTGCGGCGAAGATCGGCAAGCTGCCGCAGCAAGGGTGCGGCGCGGTGCCGTTCGCCCAGAGCGGCCGCGACCGTAAGCGTCTGCCGCTCAACCTCCGCGATGCTGGCCGGATAGGACAGGTCCAGCACGCGAATGCCGAGCCGCCGGGCGAGCAGCGCGGTCGCCCGGCCTCCACCGCCGCCCATGGTCAGCAGCAGGGTCGGCCTGACCGCCAGAGCGCTTTCCAGCGAGCCGGCGTTCGCGCTGTGGGCTCGCGCCTGCCGCCACAGCACGGACTCGCGCGGATCGCGGCTGAGATGGCTGACGCTGGCGACCTCCCCGGGTCTGGCGAGCAGCAGCAGATATTCGTCGGTGCAGAGGTTGAGCGACGCAACCTTGAGCGCGGTGCTAGCGGCCGAAGCCCAGGCGAACGCCGGCATGGGCGCTCCTTCCCTCCGTGCGATAGCCGACCAGATCCTGATAGTCGGCGTCGAACGCGTTGGCGACTCGCCCGAACAGCTCGAGCCGCTCGTTCAAGCGCCAGCCCAGGCGCGCCCCGGCAAGCCAGTAGCTGTCCAGGTCGACGAGGTCGTAGGGCAGGCTGTCGCGGCGGTCGCGGTGCTTGCCGACGAAGGCCAGGGACGCGCCGTAGCTGAGCCGTCCGGCGCGCCCGTCGGCCGCGACCGAGCCGCTGTGCCGCGGCCGGCGCAGCTCGCGGGCGGGATCGTCGGCGCTGCGCCGCTGCTGCTCGGCATCGAGAAAGGCGTAGGTGCCGGTGATATTAAGCCGCTCCGACCGCGCCCACCCGAGCTCCAGCTCGACGCCGCGGCGCCTGCTGCGGCCGTCCGCATTCTCCGTGCTGAGGAAGTCGGCGGTGGAGACGATCTCGTCGGTCAGGCGCTGGCGATAGGCGGTGAGGGCGCCGCGGAACGCCCCACGCGCCAGGCGGGCCGACACTTCCCAGCCGCGCGAGCGCTCCGGCCGCAGGTCCGGGTTGCCGACGAAGAAGCCGGGGTAGAAGCCGTAGAGGTCGAAGAAGCTCGGCTGGGCGATCCCTTCGCCGAAGCTGGCGGCGAACTGCACGCCGTCCGCGGCCGTGACCAGGGCCGACGCACGCAGCGTGGTACGGTCCTTGAAGCGGTTGAACAGGTCGCGGCGCAGAGCGACGTCCGTGCTCAGCCAGCCCGCCCAGCGGGAGCGGACTTCGCCGACCACCGCCTGCTGCGCCCGATCCTGCTTCTGGTCGGCGAACGGATCGTTCGGGTTGCGCGAGCGGAAGGTCTCACGCGTGGCCTCGGCGGCGGCGATCAGCCGGTGCTCGGCCCTGCCGGTACGCAGCTCGAACTCGCCTTGCAGGCCGGCGTTGGCGCGGCCGCCGTGGGTGACGTTGACAAGGCTGTCGTCCAGCAGGTTGCGGTTGCGCGACCCGAGCTTCGAGGCCCAGCCGCTGACCGCCAGGCTGCCGCGTTCCAGCCGGCCCGACAGCCGTGCCGCGGCCAGGCGGTTGCGGCTGTTGTCCAGCGTGTCGGCGCGCTGAAAGGTGAGGGGGTCGTAGCCGTCGAACTCGCTGCGGCCGGTCAGCGCGAAGCCGGTCAGGCCGAGCTCGACCCCCTCCGCTGCCGCCCAGCTCAGCCGCCCGCGCGCCGAAAGGTTGCGGTAGCCGTCGCGCTCGCCCCCTTGGGGGCCGTCGAAGGCGTCGATCCCGCGCGCGCGCTGAAGGCCGGCGTTGGCGTTAAAGGTCAGACTGCCGGACTTCCCCGCCGCGCCGCCGCCGAGGCGCGCGAAGCCGAACGAGCCCGCCTCGCCGATCGCCCGCGCGCCTTCGGTCCCGCCGCCGCCGACCGCGACCACCCCGCCGATCGCTTCCGGTCCCCACAGCGCCGACTGCGGGCCGCGCACCACCTCGATGCGCGACAGGAGGTCGCTGTTCAGCAGTTCGAACCGCGGGACATTGCCGGCTGCGGGATCGTTGGCGCGGATGCCGTCGATGAACAGCAGCGTATGGTCGGCCTCCGCGCCCCGGATGCGAACTTCCGTGACCGAGCCGGCCGAACCGCTGGTGCTGACCGCCAGCGAGGGCACCTGCCGGAGGAAGCTGACGGCGAGGGGTTCGCCCAGCCGCTCGATCCGCTCGGTTCCGATCAGGGTGACGCTGGCGGGGGTTTCGCCACGCTCGGCTTCGGCGCGGGAGGCGGTGACGACGATTTCGGTGGTGGGAATGGGGGCAAGGTCGGGCACGCTTCCAGGCTCCTGCAAACGACAAACACCGTCGTCACGGAGGAAGCGGCCGCGCCCCAACGGGAACGGCAACCCACGCCACTCGTCTGACCCCGGACGAACGAACGGACGACAGACCGGAGGCAAGTATCTGACTTGTCCGGACGATCCGCCCGGCTGACAGTTGCGGGCACAGCGCCGGCTTCGCACCGGCTTCCTTGGCCCCAGGTCCCGCCGCGCCTCTCCGCCGGGGCGCTCCGCTTGTCAAGGCCGAGACGGTGAGCTAGTGGCGCGCGGCATTCAGGAGGCTGGTCGGAACCAGCCGCAGCCAAGGACCACCATCATGAAAAGCGGGACTCACCCGGACTATCATTTCATCACCGTCGAGATGACGGACGGCACCACCTTCCGGACCCGCTCGACGTGGGGCAAGGAAGGCGACACGCTGCACCTCGACATCGACCCGACCGCGCACCCGGCCTGGACCGGCGGCAACCAGAAGCTGCTCGACACGGGCGGCCAGGTCGCCCGCTTCAACAAGCGCTTCGGCGGACTGACCCTCGGAAAGAAATGACGCGCGCAGACCATCCGGGAGATGGTCGAGCACGTCATTCGGCCTCGACAGGCGGTCATTCCGGCGAAGGCCGGGATCCAGTCACAGACGCAAACTTCCGCTCGGCTCCGACGCTGGAGACCGAGCGGCTGGTGCTTCGGGGTTGGCGGAAGGAGGATTTCCGCCCGTGGCTGGCGATCTGCAGCGAGCCTGCGGTCACCCATCATTTCGGCGGCAAGCCGATGGAAGCGGAGGACGTCTTCCGCCGCCTGGCCGCGTCCGTCGGCAGCTGGGTCTGGAACGGCTACGGCAGCTGGGCGGTGGCGCGCCGCAGCGACAGCCGGCTAATCGGCAACGCGGGGCTGTTCACCGCCTGGCGCGACCTCCAGCCGGAGTTCGGCGAGGAGCCGGAGATGGGCTGGATCTTCGCAACGGAGGCCCACGGTCAGGGCCTGGCGTTCGAGGCGGGCCGGGCGGTGCTGGAGTGGGCGGAGGCGAGCCTTCAGCCCACGCCCATCTGGGCGATCATCGCGCCGGCCAACACGCCCTCGTTCCGGCTCGCCGAACGGCTCGGCTTCGAGCGGCACTCGGAGACGCTCTACAAGGAGGAGCCGACGGCCGTGCTCCGCCGGCCCGCCTGGCGCTGAGCTAGAAGGCCGAGATCCCGGTGATCGCGCGGCCGAGGATCAGCGCATGGACGTCGTGCGTGCCCTCGTAGGTGTTGACTGTTTCCAGGTTGAGGAGGTGGCGGATCACCCCATACTCGGCGCTGATCCCGTTGCCGCCGTGCATGTCGCGGGCGACCCGCGCGATGTCGAGCGCCTTGCCGACGTTGTTGCGCTTGATGAGGCTGATGGTCTCAGGGATCAGCTCGCCCGCTTCCAGCCGCCGGCCGACCCGCAGCGCCGCCTGCAGCCCCAGCGTGATCTCGGTGATCATGTTGGCGAGCTTCAGCTGCACCAGCTGATTGGCGGCGAGGGGACGGTCGAACTGCTTGCGGTCGAGCGTGTACTGGCGCGCGGCGGCGTAGCAGGCCTCGGCCGCGCCCATCGCGCCCCAGCCGATCCCGTAGCGGGCGCGGTTGAGACAGCCGAACGGACCCTTGAGGCCCTCGACGTTCGGCAGCAGCGCGTCCTCGCCGACTTCCACCCCGTCCATGACGATCTCGCCGGTGATCGAGGCCCGAAGCGACAGCTTCTGCTTGATGGCGGGCGCGGACAGGCCGGCCATGCCGCGCTCGAGCACGAAGCCGCGGATCTTGCCGCCGTGTGCGTCCGACTTCGCCCACACGACGAATACGTCGGCGATGGGCGAGTTGGTGATCCACATCTTGGACCCGCTCAGCCGGTACCCGCCAGCCGTTCTCTCCGCCCGCGTCCGCATGCCGCCGGGATCGGAACCCGCGTCGGGCTCGGTCAAACCGAAGCAGCCGACCAGTTCGCCCGCGGCGAGGTCGGGCAGATATTTCCGCCGCTGCTCCTCCGACCCGTAGGCGTGAATCGGGTACATGACGAGCGAGCTCTGCACCGACATGGCCGAGCGATAGCCGCTGTCGACCCGCTCCACCGCGCGGGCGATCAGGCCGTAGCTGACGTAGCCTAGCCCCGCGCCGCCATACTCGGCCGGGATGGTAGCGCCGAGCAGGCCGAGCGCGCCCATCTCGCGCAGGATCTCGCGGTCGAAACTCTCGTCCAGATAGGCGTCGGTGACCCGCGGCTGCAGCTGCTCCCGCGCGTAACCTTCAGCCGTGTCGCGGACGAGCCGCTCCTCATCGCTCAGCTGTTCGTCCAGCCCGAACGGGTCCTGCCAGTCGAACGGCAGGACGGCGGGCTCGTGGCTCCGGGCGGCTTCGGGCGTCTTCAGCATGGAGCGCCCTCTATCGCCGCTCAGGGTTTCGCGCCACCCCCGCCAGCGCCGCCGCCGAAGCTCTGCTTCAGAGTCAAGCCGAAGCTGACGTGGCGGTTCCGCACCCGCCGCTCAAAGGCGGCCGGCTCGGCGGCCGAGCGGTTGGGAAAGAAGAACTGTCGTTCCCGCTCGCCTGTGGTGTCGAGGAGATTGTCCACGTCCAATTCGACCGAGGTGCGGGGAGAGGGACGGTATTCGAGGAAGGCCGTGGCGTAGGGGCCGCCATTGAGGTTGGTGTCGATCTCGTCAGCCCGGAAGAAGCTGAAACGGTCGCGGTGGCTGACCACCAGGCCGTAGGAGAAGCGGCCGACGTCGCGGCGGAGGTCGATGCTCCATTCCCAGTCCGGGAAGAATCCGCTGAAATTGCGAACTTGGCCCGAGATGGGATCAAATACGCGGGTCTTCTGGAGCTGACCATTGAGCTTCATCCGGGTGCCGGCCAGCCCCAAGCGGTCGAGCGGCGCGTCGACGTTGAGCGACACGAAGCGGCGCTTGCCCGTGCCGAGATTGCCCGGGGCGCTGAATCCTTCCTCCGTGAGGATTTGATCCTGCAGCTGGCTGATCCGGTCGATGCCGAAGTCCAGCTTGACCAGCCCGTCGCCGAGGATTGCCTTGTCGACCGTGGCCCGCACCTCCCAGGCACGCTGCGGCAACAGGTTGGCATTGCCGCCCGTGACCCGGTCGTTCGACAGCTCGGCGACACTGATGAAGTCGAAGAAATCCAGCTGCGCCACCGTGCGCCGCACCGACAGGCGGGCGTGCCACGCGCCGCCCGGCTTCCAGTCGACGGCCACGTTGGGCTTCAGAAAGCGCAGCGTGCGCTCCGCTTCCGTGTCGCCGGTAACGGTAAGGCGCGACAGCTCGAAGCTGAGCCCGCCGTCGATCCGCAGCTCGGGCGACAGGTTGCGTCCGACATTGACATAGGCCTCGGCCCGCTTCTCCTTGACACCGGCGTCGTCCAGCGGGAGATCGATCCGGACCCGGTCGGCATTCTCGTCGAGCGCGAACAGCAGCAGATTGTAGTCGAGCGTGTTGAGCACCGCCTCGCCGCCCGCTTCAAACGAGAAGCCGAGCAGGTCCGGGCGGTTCCAGCTCACTCGCCCGATGCTTTCGTTGAGCCGCGCCTTTTGCGTCTGCTCGAAGCCGCCGATCACATCCGCGTCACCGGCCAGCAGGCCGTCGCGAGCGACATAGGCGTCGAAGTTGTTGCGCTTGCGGCGGGTGGCCAGCCCGACGAACTTGAGCGCGCCGCCGGCAAGCGGCCGGGTGACGTCACCGCCCACCTCGAAGACGGGCGTTCGATACCGCTGCAACAGGCTGTCGTCGTGCTCGGGACCGGCCGCCGGGGAAACGCGGTTCTCCTGCTCGAGGTCGAAGCGACTCGGCTGCCAGCGGCCGTTGAGGCGAACGGCATTGTCCGAGGCTCGCTCGAGCGCCCAGCTGGCGGACAGGTAGGGGTCGCGTTCGAAGTAGCGGTTGGTCTTGGCCCGATACTCCAGCAGTTCGCCGGTCTGCCCGTCGGTAAGCTCGTCGAAGCCCTCCTCGACCTGGCGGTCGCGGCCGGTTCCCGCCGACAGGTTGATGCTCGACGCGCCGCGCTTGATCAGGGCCGAGCCGGAAATGTCCGTGTTGAGGTAGCCGGTCCAGATCCGCCGGCCTTTCGCGGTCAGGTTGCCGTCCACACCTCCCTGGGCTGAGAGGACCACGTTCAGCACCTGGCTCCTGCCGCTGTATTCGGCTCCGTAGAGGTCGCCCGGTCCGACCTCCACCCGCACCACGCGGTTGGCCGGAATGCCGGCAAGCAGCGTGTCGAGCGACTCCGACTTGGAGCTGGGCCGCGCGCCGTTGATCACGACGTTGCCGGCGGCGCCCGCGAAGCCGCGCACCTCACTGTCGCCCAGCTCCAGGCCGAAGCCGGGCACGCGGCGAACGATGTCCAGCGCGGTGCGCGGCGCGTAAGGAACGAAAAAGGCGGCGTCATAAGTCGAGCGGCGGCTGGAAGGCCCTTGCCCGGCAGGCGCCTGCTCGCCGGCAACCGGCTGCTGCGCCGCAGCCAAGCCCGGCGAACCAAGCCCCAGCGCCGCCGCCGACACCAACAGCAATCCTTTACCCATCCCGCAATCCCCTACGTTACAAATGTAGCGAAAGGGCCTGAGGGCACGTTTGCCAAGCTCGCTTCGACAAACCGACAAACTGCAGCTCCCTGGCAGAGCCGGGGAGGCCGGCAGGTGAGGTGGCGAAAGGCATCGGCGGACTTGGCGGATGGGGTGTCCGCCTTTCAGCCTACCTAAGTCATTGTGCTAACGGCGATAATATTGGTCAGAGGCCTCATTTCCCCACATAACTCCCCACACAGGGGCTACGTCATGTCGATTTGGCCGCATCTGCAAATGTCCCCTTCGGGTCAAACTCAGACGTTCGATCGGAACCTCCGCAATGGGTGGAAGGCAGACAGAGCATTGCGTAAACGTCCTCGCATGAGAGAACCAGACTTCGACCAGGACGGCTGGTGCTTAGAGGACGGTGAGGCTCTTCATAGCGAAGCGCCCGAGACGTTCTGGCTACCTCATGTGGAGCGACGCGAGGCGCTCCAGCCCGGCGACCTAGCTAAGCTAATCTTTCGTATCGCGGTAGACAACGACGAGGAGCCTGTTGCGGTCGAGCGCATGTGGGTGCTCGTCCGTGAAAGGGTCGGAGAACACTATCTCGGGATCCTCGACAACGACCCTTTCGCCATAGAAGAGAACGATGATTCTGGAGCGGCATCGAACTTCCGTTCGCGGCTCGCCACGTCATCGACATCGATCCTGCCGATGAAGCTACGCGCGAGATGGCAGCAGAACCACCAACACGAGCATGGCCACGCGACTGACGGTTAGTGTCCGCAATGCGTTTGGGGCAGACCTCAAGCGATTAGGTCTGCAATGGGTCGAAAGGGGACACTAGGCGCCCTAGGCATTTGGCTCGAGGGGGCATCGATAGGTAGAAGCTCCGGATGTTCGCTTACCGCTTTCGTCCGGTTACCAGAGCTGACGTCTCGCTCCTGAGGCGCTGGCGAGTTCGGCCGCATGTCGTGGAATGGTGGGGCGCGCCAGAGGACGAAGACCCTGAAGAGGTGCTTGCCGATCCTCGCGTGGCCATGTGGATAGTCGACCATGAGGGTAGCCCATTCGCCTACGCTCAGGACTATAGTCCGCATGATTGGACGCAGCACCCGTTCGCACACCTGCCGCAAGGATCACGCGGCATCGACCAGTACATCGGGGAGCCGGACCTACTCGGCTGCGGCCACGGTCGTGCCTTTGTTAGTGCACATTGCGAGCAGCTGTTCTCGGCAGGCGTCCCCGCGATCGGCACGGACCCGCACCCCGGTAACGGGCGAGCAATTCGGGCTTACGAGCATGCGGGCTTCACGATTGTAGATGGCCCGCTGGATACCCGGTGGGGCCAAGCTGTCCTTATGGAACGCTGGAGGTGACCTCCACGGATGCTCGCAACCGGTCGAACTCAGACCTCCAGCCTGAATGTCTGCTTTGGGTGGAAAGCGGACTCTCAGTCCGGTGCCTGAACGAGCCTGATCAAGCTTCCGTCGGGGTCGATGACGGCGCCTACTAGCCCACCCCAGTCCTCTCGTTTGGGCCGGTGGGCTCTCGGCCAACCGACTGCTTGTTCCGGCACACCGGAGGCGAGAACGGCTTCGAAAAAATCGTTCACGTTCTGCATTCTGAAGCATGAGCCGAAGGAACTTTTGGCGGGGTCGAGTTCGGGATCGCGGAAGAACTCCACGAGTAAGTCGCCGCGCTTGAGAATCATCCATCCGGCGTCGCGCCACGTCTGCACAAAGCCGAACGCCCTATAAAAACGGGTGGTGACGTCGAAGTCCCGAGACGGAAGATTAGGTGTGGCGAGATCGACCATTGTCATCCGCTCCGTTTAACGCTGGAGCCAGCGATACACGCTGTTCGGCGAATGTCCGCACTGGGTCAGAAGCGAACCTTCAGCCTGAATGTCCGCTATGGGTGGAAAGCGGACATTCAACTTCTTGCTCTTGCGGCTCGTTAAAGGCTTGAGCTCGAGTCAGCTGCTCGTTCAACGAGGTACAAAGCAAATCTCACTTGGCTGCGAAACGAGCCGCGGCAAGTGGCGGAACCCTGCTCCCTTCCTAAGGTTTGCATCATCTTGCTGCTAGGAGAGCCACCTCCATGCCCATGATCGACATGCGTGACGGCACCCGCCTCTACGTGAAGGATTGGGGCGAGGGTCGCCCGGTTGTGCTGCTGCACGGCTGGTCGCTGAATGCGGACCTCTGGGATTACCAGGTGTGGACGCTGGCCAATGCGGGCTACCGCGCTATCAGCTATGATCGCCGAGGCTTCGGGCGGTCCGACCAGCCATGGCGCGGCTATGACTACGACACCTTCGCCGATGATCTTGCGGACGTAATGAGCGCGCTAGGTGCGGAAGCGGACGTGACTTTGGTAGGCTTCTCCATGGGAAGCGGCGAGGTCGCGCGCTACATGTCGCGGCACGCCGGTCGTGGCATTGCCGGGGCGGTGCTGGTCGGGCCAGTCGTGCCGCTCCTGCTCAGGGCAGACGACAATCCGCAAGGCTACGATCCCGAAAGCTTCGACAAGCAAACCGCACAACTGAAGAACGATCGGGCAGATTTCTTCCGCACGTATTACAAGAACCACTTCGGCGTAGGCGCGATCTCGCATCCGGTAAGTCAGGCCACTGTTGATTGGGCGTGGCGAATGGGCATGCAGGCGGGCCTTCACCCGCTACTCGCCGCCCGGGAGGCGTTCGGCCGGACGGACTTCCGTCCCGACCTGCCGGCGTTCAACGTCTCGACCTTAGTGGTGCACGGCACGGGCGATACCGATGCTCCGATTGATGCTACCGCCCGCGCGGCGGCACGTGGGATCGCTGGAGCGGAACTGATTGAATACCAAGGTGCGCCGCATGGACTCATGATTACCCACAAGGAGCGATTTAGCGAGGACCTTCTGAGCTTCCTTGGTGGACAGAGGAGAGCATAAGAACACTATTCATCGCGCTGGACGGATGCGCTTCAGGGGGAACAGCAACTGTGTCCTTTGCCTCGTGCCAACGTATATACGCTAGAACGAGTTCATGGAGGTCACTAGCGTTGCGGCTAGGGCAAGCTCGACGGGGCGACAACTAGTACCAGTTCTTCAAGGGATGAGGCCGCTCCTCCGGCGGCGGCTGCAAGCTCTTAGGTCCCCGATAGTAGATGCTTAGGTGGCATACTGCGGGCGCGGAGTCCGTTGGGCCGATGTAACTGGACAGGAGAATGATCTGACGGCCGTCAGGCTGGACATGGAAAGTTTCTCTGCCGATCACCGCCGCGTCATCGGCACTAGGCGAGACCTCGCGGCCCTTTGGTTTTCCATGCTTATTCGACGAACTTGCCATGGGAGAGCCCCATGTCTTTTGGAGATGGTCCAAGAGCTGACCGTGCACGCGCCCGCATTGGGCAGGTTCGATATCGCCTCTTAAAAACTTGCGCAAACGAATCGCTGCAAGCTTCCCCTCCTGATTGAAGATGACCTCCGGAAGCAGCGCGACACCAGCAGTTGGAGGAACACGCGACTCTTCCGCTGCGCTCAGCGCGCAACCTTTCAACAACATTTTGGCCCGGCATCTATGAAACGACGCCGCGTCCCACACTACACCGG
>NZ_CADCWA010000007.1 GCF_902806285.1 uncultured Sphingomonas sp. | reverse complement strand
CGCCACGCTGGTCCTGTTGCTGCTCTCCGCCACCCTGCCGGAAGAGGAGTTCCTCGCCTGGGGCTGGCGCATCGGCTTCTGGCTGTCGGTCGTGATCGTCGGCATCGGCTACTACATCCGCACCCAGGTCTCGGACTCGCCCATCTTCAAGGCGGCGCGCGAGCAGGCCGAGCAGGAGGCCGCCCAGGGCTATGGCCTGACTGAGGTCTTCCGCCGCTACCCGCGCGGGGTGTTCACCGCCATGGGCCTGCGCTTCGGTGAGAACATCCTCTACTACATGGTGGTCACCTTCTCGATCACCTACCTCAACCACCGCGGCGTCGACACGACGCGCATCCTGACGCTGCTGTTCGCGGCGCACGTCCTGCATGTGCTGGCGATCCCCGCAGTGGGCGCCGCTGCCGACCGGCTCGGCCGCAAGCCGGTCTACATCGCAGGCGCGGCGCTCACGGTCGCCTGGCCGTTCCTCGCCTTTCCGCTGTTCGACACCGGGCAGACTGCCGCCATCCTCCTGGCGATCATGCTGGGCCTAGCGGTGCACTCGCTGATGTACGCCTCGCAGCCGGCGATCATGACGGAGATGTTCCCGACCCGCATGCGCTACTCGGGCGTGTCATTGGGCTATCAGGTGACCGCGATCGTCGCCGGCTCCTGGGCGCCGCTGATCGGCACCGCGCTCCTGCGCCAGTATGACGACTGGCTGCCGATCGCGCTGTACATCGCGGGCGCGGCGGTGGTCAGTCTCGGGGCCGCGCTGGTGATGCGGGAGACGAAGGGAAGCTCGCTGGTCGCCCTCGACCGGGAGGACGCGCGCCTGACTTCCGGAGCGGCCGGCTCAGCTCTTCGCGGCTGATCCGAACAGCCGGTCGAAGAACGCGCCCCAGCGGCCGTTCGACCAGGTGAGCCCCTGGTAGATACGCAGGACGCGCCGCGCCCAGCCCGTGTAGATTGCGGGCGCGTCGAAGGCGTGGGCGAGCCAGGCCAGCCGGTGGCTCCAGCGGGCGATCGCGGCGCGCATGCGGTAGACGAGCCTGCGGCGAAGCGGCAGTCCCGCGCGGCTCGGGGCAACCCGCTTGATCGGCCGCACCGGCCCGCGCCGCCGCCGCGCCAGCCGATAGGCCAGGCCCTCGCGGCGATGGCGGAAGCCCGCCGCCTGGGTGTCCGCGACGAAGTCCGCGCTCACCGGCTCCAGCGCCAGCCGTCCGTCCTCAATCCCCTCCCGCAACATGGCCGCGAGGGCAGGGGAGCGGGTCACCACAACGTTGGTCCCGCGCCCGTCCGAGCTGTAGGGCTCGACCCACGCGTCGCCGAAGCTGATGTCGGCCGTCTCCGCCGCCACGTCGTCGCACCAGTTGCACGCCGCGCTCTGAAAGAAGCCCGCGCCCCAGTCGCCGTCGGCCAGGTGCCACCAATCCTCCGCCCGGGCGCTGCCGTCATCCAAGGTCAGGTGCGCGCGGTACCAGTTGGCCGGCCGGCCCGCGTCCTTGATGCGGTAGTCGACCGCGCGCACCCGGCGCATCGGCGCGTCCAGCTGCCAGGCGAAGCTCTCGACGAAGCGCGCGCTCTTCATGTGGCCGCAGAACAGGCCCAGCGTGTGGGTGATCCTTGTCCCCAGCACCGGCTCGGCGCGGCGGGCGAGGTGCACCGCCTTGATGAAGCAGGGGATGCCGACGATCGCGTAGCGGCCCGGCGTCTCGCGGATCTCGCGCAGCACGGCCGACAGCTCCACCGGATAGTAGCGCGACTTGCCGCCCTCGAATAGCTCGCCGACGCTGCGGGACAGGCGGAAGCGGAAGAACCGGCCCTCGCCGTGCGGGTCGGCGGGCACGACGTGCGCGACCGCGTCTACCGCGCCGGTGCGGAGCAGCTCCGCCGCGACCCAGCTTACGAGGCCGCCCGAGCTGCCGTTCTCGCGGTAGCCGGGCTCGGCCGCGTGGCCGACATAGCAGGCCTCCAACCGCCCGAGCCGCGCGTCGGCCGGAGCAGGGAAGCGCTCGGCGGCGATCACATCCTCGTCAACTGCGGACGGCGAGAAGGGGCAGCGGCGCGCCAGGTCCGTGCTCCGCCCGCTCATCCACTCGCGCGGCCCGGTCGGCTCGAGCTGCCCGTAGCGGTTCCACCCCATCGCCGCGCGGGGCTCGGCCGAGGCGCAGCTGCCGCAGCCGATGCACAGCCCGGACGCGACCATCTCGCGCGGGCTGACCGCGGGCTCAGGCGACGGCGGCATCGAGGTAGGCGGTCGACCGCCCGCGCAGCCGGGCGATGCTCTCGTGAATGGGGTCGATCAGCGGCGCCCGCAGCAGCTCGCGCACCTGGGCCCCGCCGCTCTCCTCGCTCACCAGATGGTGCTGGGCGGCCAGCGCCGCGGTGAGGTCGCGCAGCTTGTTGTGCCGATAAGGCATGGACACCGCCGCGAACGGCTTGCCGGTCAGCAGCGCGAACACGCAGCCGTGGAAGAAGTTGGTCGCCACCGCGCTCGCCCCGGCCACCGCCCGCGCGAACTCCAACGGTCCGGCGCCGATCCACTGCTCGTCGGCGAACCCGTTGCGGTAGCCGATGCTGACCAGCCGCAGCCCGTCGCGGTCGGCCGCCGAGCGGACCTCGCGTGCGTACCAGTCGGGAAAGCCGTGCCCGTACAGGAGCAGGTAAGGCTCGGGCCGGATCAGCGGCTCCACCCGCCCAACCTCCGGGAACTGCAGCACCGGGTCGAGCACCAGCTCCGGCTCGATGCCCGTCGAGCCGCGCACCAGCCAATAACTGTTCTCGTCCCGCACCGACAGCCGGTCGAACCGCTTCAACCGCTCCGCCCAGCGCTCGTCGATGCCCCAATGGCAGGAATAATTGCCGAAGCTCGCGGCGAAGGAGATCACCCGCTCGGCATTGAGACCCTCGCCGTAGAAGATGCTCTTGCCGCCGTACCAGGGGTGATGGAGGTTCCACACCTCGTCGCTGCCGACCACGACCAGGTCGAACCGCTCGGAGCCGTGCGGGTCGTTGAGCGCGAAGGGCCGGCTCTGCGGCAGGAGGCGAAACGCTTCGAAAAAGCGCCGCGCCTTGCTCGCATACTGGCGGAAGTCGCTGCGCGCGGTGGGCTGCGGCAGGGTCGGCTGAAAGGCGCAGCGCCACTCGGCCCAGGTCACCTCCCGGCTGTGGTGATCCAGCAACACCGCGTCGTGACCGCGCGCACGCAGCCCCTCGACAAGCGCCCGGGCTTGCCAGAAGGAGCCGTAGTTGATGCAACGGTAAAAGGTGAGGACGCCGATCTTCAAGCGGCTTGCCATAGCCGGCCCGATGCGCCGGTCAATAAGGGGGTTCGGCTACCGACCGGTCCGAACGAAGTGCTGACAAGAGGCCTGTAGTCCGCCCGTGAAGTTGCGTCCCAATGTTCTTCCCCTGCTGATCCTGCTCCTCGGGCTGCTCCTCACCGTGCTGACGGCTTGGCAGCTGGAGCGTACGGACGCGGAGCGTTCCGAAGCGCGCTTCAACGCGCTGGCGGAGCGTGCCCGCAAGAGCGTGGAGGCGACTTATCAGCTCAAGCTTGCCTTGCTTCGGGGGACCGCCGGCCTGTTCAATGCCAGTGGCAGGGTCACCGGTGCCGAGTTCCGCAGCTTCGTCGAGCGCCTGCGCCTTGCGCAAAGCTATCAGGGCACGCTCGGCATCGGGTTCGCCGCCTATGCGCCGACCAAGCGGGAGATCGAGGCCAGGATCGCTGAGGCAGGCTCACCGCCCGGCCAGACGGTCCGGCACTGGCCCGAAGGTGAGCGGGACAGCTATTCCGCAATTCTCTACATCGAGCCGCTGAACCGCCGGAACCGGGCCGCGCTCGGCTTCGACATGATGAGCGAAGCCACCCGCCGCGAAGCCATGCTGCGAAGTCGGGTGAACGGACAGTCGGCGATGAGCGGCCGCGTCCTGCTCGTGCAGGAGATCGAGAAGTTCAAGCAGCCCGGCTTCCTGATCTACGCGCCACTTACGCCCGGCGGCAGCATAGCGGCCAGCAGCTTCCCCGGGTGGGTCTACACTCCGTTGCGCGGGCCCGACCTGTTCGGCCCGCTGTTCAAAGGCGCCGAGTTCGAGCATGTCCATGTGAGCATCTTCGATGGGGAGCCACGGCCCGGCAACCTGCTGTTTGCAAGTCCGGTCCCTGCCGCCCGGCAAGGCCAATCCAGGTCGCAGCAGCTGGAGCTTGGCGGCCGGAAGCTGACGATCCGGCTCGCCGCGGCGCCTGGCTTCCAAGGCAGCTCGCCCACCCGTTTATGGCCGTTCGTGCTGCTTGCGGGCACCGCTATCTCGCTCCTGGCCGCCGCGCTCGCCTGGCAGGCGGAGCAGGTGGTCGGCCGAGTGCACGACCAGGTGCGGCGGCGCACCGCCCAGCTCAATCGCAGCAACGCCCGGCTGCGCGAGGAGATCGCGGCCCGCAGCCAGGCCGAGGAGCAGCTGTTCCAGGCGCAGAAGATGGAAGCCGTCGGGCAGCTTACCGGCGGCATCGCGCACGACTTCAACAACATGCTGGCGGTGGTGATCGGCAGCCTCGATTTCGCCCGCCACACGGATGACGTCGCGCGGTTGAAGCGGCTGATCGAGCAAGCGCTCAAAGGCGCGACCAAGGCGGCGGAGCTGACCCAGCGGCTGCTCGCCTTCTCCCGCCGGCAGACGCTGGTCCCGACGGTGGTCGACGCCAACACGCTGGTGGCGGAGATGTCCGAGCTGCTGCACCGCACCATCGGTGGTGCGATCAGGCTGGAAACCGTGCTGGCCGGCGGCCTGTGGCGGGTGTTCGCCGATCCCGCGCAGCTCGAAAGCGCGATCCTCAACCTTGCGGTCAACGCCCGCGACGCCATGCCCGACGGCGGCCAGCTCACCATCGAGACCGCCAACTGCGACCTGGCCTCGGATCACGCGGGCGCCAGTCCGGACATCGCTGCGGGCCAATATGTGCTGATCGCCATCGGCGACACCGGCCATGGCATGGCGCCGGACGTGCAGGCGCGGGTGCTGGAGCCCTTTTTCACGACCAAGGAGGTCGGCAAGGGCACCGGCCTCGGCCTGCCGCAGGTGTTCGGCTTCGTGAAGCAGTCGGGCGGGCACCTCAAGATCTACTCGGAGGTCGGCCGCGGAACGACCGTCCGCATCTACCTGCCGCGGTACCGCGGGCCCGATGCCGATGTTCCCGCCGCCTCGTCCGGCCAGCTCGAAACCCTCCCCCGCGGCCGTCCCGACGAGCTGATCCTCGCGGTCGAGGATGAGGAGCACGTCCGGCTGATGAGCGTCGGCGCCCTGCGTGAGCTGGGCTATACGGTGATCCACGCATCGAACGGCGCCGCGGCGTTGCGCTGCCTTCACGAGCACCCGGGAACGCGGCTGGTCTTCACCGATGTGGTGATGCCGGAAATGGACGGCGTCGAACTCGCCGCCGCGATCCGGGAGCACTATCCCGAGGTCCGCCTGCTGTTCACCACCGGCTACGCCCGCAACGCGATGACCCGCGACGGGCGGCTGAAGGACGAGGTCGAGCTCATATCGAAGCCCTTCACCATCGCCCAGCTTGCGGGCAAAATCCGGCAAGTGCTGGACCGGACTCCCTAGCTCCTCTCCCTTGGGGGAGATGTCGTGCGCAGCACGACAGAGGGGTCAGTCGGCGAACTCCGAAACCCCTCCGGCGCTTCGCGCCACGTCCGCCAAGAGGAAGGAGCTGCACAGGTTCCCTCGTCATCAACGGTTCAGCCGATCGCCGCCAGCCGCTGGCACATGATCCGGCCTAAGCTCCTCCTGTGCGGCGCTGCGCTCGCGCTGCTCGGGCTCAGCCCGGCCGCGGTCGCTCAGCCCGCGCCGCTCCAGGGCGACCTCCCGGAGGAGGAGGCCGACGCCGAGGAGATCGTGGTCGTCGGCCGCCGCGATCCGAACGCCGTCATCGGCGACATCCCCCCGGAGAACCGGCTGAACGCCCGCGACATCCGCGCCTATGGCGCCGCGTCCGTGTCCGAGCTGCTCGACGCGCTTGGCCCGCAGCTGGGCAGCAGCCGCGGCCGCGGCGGCGGGCAGCCGGTGGTGCTGCTCAACGGCCGCCGCATTTCGGGTTTTCGCGAGGTCCGCGACCTGCCGCCCGAGGCCATTCTGCGGCTCGACATCCTGCCGGAAGAGGTCGCGCTCAAATACGGCTACCGCGCCGACCAGCGGGTGGTGAACATCGTGCTGCGCCCGCGTTTCCGCTCGACGGTTGCCCGCGTGGAAACGACGGTGCCGACCGGCGGCGGCAGCCTGGGCGGGGAGGGCGACCTCACCCGGCTGCTGATCGGGGAAGCCAGCCGCACCACCCTCAACGCTCGGGTCGAGGGCGACAGCGCCCTGACCGAGGCCGAGCGCGATCTCCGCTTCGATCCGGCGACCCCCGGCGCGATCGACCCGCGCCCGTTCCGCACCCTCGTCGGCGAGCGCCGCCTGGCCCGCGTCGGCGCGACCCACAACCGCACCCTGCTGCGCGACGTGTCCTCCACCTTCGACGCCCAGGTCGAGCGGTCGGACGGACGCTCCCTGCTCGGCCCGTCGCTGATCGCCCTGGGCGACCCGCTCGCCCGCGACACGGACACGCTGTCGGGCCATCTCGGGGTCGCGTTCAATGGGCAGAAGGACCGCTGGCGCTGGTCGCTTACCGGCGCCTACGACATCGCCCGCTCGGTCAGCGAAACCGA
>NZ_CADCWA010000006.1 GCF_902806285.1 uncultured Sphingomonas sp. | reverse complement strand
TGCTGATCAACGCCGCGCAGACCGCGCGGCCGGGCCGCGACTGGTGGCGCAACCTCATCGACCTGTACGGCGCGGCTGACGTGCTGACGGCCGAGGTGCGGCTGCGGCGGCTGTTCCCCGGAGGACCTGCCGCCGCGACCTTTATCGGCTACATCGGGCCCGACAAGAAGCCGCTCGGCACCTTCACCCTGCGCGCGGCGAACAGCGCGGGCGTGCCGGGGATGATGGCGGAGGGCGTCCAGCAGATGGATGCGCTGTTCACCCGCTGGCTGGCGGCCGGTCAGCTGGCCCCGGACCCTAGCCTGATCGTGCCGGAGCCCCCGCCGCCTCCGCCATCGGATGAGGAAGAGACCGAAGCCGAGAAACCGCAGGCGGCCGCGCGGACCTTCCGGCCGATCCAGGTGGTGGTGACCAGCCCCTACTCCCCGGTCGGCTGGCTCCGCTCCATCCCCGGCGTGACGGGCGTGCAGGAGATCGGCTCAACGGTGCTGGTGGTGAACTATCGCGGCTCCCCCGGCCAGCTGCAGGCGGCGCTGGCGGCCCGCGGGTGGCAGTCGGATACGGCGACCGGCGTGTTCCGCATCACCGGCTACGTCCAGCCCCGCCCTCAGCCGGTCGCGCCGCCGCCGCCCACGCCACCGGCGCCCGCGCCGCAGCCGGCGGCTCCGCAGCCTGCTCCGGGCACGACGGGCTGATGAAGCGCGCCGACCAGTTCGCGCTCCCGCTGGACTGGCCGCAAGGGAGCGACGAGAGCCGGTTCATCATCGCCGACGCCAACCGCGAGGCCGTGACGCATTTCGGACGCTGGTCGACCTGGCCGGTCAAGGCGACGATCCTGACCGGGCCGCGCCGGTCGGGCCGTTCGCTGCTGGCGCGGAGCTTCGTCCAGCGGGTCGGCGGCCGGCTGTTCGACGATGCCGAGCGGCATGATGAGGAGGCGCTGTTCCATGCCTGGAACGGGGCGCAGGAGAGCGGCCGGCCGCTGGTGATGGTTGCCGACCGCGTGCCGCCCGAGTGGACGCCGAAGCTGCCGGACCTCAGGACGCGGCTGGCGGTCACGCCCGCCGTTCGCATCGGCGAGCCCGACGACCGGCTGTTCGCGGCGCTGATCCGCCGGCTGTTCGCGGACCGCGGCCTGCACCTCCCCGACGAGCCGCTGCGCTACGCCGCCGCCCGGGTCACCCGCGACTATTGGACGGCGGAGCGGGTGGTCCAGGCCGTCGACGGCTTCGCGATCGCCGAGCGGGCACGATTGACGCTGCCAACCGTTCGGCGTGCGCTGGCGCAAGCGGGTCTGATCGAGGGAGAGTGTCCATGAACGCCCCGACCGACATCAAACGGTCAAAGGCGCCTGCTTCGGCGAACAAGGTGGTCCGCACCTTCAACCGCGAACAGTCATGGCTGGCGTTCAACCGGCGGGTCCTGG
This sequence comes from uncultured Sphingomonas sp., assembly GCF_902806285.1. GTDB lineage: Bacteria > Pseudomonadota > Alphaproteobacteria > Sphingomonadales > Sphingomonadaceae > Sphingomicrobium. The sequence continues at coordinate 5,274 of NZ_CADCWA010000006.1, read as the reverse complement.
AAGAGGCGGCGAACCGCACCCATCCGCTGCTCGAACGGCTGCGCTTCCTGTCGATCTCGGGCACCAACCTGGACGAGTTCTTCATGGTCCGCGTGGCGGGCCTCAAGGAACAGCAGCTCGAAGGCGTGGAGGAAGCGTCCTACGACGGGCTGACGCCAACCCAGCAATTGACCGCGATCAGCCGGGAGGCTGACGCGCTCGCCGGCGAGCAGCAGCGCGCCTGGGGCGAGCTGTCGCGTTTGCTGGCGGAACGTGGGCTCGCCGTGATCACCCCGGACGACCTCCAAGAGGAGGAGCGCGCCTGGCTGCGCGACTGGTTCGCCAAGCAGATGCTGCCGGTGCTGACCCCGCAGGCGATCGACCCGTCGCATCCTTTCCCGTTCATTCCCAACGGCGGCTTCTCCCTGGTCTTCTCGATGATCGATCCGTCCGACGGGGAGACGGTCGACGAGGTGGTGATGATCCCCGCCTCCATTCCCCGCTTCATCCGCATTCCGGGCGAGCAGGCGCGCTTCATCAGCATCGACTGGGTGGTGGCGGCGCACCTCGACCTGCTGTTCCCCGGCTTCAAGTTGATCGGCGCGGGCGCGTTCCGGGTGCTGCGCGACAGCGACATCGAGATAGAGGAGGATGCCGAGGATCTGGTCCGCCACTTCCGCACTGCGCTCAAGGAGCGCCGCCGCGGGCGGGTGATCCGGCTGGAGTTCTCGGCGGGTACGCCGGACGACCTCGAACGGCTGGTCCGCTCCGGCCTCGACGCGGAGCACGCCATCATCGCGGAAAGCGGCGGCTTCATCGGGATCGCCGACCTCGGCCAGCTGGTGGAAGAGAACCGGCCGGAGCTCAAGTTCCCGCCGTACAAGCCGCGTTTTCCCGAGCGCATCGCCGAGCATGGCGGCGACTGCTTCGCGGCGATCCGCGCCAAGGACATTCTCGTCCACCATCCGTACGAGAGCTTCGAGGTGGTGGTCGCGTTTCTGCGCCAGGCGGCAAGCGACCCGGACGTGGTGGCCATCAAGCAGACGCTGTATCGGGCCGGCAAGCAGTCGGCGATCATCGACGCGCTGGTCGCCGCGGCGGAGGCCGGCAAGTCGGTGACCGCGGTGGTCGAACTGAAGGCGCGGTTCGACGAGGAGCAGAACCTGCTGTGGGCCTCGCGGCTGGAGCGCGCCGGGGTCCAGGTCGTCTACGGGTTCGTGGAGTGGAAGACCCACGCCAAGGTCTCCATGGTGGTTCGGCGCGAGGGGGAGATTTTTCGCACTTACTGCCACTTCGGGACCGGCAACTACCACCCGACCACCGCCAAGGTGTACACCGACCTCAGCTTCTTCACCGCCTCGCGCCGGGCGGCGCGCGATGCGGCCAAGCTGTTCAATTACATCTCGGGCTATGTGCCCCCGAAAGGCTTGGAACTCATCACCTTGAGCCCGCGCGGCCTGCGGGAGAAGCTGACCGGTCTGATCGACGCGGAAATCGCCAATGCCCGGGCGGGCAGGCCGGCGGCGATCTGGGCCAAGATGAACAGCCTGGTCGACGGGCAGGTGATCGAGAAGCTCTACGAGGCGAGCGAGGCGGGCGTGTCGATCGACCTCATCATTCGCGGCATCTGCTGCCTGCGTCCCGGCGTGCCCGGCATGTCGGCCAACATCCGGGTCAAGTCGATCGTCGGCCGCTTCCTGGAGCACAGCCGCATCTGGGCCTTCGCCAACGGCGCGCGCCTGCCGAACCGCAAGGCCAGGGTGTTCATCTCCTCCGCCGACTGGATGCCGCGCAATCTCGACCGCCGCGTCGAGGCCGCCGTGCCGATCGAGAACCCGACCGTCCACGCCCAGGTGCTCGACCAGGTGATGGTCGCCAATCTCATCGACAATGAGCAGAGCTGGACGCTCGACGCGGACGGCAACTACACGCGGGTGAGGCCGGGCAAGAAGAGCTTCAACCTCCACCATTATTTCATGACCAACCCGTCGCTGTCCGGACGCGGTCAGGCGCTGGAGGGCAAGAAGGTGCCCAAGCTGCTGCTGGACCAGGGGGGGTGAGGGCGGCTGCTGCCGTCATCCCGGCGAAGGCCGGGATCTCAGGTCATGAGGTTGCACTCCATGTCGCTGGGACCCCGGCCTGCGCCGGGGTGACACATACCGCATGACCTCCTCGCGCTCCTTCGGCCCCGTCGGTATCATCGACATCGGCTCCAACTCCGTCCGCTTCGTCGCTTACGGCGGGTCGGAGCGGGTGCCTTCCATGCTGTTCAACGAAAAGGTCATGGCCGGGCTCGGGCGCGGGCTGGCGGACGGTGGCCGGCTCGACGGGGAGGCGATGGACATGGCGGTGGAGGCGCTCGCCCGTTTCCGGCTGCTGGGCAAGGAGATGCAGCTCAAGAAGCTGCACGCGGTGGCGACCGCCGCGGTGCGGGACGCTAGCAACGGCGCCGAGTTCATCAAGCGCGCCACGGCCGTCGGCATTCGCCCGAAAGTGATCAGCGGCCCTGAAGAAGCGCGCCTCGCCGCGTTGGGCGTTATCTCCGCCATTCCCGACGCTCGCGGGGTCGTCGCGGATCTGGGTGGCGGGAGCCTGGAGTTGACCCCGGTCGCGGGCGGCCAGGCCGGCACGGGCGTGTCCCTGCCGCTCGGCGTGCTGCGGCTACGCGGCAAGACCTCGGCCCGAGCGATCGCCCAGTCGCTCAAGGCCGGTGTTCCCGCCGAGTTGATGGGGACCGCGCGGGGCGGCACGCTCTACCTCGTCGGCGGCTCGTTCCGCGCGTTCGGCCAGCTCGATCTTCAGCTGACTGGCCATCCGCTGCCGATCGTGCACGGGCATTGCCTGACGCCTACGCGGGTGCGGGAACTGCGGGAGGTCGTGCGCTCCACGGGGTTGCCCGAGCTGCGGACCAGGGCGGGGGTGTCGTCCTCGCGCCTGCAGACGCTGCCGGCCGCCGCGGCCGTGCTCGACGGGCTGTGCCGGGTCCTGGAGCCCGCACGAGTCGCCGTCAGCGCCTTCGGACTGCGCGAAGGCATCCTCTTCGACGACCTTTCCGACCAGCGTCGCGGGGAGGATCCGTTGCTGGCGGCCGCGCTGGAGGTCGGCGAGCGGCTCGGCCGGTTCGGCGACCACGGCGCCCTGCTTGATCGCTGGATCGCGCCGCTGTTCCCGGACGACTCGCGGGAAGCGGCCAGGCTGAGGCTCGCCGCTTGTCTCCTGGCCGATGTCGCCTGGAATGCCCACTCGGACTTCCGCGCCGAGTGGGCGGTCGACATGGGAGTTCACGGGAACTGGGTCGGGATCGACGCTGAAGGCCGCGCCGTTCTGGGGCGCGCGCTATGCAGCGCGTTCGGCGGCAACGGTGCTTACAACCAGGCCGTCGGCGCCCTGGTGGAGGAACGGGTGCTGGAACATGCCGACCGCTGGGGCCGGGCGATCCGCCTGGCGCAGCGGCTGAGCGGCGGCACGGCAAGCCTGCTGCGGCGTACCGCCTTGCAGCCGCGTAGCGGAGATCTCGTGCTGACGCTCAGGAAGGGCGACGAGGGGTTGTATTCGGAAACCGTGGCCAAGCGCTTCCGCCAGCTTGCTTTCGCGCTGAACCTGTCTCCGCAGGTGGAGGTCGCCTAGCCGCAGCGAGCGGACCGAACCCGGTTGTTCCTGTCCAGCTGGATGCGGACCCGTTCGGGGCGGTAATCCATGGTTACGGCCGTGTCGAAGCCGACCCACTGCAGCACCCTCGCGCCCGACATCCGCTGCACTTCCGCGCCGAGCTGCTGAGAGGCTGGCTGATCGGTATAGCGCTCCAGTCCCTCGTTGCGGCATTCGCCTGCCCCGGCAACCTGCGGCACAGGCACAGGCACCGGGAAGATCACGCAGCCGCTCAGCAGCAGCGCGGGAACGAGACCGATCAGGTTTTTCATGCGGCGTTCTCCAGTGCGCGGGTCATCTTGAGCTTGCCGTTCTCCGTGGCGAAGGCGAGTCGCCCTTCTACCAGATCAAGCGCGTCGCGCCCGAATTCTTCGAACCGCCAGCCGGAGAGGATGGCGAGACCGGTGCGCACGCCGGCCGCCAATGCTTCCAGCTCGTCCGAACGGGCGATGAGCTTGGGCGCGACGCCCGCCTCCCTGGCGCGGATCTTGAGGAGGAGCTTCAGAAGGTCGCTGACCAGCGCGGCGTCCTTGCTGAGGCCGGGGCGGCGCGGCTCGCGGTCGGGCAGCTCGTCCGGCCCGAGCGGCGGGGCCTCCGCCAGCGCCGCCATCAGCCGCGCACCGATGTCGTTGGTCCGCCAGCCCGGCGACAGCCCGCGCACCTGGCCGAGCCCGTCCTGGGTCTTGGGCGGGTGGCCGGCGAGTTCGGCCAGCGTGTCGTCCTTGACGATTCGGCCGCGCGGCAGGTTCTTGGCGCGGGCTTCGGTCTCGCGCCAGGCGGCCAGCGCCTTCAGACGGCCAAGCACCGCCGGATTGCGGCTCGGCAGCTTCAGCCGCTTCCACGCATCCTCGGGCGCGAAGGCGAAGGACGAAGGGTCGGCCAGCCGCTCCATCTCCTCGTCGAGCCACACGCCGCGGCCGTTCTTCTTGAGCTTGCCCACCATGCGCGGGAACACGGTGACGAGGTGGGTTACATCGCCGATCGCATAGTCGATCTGCCGCTTGTCGAGCGGTCGCCGGCTCCAATCGGTGAAGCGCGCGCCCTTGTCGAGCGTATGGCCGAGCATGGACTCGATGAGGTTGGAGTAGCCGACCTGCTCGCCGAACCCGAGCGCCATCGCCGCGACCTGGGTGTCGAACAGCGGATGCGGGGTCTTGCCCGTCATGTTGTGGACGATCTCCAGATCCTGGCCGCCGGCGTGAAAGACCTTGAGCACCTCCTCATTGTTAACGAGCAGGTTCCACAGGGGCTGAAGGTCGAGCCCGTCCGCCATCGGGTCGATCGCCGCAGCTTCCTCGCTGTTGGCGATCTGGATGAGGCAGAGTTCCGGCCAGTAAGTGTTCTCGCGCATGAACTCGGTGTCGACCGCGACGAACGGGGACTTGGCGAGGCGCTCGGCCAAGGCGGCGAGGGTGGCGGTGTCGGTGATCAGGGGATGGATGTGCATGTTGCGCCGCCTCTAGCGCGAGGCGCACGGGTTGACAAAAGGGAAGGGTGAAGGGAAGCGCGCGGCCGACCACTGCTCGTCATTCCCGCGAACGCGGGAACCCAGAACTTCTTCTTCCTTGCTGGGTCCCCGCCTTCGCGGGGATGACGAAACGAAGAAAGTCGAACCGAATGCACGCCTACCGCACCCACACCTGCGCC
>NZ_CADCWA010000005.1 GCF_902806285.1 uncultured Sphingomonas sp. | reverse complement strand
GGCCGTTCTGGAAGACCGTGACGAGAACATCGGCGAGCAGGCGATCCTGAAGCTGATGGAAGCGGTTGACGAATGGATCCCGCAACCGGAGCGTCCGCTGGACAAGCCGTTCCTGATGCCGATCGAGGACGTGTTCTCGATCTCGGGCCGCGGAACGGTCGTCACTGGCCGCGTCGAGACCGGCGTCATCAAGGTTGGCGAGGAAGTCGAGATCGTCGGCATCAAGGATACCAAGAAGACGGTGGTCACCGGCGTCGAGATGTTCCGCAAGCTGCTCGATCAGGGTCAGGCCGGCGACAACATCGGCGCGCTGATCCGCGGCGTCGGCCGTGAGGAGGTCGAACGCGGCCAGGTGCTGTGCAAGCCGGGCTCGATCACCCCGCACACCGACTTCTCGGCCGAGGTGTACGTCCTGTCGAAGGACGAGGGCGGCCGTCACACGCCGTTCTTCGCCAACTACCGTCCGCAGTTCTACTTCCGCACGACGGACGTGACGGGCGAAGTGCAGCTGCCGGAGGGCACCGAGATGGTGATGCCGGGCGACAACGTGTCGCTGGGCGTCAAGCTGATCGCTCCGATCGCCATGGACCAGGGCCTACGCTTCGCCATCCGCGAAGGCGGCCGGACTGTCGGCGCAGGGGTTGTCGGCACCATCACGAAGTAAGTCCTAGCGCCTTGCGGCGCTGGACAACGAAGGGCCCGGCACTCGCAAGAGTGCCGGGCTTTTTGCTGTTGCAAGTGATCCCAGGAAGGAGAAGGTCCGCTTACGCCCATTGCGGACGTGTAGCCCCTCTCCCGTTGAGGGAGAGGGAGGGGCCCGCGGCGAAGCGGTGGGAGGGTGAGGGATCGCCATGCGCCGCTACCCCTCATCCGGCCCTACGGGCCACCTTCTCCCGCAGGGGGAGAAGGGCTGGAGCACATCCGCTCTCCACCCATAGCGGAAGTTCGCGCAATCCGACCTGCGCACAGGGCTTGATCCCACGGCTCGTCCTCTATAGAGGCGCCTCCACAGACGGAGATTCGTCGCCGTCACCAAACTTTTAGCGTTGGGGTCGTCCGTTCTCGGGAAACCGAGAAACAAGCGGGTGCGGCCTCTTGTTGTTCGGGCCGGCAACGGCTTGGTGGCTCTTTCGCATCGGTAGTGGACTCATGGAAACGCAGAATATCCGGATTCGCCTGAAAGCCTTTGATCACCGCGTGCTCGATCAGGCCACTGGCGACATTGCCGACACGGCACGCCGCACCGGCGCCCTGATCCGCGGTCCCATTCCGCTGCCGACGCGCATCGAGAAGTTCACGGTGAACCGCTCGCCGCACGTCGACAAGAAGTCGCGCGAGCAGTTCGAGGTCCGCACCTACAAGCGGCTGCTGGACATCGTTCAGCCGACGCCGCAGACGGTGGACGCGCTGATGAAGCTCGATCTCGCCGCGGGTGTAGACGTGGAGATCAAACTGGCCTAAGGCCTGCGCACAGCGGTTGAACGGCTCCTCGAGCGGTCCTGCTGAGCAACGAACAAGGGATACCGCGGGCGGCCTTCGGGTCATCCGGTCTGCGTCCCCCGCTTCCTGCCTCTCGGCAGGAATGGCCCAGCGGGGGCTCGCATCATTCATGGGCTGCATGCCCGCCGCGGCGACGTGGTGGGCCTCTGTGAGGGAGTGTGGATCATGCGCAGTGGCGTGATCGCGAAGAAAGTGGGGATGACCCGCCTGTTTCAGCCCGACGGCCGGCACGTGCCGGTGACCGTGCTGCAGCTTGATGGCGTGCAGGTCGTCAGCCGCCGCGAGGCCGACCGCGACGGCTACACCGCCGTTCAGCTCGGCGCCGGCACGGCCAAGGCAAAGAACGTCGCCAAGCCGCAGCGCGGCGCCTTCGGCAAGGCCGAGGTCGAGCCCAAGGCCAAGCTGGTCGAGTTCCGGGTCGCCGAGGACGCGCTCCTCGACGTCGGCGCAGAGCTCTCGGCAGACCACTTCGTTGCCGGCCAGCTGGTCGACATTGCGGGCGTGACCCAGGGCAAGGGCTTTGCCGGCGCGATGAAGCGCTGGGGCTTCGGCGGTCTGCGCGCCACCCACGGCGTGTCCGTGTCGCACCGCTCGCACGGTTCGACCGGCAACCGCCAGGATCCGGGCCGCGTCTTCAAGAACAAGAAGATGGCCGGCCACATGGGCGCCCGCAACCGGACCCAGCAGAACCTCGAGATCGTCCGGACGGACGCCGATCGCGGGCTGCTGTTCGTCAAGGGCTCGGTGCCCGGGCACAAGGGCAGCTGGCTGACCGTGCAGGACGCGGTCAAGGTCGCCCGCAACGACACTGCGCCGTACCCCGCGGGGCTCCGGCAAGCGGCGCAGAACAACACCTCCGGTGAGCCTCAGGTTGCGGACAACGCACCAGCCGCCGAGAGCACGGAAGGTTAAGCGATGAAGGTCTCCGTTCAGACCCTCGACGCGCAAGCGGGTGGCGACCTGGAGCTCAACGATGCCGTGTTCGGCGTCGAGCCCCGCGCCGACATCCTGCACCGCGTCGTCACCTGGCAGCTGGTGAACCGCCGCGCCCCGGCGCGCGCGACCCGCGAGCGGTCGGACGTCAACCGCACCGGCAAGAAGTTCGGCCGGCAGAAGGGCGGCGGCACCGCCCGGCACGGCGATCGCCGCGCCCCGATCTTCATCGGCGGCGGCAAGGCTCACGGCGCCCGCGCCCGCGAGTTCAGCGCTTCGCTCAACAAGAAGGTGCGGGCGCTCGGCCTCAAGATGGCGTTGTCGTCGAAGGTCCAGTCGGGCAACCTCGTGATCCTCGACAACCTCGACGTGGCCGAGGGCAAGACCAAGGTCCTGCGCGAGAAGCTGGGTCAGCTCGGCTTCGGCAAGACGGCGCTGGTGATTGACGGCGACGCGCTGAACGTTTCGTTCGCCCGCGCTTCGTCGAACCTCGGCAGCATCAACCTGCTGCCGGCGGTCGGCGCCAACGTTTACGACATCATGCGCCACGAGACGCTGGTCCTGACCCGCGCCGCGGTCGAGAAGCTGGAGGCCCGGTTCAATGGCTAAGCAGCCGCAAGCGGCGGTGGACAACCGCCATTACGACGTCGTGCTGGCGCCGCACATCACCGAGAAGTCGACCATGCTGTCCGACCATAATGCGGTGGTGTTCAAGGTGGCTTCGGGCGCGTCCAAGCCGGAGATCAAGGCGGCGGTGGAAGCGCTGTTCGGCGTGACGGTCACCGGCGTCAACACGATCGTCCAGAAGGGCAAGTCCAAGCGCTGGAAGGGCAAGCCCTATCAGCGGTCGGACGCCAAGAAGGCGATCGTGACACTGGCCGAGGGCCAGTCGATCGACATCACGAGCGGGATCTAGTTCGATGGCACTCAAAGCATATAAGCCGACGAGCCCGGCCCGCCGCGGCCTGATCCTCGTCGACAAGTCGGCGCTGTGGAAGGGCAAGCCGGTCAAGGCGCTGACCGAAGGCAAGCGCAAGACGGGCGGCCGCAACAACAAGGGCCATGTGACCAGCCGTGGCATCGCGGGCGGGCACAAGCAGAAGTACCGGATCGTCGACTTCAAGCGACGGACCTGGGACGTGCCGGCAACGGTCGAGCGGCTCGAGTACGATCCCAACCGGTCGGCGTTCATCGCGCTCGTCACCTACGAGGGCGGGAGCCAAGCCTACATCCTGGCGCCGCAGCGGCTTGCGCCGGGCGACCAGGTGATCGCCGGCCGCAAGGTCGACGTGAAGCCCGGCAACGCGATGGAAGTGGGCCAGATGCCGGTCGGCACCATCGTCCACAACGTCGAGCTGAAGCCCGGCAAGGGCGGTCAGATCGCGCGCGCCGCTGGCACCTACGTCCAGGTCGTCGGCCGCGACCGTGGCATGGTGATCGTTCGCCTGAACTCGGGCGAGCAGCGCTACGTCCGCTCGGACTGCATGGCGACCGTTGGCGCCGTGTCCAACCCGGACAACGGCAACCAGACGCTGGCCAAGGCGGGCCGCACCCGCTGGCTCGGCCGCCGTCCGCTGACCCGCGGCGTCGCCAAGAACCCGGTCGACCACCCGCACGGCGGTGGTGAGGGCCGGACCTCGGGCGGCCGCCATCCGGTCACTCCGTGGGGCAAGCCGACCAAGGGTGCCCGCACCCGTCACAACAAGGCGACCGACAAGTTCATCATCCGGTCGCGTCACGCGAAGAAGAAGGGCTAAGCGAACATGGCTCGCTCCATCTGGAAAGGTCCGTTCGTTGAGCTGTCGCTCCTGAAGAAGGCGCAGGCGGCCAAGGACGCCGGTGCTCGCGCGCCGATCAAGACCTGGTCGCGCCGTTCGACCATCCTGCCCGATTTCGTCGGCCTGACGTTCAACGTCTACAATGGCCGCAAATTCGTGCCGGTCAGCGTCAACGAGGACATGGTCGGAATGAAGCTCGGTGAGTTCGCGCCCACGCGCTTCTTCCCGGGTCACGCCGCCGACAAGAAGGGCAAGCGCTGATGGGCAAGGAAGCAGCACCCCGCCGTGTGGGCGACAAAGAGGCGCTCGCGGTCGGCAACACCATCCGTGGGTCCGCCCGCAAGCTGAACCTGGTGGCTCAGCTGATCCGCGGCCGCAAGGTCGAGCAGGCGCTGAACATCCTCAAGTTCTCCCCCAAGGGGATGGCGGACGATGTCTACAAGGTGCTCGCGTCGGCGGTGGCCAATGCCGAGAACAACCACAACCTCGACGTCGACTCGCTGGTCGTCGCCGAGGCGAGCGTCGGCAAGTCGATCTCGATGAAGCGCTTCGCCACCCGGGCGCGGGGCCGGTCGAGCCGCATCGTCAAGCCGTTCAGCCGCATCCGCGTCGTCGTGCGCGAGCAGGAAGAAGCCTAATGGGTCAGAAGTCGAACCCCGTCGGTCTGCGGCTGCAGATCAACCGGACCTGGGACAGCCGCTGGTATGCGGAAGGCCAGGACTACGGCCGGCTGCTGCTGGAGGACCTCAAGATCCGCCAGCATATCGTCAAGACGCTGCCCCAGGCGGCGATCTCCAAGGTGGTGATCGAGCGTCCGGCGAAGCTCTGCCGCATCTCCGTTTATGCCGCACGTCCGGGCGTGATCATCGGCAAGAAGGGCGCGGACATCGAGAAGCTGAAGCGCGCCCTGTCCAAGATGACCGGGTCGGAAGTCAGCCTCAACATCGTCGAGATCCGCAAGCCGGAGGTCGATGCCCGCCTGGTCGCGCAGGGCGTCGCCGATCAGCTTGAGCGCCGCATCGCGTTCCGCCGTGCGATGAAGCGCGCGGTGCAATCGGCGCTGCGCCTCGGCGCGGAGGGCATCCGGATCACCTGCTCGGGCCGGCTCGGCGGGGCGGAGATCGCGCGGACCGAATGGTACCGCGAGGGCCGGGTGCCGCTGCACACGCTGCGCGGCAACGTGGACTATGCCGAGGCCCAGGCCCACACCGCCTATGGCGTGTGCGGGGTCAAGTGCTGGGTGTTCAAGGGTGAGATCCTGGGTCACGACCCGCTCGCCCAGGACCGGCTGATGATGGAAGCGCAGACTTCGGGCGTTCGCCCGGCGCGCGAAGACCGGCGCTAAGGAACACAGGACATGCTGCAACCCAAGCGCACCAAATTCCGCAAGGCCTTCAAGGGCCGCATCCATGGCGACGCCAAGGGTGGGACGGAGCTCAACTTCGGCGCCTTCGGCCTCAAGGCGATGGAGCCGGAGCGGATCACCGCCCGTCAGATCGAGGCCGCGCGCCGGGCGATCACCCGCCACATCAAGCGGCAGGGCCGCCTGTGGATCCGCATCTTCCCGGACGTGCCCGTGTCGAGCAAGCCGGCGGAAGTCCGCATGGGATCGGGCAAGGGCTCGCCGGAGTTCTGGGTCGCGCGGGTCAAGCCCGGCCGCATCCTGTTCGAGCTCGACGGCGTTCCCGGTCCGATCGCCAAGACCGCCTTCGAGCGGGCCGCGGAGAAGCTCCCCATCAAGGTCAAGGTGGTCGCCCGCCTTGGCGAAACCCTGGTTGAGGCTGACTGATCATGGCCAAGCGAGAAGACCTGTCGGTGCAGACCGACGATCAGCTGGCGACCAAGCTGTCCGAGCTGAAGCGCGAGCAGTTCAACCTGCGCTTCCAGGCGGCGACCAACCAGCTGGAGAAGCCGTCGCGGGTGCGCGAGGTGCGCCGTACCATCGCCCGCATCAAGACGCTGCAGTGCCAGCGCACCGCCAAGACCGGCGCCGACGCGTCGGTTCAGGCGTAAGGAGTTAATGAAATGCCCAAGCGCGTCCTGACCGGCACCGTGGTGTCCGACAAGGGTGACAAGACCGTGGTGGTCCGCGTCGAGCGGCGGGTGAAGCACCCGCTGTACGGCAAGATCATCAAGCTGTCGAAGAAGTATCATGCTCACGACGAGGCGAACGCCTATTCGGTGGGCGAGCAGGTGCGCATCCAGGAGTGCGCGCCCCTGTCGAAACTCAAGAGCTGGACCGTGGTCGAGCGGGTGAATGCGGCCAAGGCCGCCGACCTCGCCGAAGCGGCCAACGCTTGAACCGCTTGAAGGTTAGGATAAACCCATGATCCAGATGCAGTCCAACCTGGACGTCGCGGACAACAGCGGGGCCAAGCGCGTCCAGTGCATCAAGGTGCTGGGCGGGTCCAAGCGCCGCGTTGCCGGCGTCGGCGACATCATCGTCGTGTCCGTCAAGGAAGCCGCGCCGCGCGGCCGCGTGAAGAAGGGCGACGTCCACCGCGCGGTGATCGTTCGTACCGCCAAGGACATCCGCCGTCCGG
>NZ_CADCWA010000004.1 GCF_902806285.1 uncultured Sphingomonas sp. | reverse complement strand
GAGGATGGAAAAGTCAGCTTCACCCCTGTCAACGCCCCAAGCTCGTTTAGTTGGCGTCGCATCGCGGGCGACGCAGTCGAGGTTACACAAAACTGGACCGACGAGAAGGGCGCTGCCCAGAGCTATGCGCTCAGACTGAGCCGCGTCAGGTAGGTTAGATTTCTTCGAGCGTGATGTCCGCTTTCCACCGATTGCAGACATTCGCCTTCGCGCTTGAACAATAGGATTCCACCTGCTCCAGTTGTCGGCAGCACTGGCTGCAGGCTCTTTCACATTCAGCGAACGAAGGGTGCGCGAAGATCGCTCACGACCGCGACCATTGAGACCATTCGCGCCTTACTCGGCCTGCCCCTTGAACCCCTGCGCGACCACATACCACTCACTCGAGTCCTTGCGGCTGGCCGGGGGCTTGGCATGTTTCACGGTCGTAAAATGCCGCTTGAGCTCGGCGAGCAGCTGGTTGTCCGTGCCGCCCGCCAGCACCTTGGCCACGTACGCGCCGCCCGGACGCAGCACCTCGCAGGCGAACTCCAGGCCCGCCTCGACCAGCCCCATGGTCCTGAGGTGATCGGTCTGTGGATGCCCGACCGTATTTGCGGCCATGTCCGACAGCACCAGGTCGGCCGGTCCGCCCAGCGCTTCCCGCAGTGCGTCCGGCGCGGCATCGTCCATGAAGTCCATGTGCAGGATGGCAACGCCGTCGATCGGGTCGGTCGGCAGCAGGTCGATGCCCGCCACCGCCGCCCCGGGCGCCTTCTTGCGGACGACCTGGCTCCACCCTCCGGGCGCGATGCCGAGGTCCACCACGCTCTTCACGCCGCGTAGCAGCCCGAACTTCTCGTCGAGCTCCAGCAACTTATAGGCCGCGCGGCTGCGGTAGCCCTCGGCCCTGGCGCGTTTCACATATGGATCGTTGAGCTGCCGCTCCAGCCAGCGCGTCGAGCCGACCTTGCGCCCCTTGGCCGTGAGGACGCGCTTCACAGGGCGTGGCCGTCGCGCGCCATCAGGCTGCGGAGAATGCCCTCGCGAATGCCGCGGTCGGCGACGCCCAGGCGCTCGGCCGGCCAGATGTCGAGGATCGCCTCCAGGATCGCACAGCCCGCGACCACCAGGTCGGCGCGTTCGGTACCGATGCACGGCAGCGACGAGCGCTCCGCGAAGTTCATCTCCGAGATGGTGGTGCTGATGTTGCGCATGGCCGCGATCGGCACGTGCAGCCCGTCCACCGCCCGGCGGTCGTAACTAGGCAGGGCGAGGTGCACGGACGCGAGGGTCGTCACCGTTCCGCTGGTCCCCAGCAGCCGGATGTTGGCCGCATCCTTGGGCAGCAGCTCGGCGAAGCGGGAAAAGGCGTGGCGGGTCCGTTCGCGCATCCGCCGGTAGGCTGGCACCCGCTCGTCGCCCTCGATCGCCGCCAGCCCTTCGCTTTCGGTCAGCGACACCACCCCCCACGGCGCGCTCCACCACGCCTTGATCCGCGGGGCGTGGTCCCCTTCGCCCGGGTCGACCAGCACCAGCTCGGTCGAGCCGCCGCCGATGTCGAAGATCAGCGCCGGCCCGTCGCCCGGCTCCAGCAGCTTGTGGCAGCCCAGCACCGCCAGCCGCGCTTCCTCCTGCGGGGCGATGATCTCCAGCGCCAAGCCCGTCTCGCGCTGCACCCGGTCGACGAACTCGCGGCCGTTGGCGGCGCGGCGGCAAGCCTCCGTTGCGACCGACCGGGACAGGCACACCCGCCGCCGCCTGAGCTTGTCGGAGCAGACCCCCAGCGCTTCCACCGCCCGGTTCATCGCCTCGTCCGACAAGCGGCCGCTCTGCGCCAGGCCCTCCCCCAAGCGGACGATCCGGGAAAAGGCGTCAACCACGGTGAACCCGCCGTCGGTCGGCCGAGCGACCAGCAGCCGGCAATTGTTGGTGCCGAGATCGATGGCCGCATAGGTGTGCCGGGACGCGGCCCGGCCGGCTGTCGTGTCGATGCCCGCCCTTCCGGACGAGGAAGGCAGCGGCGCGCTGGCGGCAGACTGCGCCATGGATGTCGCCTGTTCTTTCCTTCACCGCCACCTGCTTGCGACACGTGGAAACGGCTGACTTGCGACTAGTTTAAGCGGAAGTGGTCCGGCTCCGCAAGTTGACAGGCACCGGCGCGAAATCTAGGTGGGCGGGCTCCACGGCGCTGCCCGATCGTCTAATGGTAAGACTACGGACTCTGACTCCGTCAATCGTGGTTCGAATCCACGTCGGGCATCCACCTCTAGCGCACAGGCACGTTTTCCTGGGCTTTTACGCGGAGCCGTTGGCCAACTATCTGGACAGGTCAGCCAACCCGTGTGGGGGCGTGCTTCGTACTGGGTCCGAAAGAGACGCTAGATGTAACCGCGTCCTATGGCATCGGACCGCGAGGCTCGATCCACATCATGCCGTGAACGCCGACCTCCACCGCGGCTTGCCGCCTAGTTCCGCATCGATCGGCCTGCCAAGAGGGAGTTGATACCGCCTTCGGTGGCCAGGGTTCGGGCGCAGCGTGCCGGGCACGCTCAGGCCCACAGCTTGATGATGAGAAACGAGAGCAAGAAGCCCAGAACCGTGATCAGCCCCATGAACGGCTGAGCGTCTTCGAAAGCTTCGGGGATCATGACCTCGGCGAGCATGGCTAGCACTCCGCCCGCCGCAAAGGCCAGGATCGCCGCTGGGATGACCGGTGCCGTCGAAGTGAGGAGCAGGCTGCCAACCGTCGCGGCAAGGCCGCTGAGCGCGACAACTCCGATCCAGACCGTCCAGATATACCGGTTCGATCGGCCCGCCCCCTTCATGCCGGCCGCGCTCGACAAGCCTTGGGGCACGTTCGAGAGGAAAAAGCCAACGATCAACCCCGCGCTGACACTGCTGCCGTGCAGGATGGACAAGCCGATAACGAGCGACTCCGGGATGCCGTCGAGCAAGGAGCCGATTGCGATGGCCGATCCGCTTCCCTTTTGCTGGTCTTCTGACGGCTGGCTGACGCAGCCGCCGCATCGCTTGCGGTTCCTTGCCCCGTGCTGGGCAAGGCGCCAATTGCAGAAGCTGAACACCACGGCTCCGAACAAGACCCCCGACCCCGCCGCCAGTGCGCCGCCTTCGTCAAAGGCCCTCG
Source organism: uncultured Sphingomonas sp. (assembly GCF_902806285.1). GTDB lineage: Bacteria > Pseudomonadota > Alphaproteobacteria > Sphingomonadales > Sphingomonadaceae > Sphingomicrobium. The sequence goes on along the minus strand of NZ_CADCWA010000004.1, from coordinate 31,721 downwards.
TCATGAGGTCGACCGACAGAACGGCGATGAGTACCCCGCCACCGATGCCCATGACCGTTGCGACCAATCGGTGAGTCAGGCGATCCTGGAACAGGACGGCGATTGCTGCTCCGAGAACCAGACCGGACGCGGCCAGTAGCGCCCACAAGGTTGCCTGAAGCGGGATCGGCAGCATCATCTCCGCTGGGCGCGACACTGGCGGGCGCCGAGGCCGTCGGCCGCACGGTTTGACCGAAGCTTCGTTGGACGATCTATGATTTTGGACCGCCGGAGGGGCCAAACCGCTCCGTCTTGACCCGTGCCTCCGCATAACCCAGCGCCAGCAGATCGGCCGCGACCTGCTCGACGAGGGGCGTCGGCCCACAGACGAAGGCGCGTGGGTTCTCGCCGGCTGCGAAACCCACCGCCGCGAGCATGTCGCGATCGATGCGGCGGCGTTCTCCCCGCCAATCCGCAGGTTGAGCGCGCGTCAGCGTGTGGGTGAGCGCGAAGCCGTTGTCCGCCGCTGCGAGATGCTCGAGTTCGTCGCGAAAGATGATCGCCTCGATAGCGCGCGATGAATAAAGCAGCCGCATAGGATCGGCGGCGCCACGTTCGGCCCGGTCGCGGAGCATTGCCATGAGCGGCACCACGCCCGATCCCCCGCCGACCAGCAAGACGGGACTGACCTCCTCCGATGTGCCAGGCATGTCGACCGACCCCGGCGTCCAAGTGAAATAGCCGCCGATCGGGCCCCTGAGCTCGAGCTGGTCCCCTTCCCTGAGTTCGTCCAGCACGAACGGAGACACCTCCCCGCCCTCGACCCGCTCGACGGTAATCTCAACGGCTGGGTTCCCCGGTGCCGATGCGATCGAGTAGCTCCGCTGCGCCTCATACCCGTCCTCGGCGGTCAGCCTGAGGTCCAGGTGCTGGCCGGCCAGATGGCCGGGCCAGTCGGGCACCGTCATCGCGACCGTCACCACATCCTTCGCTTCAGGGCGGATCCGAGTCACGGTGGCGACGTGCCACGGCAGGCGCCCCTGGACTCCAGGCGTCACGGATCACCGGTGTAGCGCTGCTCGCGCCAGGGATCGCCGTAGATGTGGTAGCCGAGTTGCTCCCAGAAGCCCGGCGCATCGGCCTCGATAAACTCGAGCCCTCGGACCCATTTGGCGCTTTTCCAGAAGTAGAGGTGGGGCACGAGAAGCCGCGCCGGCCCGCCGTGCGCCGCCTCGATCGGCTTGCCTTCATAATGCGTTGCGACCATCGCCTTGCCGCCAATCAAGTCGGCAACTGGCAGATTGGTCGTATAGTCGCCATCGGAATGCGCCATGACGAACATGGTCGGCGTCGTCTCGATCCCGGCCGCGACAAGCAGGTCGTCGAAGGTCACCCCGCGCCAGAGTGTGTCGAGCTTGGTCCATTTAGTGACGCAATGGATGTCCCTGGTGATTTCGGTCTGCGGGAGCGCGCCGAACTGCTCCCACGTCCAAGTCGCCATGGCTTCCCCGCCTTGGCTCAAGGACAAGGACCAGTCCGCAACGGGCGTTCGCGGGGTCGGCCCTGCAGTAAGCACCGGGAAATCATCGGTCGGGTGCTGTCCAGGCGGAACCCGACCGGCAAGCTCGCCTGCCGGGCGGCGATTGCCCCGGAACCCTCGCGTGGTCAGCATCGGATGATCTCCCGCAGTCGTACTGTCCATATCTCAAAGCCATGGGCTCACTTCGGCGTTATCGATTGCGCCGGTCGTCGCTCGCCTTGAGGTACTTGAAGTCGAACGGCCCCTCGCCCTGGATCTGGATGGTCGCACCCCGATCCGTGTAAAGGTAGTGCGGAACGCCGGCGGGCGTCGGATTGAAGCCGTGTTGGCCAAGCGGGCGGCCCTTGGTTCTGTCCAGCGTATTTCCGCGCGCGAAATGCACGGTCCCGCTCAACACGGTGACGAGTTCGTCGACCGAGTGGGTATGCGCCGGGAACCGGTAACCGGGCGGGAAGCGAAGTCGCGCCACAAAGGGTCCCGCTTTGGTGGGGTCGCCCATCAATACAGCGATCTGCGCGCCGGCGGGAATCGCGGCTGGCACGGGACTCCATCTGACGGCGTTGGCGGCGATGGCCGGCGACGACACGCTGCGCGCCGATTGTGCGACCGCCGCTCCACCAGCGAGGACCAGCGCCAATGCTAGTGCAACTCGTGGAAGCTTGCCGCGAGGATTCATTGTCTTTCCCGCTTCATAGCCGGTCATGTCGGTTCTCCGATCTCGATGTTCGCTCAGGGTGTTCGTCTCAGCTTTGCCCGAGGAGGGCAGTCAATCGGACCTGTTCACGCGTCTTGACCGGCCGCGGCCAGCACATGCGTGTGCATCAGCTCCAGGAAGTTGTCTGCCTGAAGGTGAAAGTCGGTGAAGATGACGTCGCCCGACCCATTGATGACGATGAACCAAGGAGTTCCGCGGGTCTGGTAGTCCGTCATCACAGTCGGCAGACGGCTGCCTTCAGGGGCAGGATCATGTCCGAAAGGAACCCGCAGGTCATAACGCAGCTGCGTCTCGCGCAGCCGCGAAACGGTATTGACCTCCGCGCCCTCGAACACCGTCTGCACCACCGCGAAGCCAAAGCCGCGGCCGGCCAGAGCCTTTGTCAGGCGCACCAGGGTCGGGAAGCCGCTCGAATGGCAGCCGGGGCACCAATGCTGGAAGCAGTAGAGGATCTTGTGGCCGGGCCCGAGCTCCGCGAGCCCGAGCGGCTCGCGTTCGTTTCCGTCCCCGTCGATCCAGAAAGGCACGCGGAGTTCCGGAGCGCGCTTCAACATCTCAGTGCCCCCCATCCGCGCTCGCCATCGCAGGCAGCTTCCAATCGGGCCTGACGAAGTGGCAGGTGTAGCCGTTGGGCCGACGTTCCAGATAATCCTGGTGCTCGGGCTCGGCTTCCCAGAAGTCGCCGGCTGCGGTGACTTCGGTGACGACGCTGCCCGGCCATAGGCCCGAGGCGTCGACCTCCGCGATCGTCCGCTCGGCGACCAGGCGCTGCTGCTCGTCGAGGTAGAAGATCGCCGAGCGATAGCTTGCCCCGCGGTCGCCGCCCTGGCGATTGGGTGTCGAGGGATCATGGATCTGGAAGAAGACCTCCAGCAGGTCCCTGAAGCTGATCACGGCAGGGTCGAAGATGATCTCGATCGCTTCGGCATGATTGCCGTGGTTGCGGTAGGTCGCGTTCGCGACCTCGCCGCCCGAGTAGCCGACCCTGGTCGACTGCACGCCCGGGAGCTTGCGGATGAGATCCTGCATGCCCCAGAAGCAGCCGCCGGCGAGCAAGGCACGTTCCTGCGTCATGCCACCGTCTCCACCTGGTCGGCGTAGGCGCCATAGCCTTCGGCTGCCATGTCGTCGCGGTGCACGAAGCGGAGAGAAGCCGAGTTGATGCAGTAGCGAAGGCCGCCCTTGTCGCGCGGGCCGTCGGGGAAGACGTGCCCCAGGTGGCTGTCACCATGGGCCGAGCGCACCTCCGTCCGGGTCATGCCATGGGCGCTGTCGCTCAGCTCCCTGACGTTCGCGGGTTCGATGGGCTTGGTAAAGCTCGGCCAGCCGGTGCCGGATTCATATTTGTCCGCCGACGCGAACAGCGGCTCGCCCGAAACAATGTCGACGTAGATGCCGGGCTCCTTGTTCTTCAATAGAGCACCCGTTCCTGGGCGTTCGGTGCCGCTTTGCTGAGTGACGCGGCGCTGCTCCTCGGACAAGGCGGCGAGGGCTTCGGGGGTCTTGCGATACTCCATCGGTTTTCTCCAACCTCAAGGATTTGGGACGCCAAGTGCTGGAAGTTCAACGAGTTTCGCATGCGCTTGGAGCCCGCAGATACTGCTCAAAACGGGCGTAAACTGCGTCCAAGTATCAGGCAGATGACGCCGGCGACTGCGATTGCTCCCGGTCGGCTTGGTTGGAATCAAACGTGGGTCAGCCGGTTACGTCGACTCCGGGCCGGTCCGCCCCATCCGCACGCTCCGTGATCCAGTGCCCGTCTGCCTGCTGATACTCGATGTAGGCGGTGTCCCCCGAGACACCTTGCTCCCGGCAGGCCAGCACCGCCGCCGCGCGGGCCTCGTCATGGGTCCGGTAGGTTTCGGTGAAGGTGTCGCCCTGCTTGTAGGTCCAACCGCCGTCATGCTCGACGACGCGGTAGGTGATGTGGTCCATTCGTCCCTGGCCGACAAAGGGCTCCCGAATGTCCTGCGTGCTGACGCCCGCCAGATCGCCGCCAAGACTTGGAAGGTCCTCGCCATCTTCGTCGTTCGGGTCGGTCTGGCCGAACCGATCCTCCTCGTCGTCGTGCATCGGCTCCCCACGGAACGCGCCATGATCGATGTGGCCGCTGCTCACCATCTGGTTCATCGTATCGATCAGGTCGGGCGCATCGTCGGGAACGACCGCGCCGCGGTTCGAGCCTCCGCCATGCTCGCTTGCGCCCGACGGGCTGGTGCCGATCTCCAGTGCGTCCTCCGCAACGTCCTGCGCCTGGTCGCTTTCGCGCAGTTCGTCATTCTCTTCCGGGGGGAAGTCTTCGTTGCGGTTACGAGGCATGACAAGCACCTTTGCTGGATTGAGGATTCATGGATGGCCACCGTCGGGTAGTTATGCCGTCGCGCCAAGCCTGCAGCCGCGAGCGTCTCGCAAGCGCCCGGGTGCGCATGAGCCATCACCTTAGGCCTTGATACAGCAACCCCGGCCCGATCGGGCCCGTTCCACCATGCCGTAGCGCTTCCACCCGCTGGTGCGTTTCTGCGCAGGATGGGGCGGTACGCCGCAAGAAAGACGCATCCGCGCGCTGTTCGGCTGCGGACCGATCCTGCGCCGATCAGGCGTAAGCTGCCAAACTTCGATGTTGCACCCAGGCGAGCGGAACGTCGGCGGGCGGACGGACCTTAGTGATCATAGCTGCCGTGCCTTGACAGCTTCGGCTTAAGAAGGGGTCGGACAGTTCCGAGGAAGTCCACGAGAGGATCGTCGTTGCACTGGCTTCATCTAGCGATCGCATCGGTGTTCGAGGTTGTCTTCGCCTTGTCCGCCAACGCCTCCAAAGGGTTCACCCATCGGTGGTACTCGCTGCAGACCTTCGCCGCGGCTGCGGTGGCAATCTACTTCCTGTCCTTGTCCCTCAAGGTCCTGGACGTGGGCGTGGGCTATGCGATCTGGACCGCGATCGGCGCTGTGGGCACCGTCATCTTCGGCGTCGTCCTGTTCAAGGAAGAACTGAACGCTGGCAAGATCATCTCGATCATCGCGGTGATCACCGGCGTGATCTCCCTCAAGATGGCGTCGGGTGTCTGACGCGAGATCCCTGCCCCTGAGGGCCTTCGCCGCCAAAGGAACCGCCCGTGACCACGACCCTTGCCCAAAGCCCACCAGCTCAGTCTCGCATCAAAGCTTGGATGCTGCTTCTGCTCGCCGCCGGTCTCGAGATCATCTTCGCACTGGCTACCGGAGCGTCGGAAGGCTTCAGCGTCCTGTGGCCCTCCATAATCTCGATCGTCGCGGTTGCCGGCAGCATCTACTTCCTTACTCAAGCCCTCAAGACCCTCGACGTCGGAGTCGGGTACACCGTTTGGACCGGCATCGGCTCGGTGGGAACGGTTCTCCTGGGGGTGGTCATCCTCGGCGAGTCCCTCAGCCTGGCGGAAATCGCCTGCTTCGCCCTGATCATCGGCGGCGTCATCGGGCTTCAGCAATCTGACCGGAAGCCGAAGGCTGATGAGCTGCCAGGCAAGGCTGCTCCCCTGTCCGTGGCCGTGCGCTGCGGCGGCACGGCATCGCAGCCGGCGAGTATGGTCTCGCAAACGCGTTGAATGGCTTCAGTCGACGGCGATGCCGTAGGATCTCATCTTACGTGCCCGCGTCCGTATCTTCGAGCCAGCGCCGGTACTCAAGCGCTTCGGCCCGCTGACGCCGCGCATGAGGCTCGTCATATTCCTGCGGCCAGATCGTCGGCACGACCAGGCACATGCTTTGGGTCGGAAGAACCGTGCACCATTGATGCATGAGGTGCTGGTAGGCTCTGCCGACCGGCCGGATGTTGCGGTCGAGGTCGAACAGGCCGACCGGGTTCACCGTTCCGTTGGTCTCACGCAGCGCAGTATCCCAGTCGATCTGGTCCGTCAGCGAGTACCAGGTGAAGCCGAGGATCGGCACGCCGTCGTTGCGCACCCGCAGGACGTTGGCCCATTGCTTCCACAGCCAGTCCACCGCGCCTTGGCCGTCCGCGCCATCATTGAAGTTTGTTTCTGTGTGCATCACCGGCAGGCGGTAGCGATCGTGGTACTGCTTGGTGATCGCGTCATAGCCGAGCACCTCGCCGGAGGCCCGGCTGTCGCCGCTCACCATGACCCGGTGCTCGTTGGTCCAGTAATAGTCGTTGCCCATGATGCAATGATGCTTCAGGCGCTGGGTCATGAAGAAGTCGTACTCTTCGCGGGTCATGCCGTTGTCCGCGAGGTATTGGTACATGCCCGATTCCACGCGCTTGCCGTAGTTGAGGTCGAGGCTGAGGAACCGCATCGAGTTCAGCATCTCGGCCTTGGCCACCGCGGTCGGCCCTTCGGCATGGAAATACTCGGAGGACTCCGACTGGATGAAAATGGCGTCGGGACGAACCCGCAGGATGGCCCGCATGGCCAGCACGTTGGCGCGCACGATGTTCTTGAGCGCAGTGACGAACGTCTGGTCGGTGGTGCCCTCCTCGTTCCACCAGCCGAACTTGGCGGAGAACAGCGCGCAGATGAACATCTCGTTCACCGGCGTGTAGAACTGGACGAAGGGGTAGCGGGTCGCGAAGTCGGTGGCGTATCCCTCGAACAGCGTCGGGAAGTCCGGGTTCTGGAAGTTCCCGAGCCAGTCGGGCAGGCCGAAGTGGCAAAGATCGACGATCGGCACGATGTTCCGGCGGAAGATGTCGGACATGGCGAGGTCGGCGAACTCCCAGTCGTAGCGGCCGTCGCCCAGCCATGTCCGATGCAGCGGAGGCCCGTACCGCAGGTAGCTGATCCCCATCTCCTCCACGAGTTGAAGATCCAGTTTCCAGTGCCGGTAATGCCCGCAGCTCTCCAGTTCGTCGACGCGTGTGCGTCCCCCATTGATAGTCGGATTAGAGTTCTCGATCCCCGTAGCGAACATGAAGGTCTTCGGCACAGTTTTGCATCTCCGCTACGCCCCCGCGGCCGGAGCTGAGAACCCGCCGAACATGCCGCGCTACTGCGCGCCCTTGGCTCCATTCGCCGATGCCCCGCCTCAAGTTACATGAGCTGTCGGACCTCAGGTCACGGCGGCCCACCGCTCGGGGGCTTGTGCCACTGCATGGGAGTTGAACGTTGATGTTTCGGAAGGCTTGGAATTCGCCCCGATCACGCACGGTGGCAAGCGTCAAACGGGTAACTTCCTGCCGATGAGCGCTCGCCGGTTCAGCAGGCCCGTGACCCCCACCACCAGCAGGATGGCGGCGAGGTGCACGCCCAGGTCCAGGAAGGTCACGGCGAAGGGATGGAAGAACTGCAGCAGGAACGCGCTGAGCGCCGCTACTCCGAGGCCGCCAAGCAGCGCTACGGGTAGCGGGTCGATCGGAGCTGCCCGCGAAAGCCGCCAGATCACCGCCGGCGCGAGGAGCGCACTGACCCCGAGGATGAATAGGAGGCAGTGCGTACTATCTCCCGAGGGTTGCCCAGAGCCTGTGCCGCCATTGGAGATCATCAGGTTGTAGCAACCCGTACCGCTGAACAGCAGCCATGCGGCGAAGAACGGCAAAGGCGCCAGAAGCCACCCCCGCGCGCGACCAGGTACGGATGCGAAGAACGCCCCGGTGATCGCCAAGGCCCCGGTGGCGAGCATCGCCGCCATCTCCAGCATCAGCAGCACCTCGCGCCCCGCATGCAGGCTCCGGAATTGGGTAAGGTTCGAGGCGACCAGCACTGCCAGTGTCGCGACCAGAGCGAGCGCCATGAGCGTCGAGGCGGCTCGCCGCAACGGTGAGGCGAGCGGCCTGACCGGCCGTACATCCGCAGTCAGCTCTTCGATCAGCAGGGTATGCGGCAGGCGCGTCATTCGGATGACTTCCCCAGTAAATCGAGCCGCATCTTCTTGATCGCGCGATGAATGTTGACCTTGAGCGAGGCGACTGTCTGGCCGGAAAACGCGGAGGCTTCGGCCAGCGACATCTCTTTGACCTTGACCAAGTCGATCGCTTCCTTCTGCCCGCGCGTAAGACCCGCCGTCATTCCGGCCAGTATCTTCGGCGCGTCCTTGTCCACCTCCTGGTTCGCTCCCGGGTCGGCAAAGGTTTCATAGGCATGCTCATCGAACACTTCCCGCGCGCTGACACGGCCACGCTTGCGGGTCGCATCGATTGCCCTGCGAACAGTGATCGCGGTGAGCCAAGGCTTGACCGGTCGCCCGGGCTCGTAGGTGTGCCGGACGCGGTGAATGGTCAGCAGGACGTCCTGCACCACGTCCTCGGCCTGGTCCTCGGACCAGCAGCGCCGGCGGGCGACCGTCCGCACAAACGGCACGACTGCGCCGAGGAAGCGGCGATACGCGTCGGCGTCGCCCGCCTGCGCCGCCGTGAGGAGCGCACTCCAATCGGCATTGATGGCGGCCCTGGCAACGGTCAGCGGCTTTCCATCCTTGAGCAGGTCGACCTCCAAGCGAGCAGCCATGTAACCTGAAAGCGGCGCGAATCGAAACAGCGACAGGTCAACAAGGTCTTGGACGGCATCAAGCAGGATAAGACGAAGCGACTCTTTCTCGGCTGAGCGATTGCCGCTGTTGGCGCTCTTGACAGGGTGCGGGCGCGACGCGCGTGAACGCGACCTTTCCACCCGAGGTGCAGGCCATTGCCGCAGCGGGGCACCTGGCAGCGAGACAGAAGCGGCCGAACGTTCGCGTAGAGCCAGTGCGGGAGCGCCGCGCCCCGACATGGCCGTAAGCGGACTGGCAGCTAGTGGGCCAATACCCGATCCGCCCCTGCAGCGGTAACAGCAAGGAGGCAGAGCTTGCCGGGGCGACTGTTGGTCACCTGGCGCCCCTCCGGTCAGCCAGCCTGCTATCGAGCGACCAGCGGTCGGCCTGGCGGAATGCCAGCAGGACCAAGGTCGCCGCGGCGACCGTGATCGAGGGGAAAAAGAGGATCTGACTGCTTTCCTTGTCGAGCAGGTACAACCCCATGGGATCGAGCAGGTAGCGCCACAAGGCTGTCGCTCCAAGGACCAGGATAAGCGCCTGTGCCGGGTAAGCGAAGCGCCGGAACAATCCCAGCACGACCAGCATGCCAAGGATTACTTCAGCGGCTCCAAAGGCCCTCTGTACCACCGTCAGGTCCAGCAGGCCGCCATAATATTTGTTGGCCAGACCAGGTCCCGTTGCGGGCGCAAGCACCCGAAGCGAACCCCACAGGACGAGGAGCAGCCCAGTGCCGATCCGCAACAACAGCAGCGAAGCCGCCTGCCCAGCGCCACTCTCCATCGTGCCGGATGCGGTCACTGCCGTATCGCCCGCAATCAACATGCCTGAACTCCTGTCTGCCGGATGTTGCTGGCGTTTCGCGCGGCGTCTGGAAAAGTTACGAGATTCAGTGTCGGGACAGCTCAGCTGACGGACCTGGACGATCATCGCACCCGTTTGACATGCCGGGCGTAACTTCACCCGCCATGCGGCCGAAGCACTTGCAACGACCCTTGGGGATCATCGACCATGCGTAGCGTCCATATCGCAGGCCCAGCTAGACGCGTGCCGCGCTCCGGCGAGCCGGCCCTCATGACGCTTGCGCCGCTCGGCCGACGGGCCGCAGCGGAAGCGACGGGATCTTTCCTGCTGTTCGCCGCCGTGGTCGGGTCGGGCGTCATGGCCGAACGGCTGGCGGGCGGCAACGTGGCGCTGGCGCTGCTGGCCAACATGGCCGCGACCGGTGCGATGCTGTTTGTGCTTATCACCATGCTGGCGCCGGTATCGGGCGCGCAGATGAATCCGGCAGTCAGCATGGTCGCGGCGCTGCGAGGCGACCAGTCCTGGCGCGAGGCCGGCCTGTTCGCCCTCACGCAGCTGATCGCTGGCATCGCCGGCATTCTGGTCGTGCACGCGATGTTCGAGATGCCGCTGCTGGAACTATCCGCCAAGGCGCGGACCGGTCCGGGGCAGTGGCTAGGCGAGTTCGTCGGGACCTTCGGCCTCATCCTGACGATCGTCGGGACGGCGCGGCACAAGCCATCCTGGATCGCGCCCGCGGTCGCTCTGTACATCTCCGCGGCCTACTGGTTCACCTCATCCAGCAGCTTCGCCAACCCGGCGATCACCGCTGCGCGCGCTTTGACCAACAGCTTCGCCGGCATTGCCCCCACCGATGTGCCCGGGTTCGTGCTGGCCCAGCTGGCCGGCGCGCTCGCCGGGTCGGCGCTAGGCTCGTACCTCTTCCCCAAGGCACCGGTCTAAGGGCCTGACGCTCTCCCATCCCCAACCTCGAGGTCGCGGCATGAACATCGAAAACAGCCAGCATTATTATGGCGAGATCCTAAGCGGCTCACAGGACCTGCGTACCGACGCGTGCTGCAGCCCTGCCGCCCCGCCGCCAGCAATCCAGGCGGCCCTGAACAACGTGCATGAGGAAGTCCGTTCGCGTTACTATGGCTGCGGGCTGGTCGTTCCGCAGGCAATCGCCGGCGCTCATGTGCTCGACCTCGGCTCCGGATCGGGACAGGACGCCTATCTGCTGGCACAGCTCGTCGGCGAGGCGGGCAGCGTCACCGGGGTCGATGCGACCGCCGAGCAGCTCTCCGTCGCCAACCGCCACCTGGACTGGCACCGCGAGCGGTTCGGCTACGCCCACTCCAACGTCCGGTTCGTCGAGGGCGACATCGAGCATCTGCAGGCGCTCGGCCTGCCTGATGCAGGCTTCGACGTGATCGTCTCCAACTGCGTCATCAATCTCGTGCACGACAAGCTGGCGGTTCTGCGCGCCGCCCACCGGCTGCTCAAGCCTGGCGGTGAGCTCTACTTCTCTGATGTCTATGCCGACCGCCGCGTGCCCGAAGCACTGCTCTCCGACCCGGTCCTGCATGGCGAGTGCCTGGCGGGTGCGCTCTATTGGGGCGACTTCGACAGCCTCGCCAAGCAGGCGGGCTTCGCCGATCCGCGGCTAGTCACCGACCGGCCGTTGAGCATTGGCGATCCGGCGATCGCTGCGCGGCTTGACGGAATCGCATTCCATTCGGCGACCTACCGCCTGTTCAAGCTTGAGGGGCTGGAGCCGCAATGCGAAGACTATGGCCAGGCCGTACGCTACCTCGGAACGGTGCCCGGTTCGGAGCGCGTGTTCGAACTGGACGGTCATCACCTGATCGAGGCCGGCCGGCTGTTCCCGGTTTGCGGGAATACGTGGAAGATGCTCCGCGACACGCGCTTTGCCGCCCACTTCGAGTTCTTTGGCGATTTCAGTCGTCACTACGGTGTGTTCGCCGGGTGCGGCACGTCGAGCCCGTTCAGTGCGAAGGCGACGGCCCCGGAGGCGAGCGGCGGCTGCTGCTGAGGTGCTCCGACGGGATTGCCCGGGCGCAGCCGAGCCGGAACGGTAGCGGCCTGCAGCGTCAGGCTGGCCGCTTCTGGGCGGCGGTGACGCGAGCCTGGATCTTCGCGGCCCCGGCGTGAGCGCAGACCTCGTCCTTGTCGCCGCCCGGGGCACCTCCGACCCCGATCGCCGCGACGATCTCGTTGCCCGCCTTGATCGCGACGCCGCCCGCCAGCGGCAGGATGTCCGGCAGCGAGGACAGCGCGGGTCCGGCCGGGTTCTTGGACGCGAGTTCGGCGAAAGCGCTTGTGGTATCGAAGCGGAAAATCGGCCCCAGGGTCACCACCGTATAAGCCTTGCGGAAGCTGGAGTCGCGGGTGTGGACCGTGGAATGATCGCCCTTGGCCTGGACCTTGATCAGCCCGGAAGGCTCGACGATCGAGGCAGACACGGCGTAGCCGTTGCCCTCGCAAACCCGCACCGCCTCTGCGGCGGCCTCCATCGCCAGCGCCAAGGGCAGGCTATAGCCCGATGTGGCGACCTGGGCCTGCGCGGGCGCGTTGGTCAAGGCCGTGGCGGCGGCTGCGCTCAGGGTGAGCAACGGTTTCTTCATCTCCGGTTTCCTTCTTGGACGGGCGCAACGGTCGTGTTCGTCATGGCGTCGCGCAGCCGCTCGTTCTCGATTTCCAGTGCGGCGAGCCGTTCGCGCAACGGAGCCGTTCCCGCCTCGACCTCAGCCGCCGTGAACCTGGGGGTGATGTGCTGGGGGCAGTTCCAGTCAAAGGCTTCCAGCCGTAAGGTAAAGGCGCGCTCGGCGACCCCACGATAGCCAGGCGTTGTCAGGTGCCGGGCGAGGTCGAGTGCGGTGGCGAGGTCGTGCGCCGTCATGTGCGCCAGGACCTTGAGCCGGCGACGGTGGGGATAGTCCATCAGGAACAGCGCGACCCGATCGTCGTCGGCGATGTTGCCGAGGCTGAGATATTGGCGGTTCCCACGATAGTCGGCGAACCCAAGCGTCTCCGGATCCAGCACCCGCAGGAAACCGGGCGGACCGCCACGATGCTGGATGTACGGCCAACCAGTCTGCGAAACGCTCGCTAGATAGAAGCTGTCGCGGTCCGCGATGAACGCCTTCTCCCGGTCGCTGAAGCAGGCGGACGAATGGTCCCCCTGGAGGTTTTCCCATAGCCCACCGGAGCCATTCGCCACCCGGGCGGCTTCAACCCCCGGGGTGGTGAGACGGTCAAGGAAGTCGTAGGCCATGATCACGCTCCTTTTCGCGTCAGGGTAGAAGGACCGCTGTTCCGGGCCTGCTGCGGTGCTAGAACTGCTGGCTATAAGCGGGCCCAAGTAGCCCCTGTGCGGCCCTGTGCGCTTCAGTCTTGCTTCGCAGCGCCGCGTCTTCGGGTTACAGGAACTGCCCGGCCCGGCGTCAGGCCGCTTCGGCCCTGCCGGGCACCGGGCCAAGCGCCCGCGCGACTTCCTGGGCAAGCCAGCGGTCGACCCGCGCCGGCTCGATGCCGAGTTGCCGCAGGACCAGCTCAGCGACGTCGAGCCCGGGCGGGGTGCTTCGGTCGATCACGCTGAGCATCCCGATGGAGCGGTATTGTTCCGCCTGCTCGGCGCTATGCACGATGGCGATCCGGGTCAGTGCCGGATAAAGGTCCAGCATGGCAGCGGACAGCGCGCGCGATACCTCGAACGACGGGGTGGTGAGCACGCTGATCCGGCGGCCATGCAGTGCAACAGGTCCCCAGATCCTGGGGTCGGCAAAGTTCCCAAAGGCTACCTTGTAGCCGTCGGCGATGGCTTCCCGCAGGCGCCTTTCGTCGCGTTCGACCGCGGCATAGCCGATCTCGAACGCGTCAAGCGCGTCGGCCAGCGTCCGCCCGGCCGTGCCCATGCCCGCGATGAACACGGGTGCGATCTCTCCCTGCGGCTCCAGCTCCGGGTCCGCCGGCACCGGCTTGCGCATGCGCATGCGGCCCGCCAGGTTCCGCCCCGCTTCGGCGATGGTCGGGGTTGCGGCCAGGCTCAGCGCGACGGCGGCGATCAGCACTGCGCTGGCGCGTTCGCCGACCAGGTTCCGGACCGGCGGCAGGCTGAGCAGCACAAAGGCGAACTCCGATCCCTGGGCCAGGAGGAAGCTGAGCTGGGTGGAGCCCGGAACCGACCACCGGAACGAGAAGCTGGCCGCGGCATTGGTGGCTATCTTCACCACGACAAGCAGTACCGTCACCCCGATCAAAGCGGGCCAGACACTCAGCAATACCATCAGGTCGATCGACAGGCCGACCGCGATGAAGAAGAAGCTCAGGAAGAGGCCGCGGAACGGCTTGATCTCGGACTGGATAACCGCGCGGAAGGGGGTTTCCGCGATGATCATGCCGCCCAGGAAAGCGCCCAGCGTCAATGACAGGCCGATGGCGCCGGTGGCCCAGCCCGCGGCCAGCGCCACCAGCAAGGCGATGCCGGTGAACACCTCCTCGTTGCGGCTCCGCGCAATGGTGGCGAACAGCGGGCGCACGACCAGCCGGCCCAGGAGCAGCGCAACCCCGAACGCCGCGGCCGCCTTGAGCAGGGCCAGGCCGAAGGCGGGTAGTAGCGGCGCATCGCTGCCGAGGGCGCCGGCGACGATGAGCAGGAAGATGGCGGCCACGTCCTGGAAGATGAGGATCGCGGTTGCCGTCAGGCCGACGGGGCAGTTCTGCTGATGCCGCTCGGCGATGAGGCGGGCGACTACGGCGGTCGATGACAGCGCCAATGTCGCCCCGACCAGCAGGGCCGTGGGCAGTGCGAACCCTGCCAACAGCGCAACGCCGCCAAGGGCGATCGTGCCGCCGAGCATCTGTACCGGTCCGAAGCCGAAGATGTCGGCGGCATGGGCCCGGATGTGCTTGAACGAGAAGTCGAGCCCGATGTCGAACAGCAGAAACACGACGCCCAGCGCGGCCAGGATGGCGACCGTGTCGCTGGCGAAGACGCGGTCCAACCCTGCAAAGCGCAAGCCGAGGCCGAGCACGAGATAGCCGACGATCGGGCTGAGACCGATCGCCCGCGATGCGAGAGCGGCGAACAGCCCGAGCGCAAGCAGCAGGATCACCGGCAGCAAGGCCGCCAGGACATGCTCGTCGCCCATCAACGATTCTCATCGGATGATGAGCTACGTCCGCTGTTCATCCTGCGGCACTTCGCATTACCGCTCCGCCGGCGCGGAACGAGCGTCCGGGGCGGTCGCAAAGGACAGCCGGCTGCATCCGCGGACATCGAGGTGGGTGGTGGTGCCCGTGTCGAGCAAGCGCAGGTTGACGGCCTCACATGCCGGGCAGCGGAGCACCATTGCGTTTTGGCGTCCGTACAAGCGCAGCGTCGCAAGCGCATCCTCGCGCCCACAGCCGGCACACACCACAACGGACCGCGTCATATCGACCGCGAAGACGGTAGTGAGTGGACCGGCGGCGGCGTTGCCGTCCAGATGGTCGGGATCATCGTTCACTTGTCAGCCTCCTGCTGGCCCCAAATATGGTCAAGTCGGGCAATCACGTCCGCCTGACCTCGGGCAAGCGAGCCAGATGCCGGCCTTTCAAACAGAGCCGTTCGCCCGCATACGAAGGCGCGCGCTTCGACGAGAGTTCAACCTCTCGACACCGCAAGCGTTTACGGGGATCTGCAAAATGCCAACATCGCCGCAAAACCCGCAGGATTGCCGCCAAATGTGCCGACCGTGTCCGCCCAGCGGTGGCCGAACACCGGCCCTTCTAAACCTTCGCCGCGGAAGTGATCGGACCGCCCTTGCCCTGTTGCACCAGTACTGCCGTCAGCAGTCCCGGTTCACTTGCGGCAGGGAGCTGGAAGGTCGAGGGCTTCCCTTGCCACGACCCGAGATCCACCAGGTCCACCACGATATTCCGGTGCGGCAGTGTGCGGCCGTTGTTCTCGCCGGCCCGGATCGCCACCTCACGTGACTTAGGATCGTATCGCACGAGCCACACCGTCGACGGCTTGCCGCCCGGCTGTGCTGCGACGTTCAGCGTTGCTCCGGCAATCGAGACCGCCGGCCCTCCGCGCGCCGGTCCTGCCTTGGCCATCGCTGCGTCGAGCTGTCGGCGGTCATGGCCGATGATGGTCGGTCCGCCATTCAGGATGACCTGCGGGGTCGCCACCTGGGGGCGGCCGGCATGATTGGCATAGTCCCACTGGCGCGCGGTGAACTTGGGCGAGTCGAAGGTGTCCTTCCAGCCAAGCTGGTCCCAGTAGGTGACCGCGAACGAGAGCGCGAGCACGTCCGGGCGGCCCGCGATGGCGTTGACGTTCGCGTTCGCCGGCGGGCAAGACGAACAGCCTTGGCTTTGAAAGAGTTCAACGACCACGGGATGCGTTGCCGAAGCGCCGGCGACCTTCAACTGCGGCTGCAGCGGTGCTGCGGCAGCCTCGGATGCAGGGGCTTGTCCGCAGCCCGCCAGCAATGCCGCGCCCGCGAGCGCGATCGTTGAAGATGTGATGATCGACAGGTTGGGCATGATGGCTCCTCGCCGTCCGGTGACGGCTCTCAACCAATTTCGTCGACGAACCATCCACGGTTACAAGCGCGGTCGCTGGACCCGCAGCAGAAGCGGCAGGCTTCGACGAACTGGCCGGGCCAGAAAGGCTATCGCTGCCGATATCTCAGCGGCGAGCTTCCGGTGACCCGCTTGAACATCCGCGAGAACTGCGCGCCGCTATTGAATCCGCACTGCCGGGCGACGTCTCCCATCGATCCCTCGCCCGCGGCGAGCAACGTCTTGGCGCGCTCGATCCGCCGGGTCAGCAGGTACCGATAGGGGGGCATGCCCATCGCGGTCGTGAAGGAACGGCTGAAGTGAAACGGGCTAGCTCCGGCAGCCGACGCCAGATCCGCCAACGTGATGTCTTCCTCAAGGTTCGCCTCCATGTAATCCAGCACACGGCGCAACCGCAGCGGCGCAATGGAATGCCGCTCCCGCACCCGCGCCGGGGCCGCGTTGGCGTACGACTTGATCAGCCGGAGTTGCAGCGAGTGCAGCAAGGTCTCGGTATAGAGACGCGATCCCTTGCCCTGTCCCATCAGCTCACCGAGGATCTCCAGGAAGAGGGTCTGGAGCAGCGGATCGCGCATGCCGAGCCGATCCTCAAGCGAGACCGAGCGGCCGTCCCGATCGAGTTCTTCAAGGCCGACCCGCTTCAGCCCGCCGGGCGGCAAGTAGATGTGCGCGAACTCGATCGGTCCAAGCGTGTGCCACTCGAACGCGGCGCCTGACGGAATGATCGACAAGGCGCCGGACTCGATATCGACGGCCTGGAGGCTCCCCTCGCCTCGCCGCTCGACCCGCTTCGGGCCGCCCAAGTGCATGGTCAGGTAATGGTGATCCAGGGCCGGCTGCAGGATGTGCGGGTCTACGTTGGACCACCAGCGGATCAGCGGGGTGGTCCAGTCTCCACCCTCGTTGCTCATGATCGGAGGACCGGAGATACCGTCCCACGACAGTGGTGACACAGGGTATGGCGCTGCGCTGAGGGCAGTCACGGCGCCATCTCCGCTACGCTCTCCCAAGCGTCGGCTGGACCGGTCCGCTGGCCGACCTCAGCATCGAGACCTTGGTGCCAGGATGGCCGTCGTCATGTTCGATCCGCGCCGAAAGCCGATCCGCAATGGCCCGGACGATGCTCGTCCCGAGCCCGGTATAGTGCAGTCTTGGATCGGTGGGCCGACCCACGCCGTCGTCGGCAACAGAAAGCATCCAGGCAGCGTCGGCGCCATTGTACGTGATGTTGATCGTGCCGCTGCGTTGCCCAGGGAAGGCGTGCTTGAGCGCATTGATGACCAGTTCGGTGACCACCAAACCGATGCTGATCGAAAAGTCCGCAGTAGTTACGCTCTCGTCGATGTTCATCGTGAGCACGAGATCGTGATCATGGCTGATCATCGATGCGCCGATGCTTTGGCAAAGCTCGGTCAGGTACGCGCGCATGTCGACATTGCTGATCGTGGTGGCCGTGAGATGCCGTTGCACTGTCGCTACTGACATCACCCGGTTGTGCGCTTCGAAGAGGTGAGTTTTGATCTCTTCGGACTGCACCCGGCGGGCGCTTTGCATCAGGACGCTGGCGATGACCTGCAAGCTGTTGGCAACGCGATGCTGCAGTTCTAGGAGAAGGATCGTCTTCTCCTCCAGTATCGTCTCCTTGAGCCGTTCTGCCAGTCGAGCCTCCGTCACGTCGGCGATCGTCAACAACATTCGGGTCTTGCTAGGATCCGCGTAGCTCAACTTCTCGGCACCGAGAACGAGGCGGCGGGTCCCCTGCCCCTGGCGGAAGAGATCGATCTCGTAGGAGCCGATCTTGGAGCAGCCAGAGATCGTCGCCTCGATCAGCGAGCGCATTTCCGGTACGTTCCAATCACCGGCGCCCAACGCAAACAGCGACTGACCGGCCGGGTTGGCCATGTTGGACGAGAAGCTGGCGTTGAACGACGTGCTCGCTGCAAGAATGTTGCTGTTTCCATCGAGCAGCACGAGCGGCACATCGGAGGCAGCGATGATTGCCAGGAGCAAACTGTTCATCGCCCCCGGATCAGCGATTTGGCGATCAAACATCCGCGAGACCTTCTGAAAACCGCTCCAGGCGGAAGAGTAGTGAGAATGTGTCTTCGGAGATCCCATGCCGCGACTCACAGTACGCTTCAAAGGCCAGCTAGCGACTTACCACGAATCGCTAGGGCTTGATTCATGTAATTTTCCAGGAACTTGTCAAAGACCGCCTGGAGCTTGTCCCTGATCTGCCTTTCTTGCCTTTTTCGGTCAGATCTTGCGCCGTATCTTTGCAGAAACCTGGCGAGGCCAAGAGGAACACGGATCAGGGTGGCCGCCTGCCGTTGAAGGGCTCGTTGCCCTGGCAGGGACCGCCGAAGAGAGTCGCGCCGGCGCTCCGCCTAGGCTCGCCGCCACTCCCCTTCCTTTCGGTAGCGAAAAGCATCAGTCCGCGAAGTACGCCTTGATTTCGCGCGCGACCTGGGGAGTGTTCTCGTCAAGCACGAAATGGCCTGCGTCGAGCCAGACAAGCTTGGCATCAGGAAGGTCGCGCTGGTAGGCTTCGGCGCCCGGCGGGATAAAGATCGGGTCGTTCTTGCCCCACAGGATCAACGTCTTGGGCTGATGCTCGCGGAACGCGACATGCAGATCGTCGTACCGCGCGACGTTGGACTTGTAGTCCGCGAGCAGGTCGACCTGGTAATCCTGGGTGCCGGGCCGATCCAGCAGCGCCTGGTCGAGCACCCAATTGTCAGGGTTGATGTTCTCTTCGTCGCGGGCGCCTACCAGCCATTGCTGCATGGTGCTCTCCGCGCCCAGGAACTCGCGGCCCGGTGCTTCTGTCTCGGCCGTTCGGTTCTCCCACAAGGGGGTCAGCGCGTCCTTCAGCGGGGCACCGACACCTTCAACGTAGGCATTGGCGTTCTGAACGACCAAGCCCGCAACCGCGTCCGGACGCTGCACGAAGATGCGGCAGCCCACCGGACCGCCATAATCCTGCATGTAGAGCAGGTAGGAGGTGAGCCCGAGTTCGTCGATCAGGCCGGTCACATGGGCCGTAAGGTTGTCGAACGTGTAGTCAAACTCCTGGTTCGAAGGCGCCTCCGAATGGCCGAAGCCGATGTAGTCGGGGGCGATCACGTGGAAGCGGTCCGACAACGCCGAAATCAGGTCGCGGTACATCTGGCTGCCGCTTGGCAGCCCCGCCAGCAGGATGATGGTCGGCGCGGAAGGATCGCCCGCCTCGCGATAGAAGACCTGGCGGCCGTGCACCGCTGCATAGCGGTACTTGGTCGCAAGGTCGGCATCGGCTCCGTTGGTTTGGGGCAGCATTGCTGGCTTTCCTTTCAGGTACGGCGGTCGGGCGTGCCGCAGTTTATGTTGCCAAGAGCAAGTTCGGACCGCGCGCCGCGGGAGGGGGATGCGACGCGCGGTCCAGCGATCCGTCAGCGCAACCGCCGACGGGTGCTAGCTTCATTCAGCGATTGGCCCAGCAGCCAGATGCACGCCGCAAACAGGCCGACGTCCTTCAGGAGGAAGGCGCCCGGAGCGGTCGACAGATTCAACGTCCCCTCGTGACCCGCCGCGATCACGCCGGGGGTGGTGAACATGCAGCTGATGGTGAGAAGGAAGGCCCAGGCGCCCATAGCGGCACCAAGCGCCGAAGCCCGAGGATCAATCACCCGGGCAGCGAGCAAGGCTCCGGTGGCAAGTTCGAAAACCCCCAGGAACCTCGCGCCGCCCTGGACTCCGAACAGGGTATAGAGCCACGAGATCAGGGGATTGTTGGAGATGATCCCGGCCAGGCCTTCCGCCTGGAAAGGCACGAACTTCATGCTTCCGAACCACAGGAAGATGATCGCCAGCGCGGCGGTGACCAGCCAGCTTCCCACGCGCGACACCGTCGTGCCGAGGGCGGTAGAGTCGAGCTGGCGGGTGGAGGCTCCCTCGACAAGCGGCATAGCGTTGGTGCTCATGGGTTCGACCTTCTCAGTGGCACGCAGGAACTGTCCGCCGCATGCAAGTCGTCGCGGGTGTACGGGCTTCCATCCACTTCATTCGACGTGGAAGTAACAGGCGACCCGGTGGCTGGCTCCCGCAATCCGGCCGGCTGATGATTATCGAGCAGGAAAGGCCGCAAAATGCCGCTTAAGGACTGAGCGCAACTGGGCCAAAGCGCAGCAGTCGATTACCGCTGCTTTCCGCAAGATCGTTCAAGATCTGACGGAATAGGCATACGATACTGACCCAGGTGAAGAATCCCGCTGTGATGTCCGGGCACAACCGCCTGAATGGCTTGTTTCAGTTGCCTCAGCCCGCGCAAGGGGTGCTGATCGTCCACGCCTAGCGGGAGAGCGCAAATTGGTAGCCGGCCGCGCATTCGACTTCGACAATGACGCCGGGGAGCGGCTTTCGGGTACGCTCGAGACCGGGCTGGGTTGCCCAAGCGCCTACGCACTCTTCGCCCATTGCTTCACGTGCGACAAAACGTCGCTGGCCGCGGTCAAGCTCAGCCGAGCGCTGGCGGAAAGCGGGATCGGCGTCCTGCGCTTCGACTTCACCGGCCTTGGGGAAAGCGAGGGCGCGTTCGGGCGCGGCCTGTCGGGCGATGTTCGCGACCTCGTGTCGGCTGCAAATGCGATGGCGGCGGCGGGCATGACGCCGCAATTGCTGGTCGGGCACAGCTTCGGCGGTGCCGCCGTGCTGGCGGCGGCGAGTGCCCTCCACGAGGTCAAGGCAGTGGCAGTGATCGGCGCCCCGTTCGACGCCGGGCATGTGCTCACCCACGTGCGCGGCGCCGTGGATGACGCAACCGAGGGAAACCCTGTTCCCGTGTCGATCGGCGGCCGCGCATTCCATCTGGGTGCCGGGTTCGTCAAAGATATCCGCGCGCAGCAACAACAGGTCCGCATCGCCGAGCTTGGCCGAGCCCTGCTGGTCCTGCACTCGCCGGTCGACGAGATCGTCTCGATCAACAATGCTTCGGAAATCTTCGGGACGGCCCGGCATCCCAAGAGCTTCGTATCGCTGGACCACGCCGATCACCTCCTCCGGCGAGAGGCGGATGCCGATTATGCCGCTGCGATCATTGCCGCTTGGTCCAGCCGCTATCTCGACCTCAAGCCCTCGGTTCCGATTGCCCCTGCGAGCGGCCTTCGCGTCGAGGAAACCCGCGCCGGCAAGTTCCAGGTCCGAGTCGTCACCCAATCGGGAAGCTTTCTGGCCGACGAGCCGGCGAGCGTGGGCGGGCTGGGTTCAGGCCCCACGCCCTACGACCTCCTAGCCGCGGGGCTGGGGGCGTGCACCGCGATGACCTGTCGCCTGTATGCGTCGCGCAAGGGTTGGCCACTGGAGCGCGTCGTCGTTGAAGTCGGGCACACCGGCAAGACGGCTTCGGCACCGGACCTCTTCGTCCGCAAGCTCGCCTTTGAAGGATCGCTGAGCGAAGACCAGCAAGCCCGTTTGCTGGAGATCGCGGAACGGTGCCCGGTCCATCACACGCTCATCGAAGGCGCGACGGTTCTCACCGAACGGCTGGGGGCGGGCGTGCCCGACAACGGCGCGCCTGACCGCCCGGAGGATCACGTCCTGCAAATGGAGGAAGCATGTGTCGAGGCCGACGCAGGCTAGGCTCCGGCTGCGCCTCACCGGCCCTCGCCGGCATCCCTCCCGCCGCTGCCAACGGTTCGGAACTCGAACAACTCGGAGCGGTGGTAATGGCCGGTGACGTCCAGGGTCATGCTCTCCTCGCTGGCGCGGCGCAGGTCGAGCTCGGCGAAGAGGATGTCGGGGGCGTCGTAGACGGGCTCAACGACGTACTTGCCGTCCGGGCCGACGATCGCGCTACCGCCGCGCAGCACCCACTGGTCGCCCCTGGTCACGCGGTCCGGGTGCGGCTCAAGCTCCGGGGGGAGCGACGAGGCACGCATCAGCGCGCCCGAGGCGAGGACGAAGCAGCGGCCTTCAAACGCATATTGCCGGCTCGCCACCTGGTGCAACTCGTGGACAGTCGGCCAAACCGCGACGTGCACGTCCTCCCCCGATTCATGCAGCGCCTGGCGGGCGAGCGGCATCCAATGCTCCCAGCAGACGAGCGAACTGACCCGGCCGGCCGGCGTATCGACCGCGCGCAGCCCGGCCGTGTCGCCGGCGCCCCAGATCAGCCGCTCGGTATAGGTCGGCATCAGCTTGCGGTGGTGGTTGAGGAGCTTGCCGTCGGGAGCGATCGTCAGCAGCGAGTTGTAGAGCGTGCCCCGGCCGGCGCCGCGATCGACCCGTTCGCTGACCCCGACGACCAGCGTCGCACCGCATTGACGCGCGGTATCGGCGAGATGGTCGAACGCCGGACCGGGAACGGCAACGCTGTTTTCCGCAATCCGGCCGAAGATCGCCTTCACCGGAGCATGATCCCACAAGCCCGCATCGCGGCACACGTCGAGCCAGGCGGGATAGCCGGGGATCCAGGTTTCCGGGAAAACGATGAGTTCGGCGCCGGCAGCGGCTGCCTCGGCCGCCTTGGCCCGGGTCAGCTCCAGCCCTTCCTGCAAGGTGCCGCCGACCTCGGCCTGCACCACCGCCGCACGTACGATCCTGCTTCTCAACGCTGGCGACTCCTCAAGCTCTGGACCGCTGCAACGCATGCCTGCAGGCGGCTCCCCTGGCGGGAGGAGCTCCCTACACGTTTTGCAGGAGAAGCGCTTGCCTTGGTTGCGGCTGCGCCCGGCCAGGTCTGGACGGAACAGGACACGCAAGCAGGAGGTGCAACATGGTGCGAGCTGTATGGAATGGCGAAACGGTCGCCGAGTCCGAGGACACGGTGGTCGTAGAGGGCAACCACTACTTCCCAAGAGCGTCCGTGAACCAGGCAATGCTGAACCGGAGCGACACCACTACGCGCTGCCCCTGGAAAGGCACGGCACACTATTTCACGCTGGTCGTGAACGGTGCCGAGAACCCGGACGCCGCATGGTACTATCCCGAACCGCTGGCGGCGGCCGAGCAGATCAAGGATCGCGTGGCGTTCTGGAAGGGTGTGCAGGTCGCGTAGCCTTCCAGCCGCAGCGGCGACCCTGGTGCAGGCGTCAGGCCTCGCGCCGGTAACGCCGCGGAGTCGTGCCGACACTGCGCTTGAACATGCGGCAGAATTGGCCCTCGGTCCGGAACCCGCATTCGAGCGCAATCGCGGGTATGTCCGTGTCCGCTTCACCCAGAAGCGTCTTGGCCCGGGCAAGCCGCCGCTTGATGAGGTGCGAGTAGGGCGAGCCGCCGGTTGCCAGCGTGAACGCACGGCTGAAGTGGAACGGGCTCATGCGTGCGACGGCGGCCAGATCGGCGACCCCGATGTCCAGGGACAAGTTCGTTTCGATATATTCGAGAACACGCCGCAGCCGGGCCGGCGCGAGCGTGGGGCGCCGCTGCCCGAATTCGTCGGGCACGCTCCCGCACAGCCTGACCAGACGAACCGAGAGGGTCAGGAGAAGGGAGTCGAGGTACAGGCGCGAGTCGGGTTTCATTTCCGACATCTCCTCGATCAATCCGTTGAAGGTCGCTTCGATCAGCGGTTCCTGCACCCCCAGGCGATCCTCCAGGGCAAGGCCGGTGCTGTCCCGGTCGAACACCTCGGCGTTGATCTTGCGGATGAATTCGGCAGACAGGTACAGTTCGGCATAGTCGACCGGACCGGTGGTCTCCCACTCGTACACCGCGCCGATCGGCGTGAACGAGACGGCGCCAGGACGGATATCCGCCTGCAACTCGCCGCCTTCCCCCCGCCTGATGATGCGCCGCGGGTCGCCGAGGTGCAGCGTCAGGCAATGATGATCGAGCGGCGGGTAGCTGTGCGGGTCGATGCCCTGCCACAACCGGACCTCCGCCCCTTTCCACCCGGAGGTTTCGCTGCTCAGCACGGGCGGCGCCGACAGGTCGCTGGCCAACGCCGCGGGAGATATCAATGGGGTGGTGGCGGCCATCTCATCTCTCCTACAGGGACCGGGAGCGCACAACGCGGGTCCCAGCGGCTGAAAATGGAACAAGGAAGCGTTCGCACAGCCACGCAGAATCAGGACTGTTTGTCCTAACCAGGACGATATTGCACCTAATCAGGATCAATATCAAATGTTAAGAAGTTGGTGCCGTGTTGGGCAGCAGGCGGAGTCGCTACTGTTTGGAGCTCGCGCTTATCCGGCCGATCACAAGAACTTGCGCCATCTCGCCCGTAGAGGCGACCGGGGCGGCTATGGGTCTCACCAGCAGGCTGTTGACGGACGCGAGCGGAGTAACCATGCCGCTGTCCTGGTTCGGCCAGGGCGTGACGGCGAGGCAGCCTTCTCCGTCCACTTCGACTTTTGCGCGCAGATAGGCTTCGCGCCGCCCGTTCTCAGCCAGTGGTCGGGTCAACCTCGCAGCTATGGGGCGCACGGCCTCTCCGGGATCACGACCCGTCAGCGCCCACAGCAAGGGCTTGAGCAGCAGGTGCGCGCACACGAACGCCGAGGATGGGTTGCCCGGCAGGCCGAGCACCAGGCGGCCGTCCGCGAAGCGGGCGTGCCAGCACGGCTTGCCCGGAACGACGGCGATGCCGTGGAAGACGATGTCCGCGCCCAGGTCGTTGAACGCCGGCCGCAGGCAGTCGCGTTCGCCGACGGAGGCGCCGCCCAGCGTGACGATGACCTCCGCGCCAAGGCCCTCGCTGGAGCGGAGCTGCGCTTCGGCCGCGTTGCGCTCGTCGGGCAGGATCGGCTGCGGCAGCGGCGTGCCGCCCCAATTCCCGACCAGGGCTGCGAGCGCGCTGGTGATCGAGTTGACGATCTCTCCTTCGCCGAGCGGCTCGCCAGGCTCACGCAGTTCGTCGCCACCCGGCATGATCGCTACCCGGGGCCGGCGCCGCACCAGCAGGCTGCCCGCGTTGGCGGCACCAGCCAAGGCAAGCCGCCCGGGCGTCAGTTCATCGCCTTCGCGCAGCACCACCTCGCCAGCGGCGAAGTCCATTCCCGCTGGACGAATGTAGGCCTGCGGATTGCACTGGCCGACGCGCAGCCGGCTGCCCTCACGCGTCACATTCTCCTGGATGAGGATATGGTCGGCACCGGGCGGCACCACGCCGCCGGTGGCGATCTGGACGGCCTGGTTGCGCCTGACCGGCCGGCGAAAGGGCTTGCCCGCAGGCGATGTGCCGATGACCTGCAGGGTGGAGCCTGCGACCGCATCTTCCAGGCGGATGGCATAGCCGTCCATCGCCGACAGCGCCTCGGGCGGCTGGTTGCGTTCGGCGATGACCGCGTCGGCGAGGATGCGTCCGCTGCACTGGGCAAGCGGCACGCGCTCGCCCGGCGTCGCCTCGACCGCGCGCAGCAGAAGCGCCCGCGCGTCAGCCAGGTCGAGCAGCTCAGTCGCGCCGCCAGTCACCCGACTTGCCTCCGCTCTTCCGGACAAGCTCGATGGGACCGATCGTCATGTCCCGCGCACCCGACTTCAACATGTCGTAGATCGTCAGGCACGCCACCGACACCGCGGTCAGGGCCTCCATCTCGACGCCGGTCTGCCCAGTCGTCTTGACCTCCGCCTCGACGCGCAAACCGGAGAGCTGCCGGTCGGGCTCGATCCGGACCCGGACGGATGACAGGCTCAGCGGATGGCACAGCGGAACCAGGTCGCTGGTCTTCTTGGCCCCCATGATCCCGGCAAGCTCCGCGACCGCGGCGACGTCGCCCTTGGCCACGCCGCCGGCTTCGACGGTTGCGAGTGTCTCAGGAGGCATCCGCACAGCCCCACGCGCGACCGCGACCCGAACGGTTTCCGCCTTGGCCGAAACGTCGACCATGCGCGCTCGGCCGGTCTCGTCGAAGTGGGTGAGGTCCGCCATCAGGACCGCTGCAACCGCGGCATCAGCTCGACCAGGTTGCACGGCCGCTGCCGTGAATCGAGCTGGGGCGAGATGACCTTGTCCCACGCGTCCTTCACCGCACCGTTGGAGCCGGGAAGGCAGAAAATGAAGGTGCCGTCCGCGAAGCCTGCAAAGGCGCGCGACTGCAGCGTCGACAGGCCGACCGATTGGTGGCTGACGGTGTGGAAGACCACCGCGAAGCCCTCCATTTCCTTCTGCAATAGCGGGCGCACCGCTTCCGGCGTGACGTCCCGCGTCGCGAAGCCGGTGCCGCCGGTGGTGATGACCACGTCCACGCCCTCATCGTCGATCCAGGCCTGCACCGCAGCGGCGATCGCCGCGACGTCGTCCTTCACGATCTTCCGGTCGGCCAGCAGGTGGCCGGCGGCTTCGATCCGCGCAGCCAGGGTCGCGCCGGAGGTGTCGGTTTCGAGCGTCCGCGTGTCGGACACGCTGAGGACGGCCAGCTGGACCGGAGTGAAGGTGCGTTGCTCGTCGATCAAATCCCGTCTCCCCAGCGCGCTCGGTCGGCGCGGTCAGCCTCGCTCGGCTCGATCCACCGGTTTCCGGCCGGGCCGTCCTCGCGCTTCCAGAACGGAGCCTCGGTCTTGAGCCGATCCATCAGATAGTCCGCCGCTTCGAAGGCGGCCCGGCGGTGGCTCGCCGCAACTCCGACGAAGACGATCGCTTCCCCCGCCTCCAGACGCCCATGGCGATGGATCACCGACACGGCGCTCCAGCCGAAGCGCTCCTCGCCGGCCGCCACGATGGTGGAAATCCCGCGTTCGGTGAAGGCGGGATAGTGGTCGAGCGTCAGGGTGCTGACCGCCCCCGCCTCGCCGCGGACCTGCCCCACGAAGAACACCGCGGCGCCGGCCCCGGGCGCCCGTGCCAGCAAGTCGGCGAGTTCGGCATCGGGCTGGAACGGCTCGGCCTGGACCCTGATCATCCGCCGCTCACCGGAGGCATGAACGCCACTTCGTCGCCGTCGACCAGCGGCCGGTCGCCGGTGACGACTTCTCCGTTGAGGGCGATGCGTACCGACGGCTGCGCAAAGCCGGGGTGGTCCCGTGCCAGCCAGGCCCGCAAAGCCGCTGTGTCGTCGACGCCGTCGGCAAGCTCGATCGTGGCTTCGCGCTCGCTCCGTGCTTCCGTCAGACGCCCAAAGCAAAGCAGCCGTACCCTCATCCGCCGGTCACCGACATATGGCGGTCGAGCGCCACCGCGCCGCGCTCCCGGATCGCGAAATGGTGCCGTTCCGGCTTGATCCCGATCGCGCGATCGATGCCCCGGCTCAGCGCCTCCTGGTCGCCGCTCCGCAGCAACGCTCCCAGGTCGGCCTCGTGGGCGTTGCCGAGACACAGGAACAGCTTGCCGGTGCAGGTCACGCGGACCCGGTTGCAGGAACCGCAGAAGTTGTGGCTGAGCGGCGTGATGAAGCCGATCAGCCCGCCATCGGAGGTACGGGCGTAACGGGCGGGGCCACCGGTCCGCAGGGCAACGTCGGTGAGCGTCCAGCGCTGCTCGAAGCGGCGGCGAACCTCCGTCAACGGCACATACTGGTCGATGCGGTCGGCCTCCACCGAGCCGAGCGGCATGACCTCGATCACCGTGAAGTCGGCGCCGCGATCGTGCGCCCAGGCGGCGATGTCCGGCAGTTCCATGAGGTTGTCGTGCAGCAAGGCGACGCTGTTGAGCTTGACCCGGATCCCGGCCGCGATCGCCGCATCGATCCCGGCGATCACCTCGGCCAGCCGCCCGCCGCGGGTTATCCGGGCGTATGTCTCAGGGTTCAGGCTATCGAGCGAGACGTTCACCCGCTTCACCCCTGCCCGCGCCAGGTCGGCGGCGTGCTGCGCCAACCGCGTGCCGTTGGTCGTCAAGGTCAGCTCCTCGAGCGCACCCGAACGCAGGTGCCTGGACAGCCCGTCGATCAACCGCATGATGTCCTTGCGCACCAGCGGCTCGCCGCCGGTCAGGCGGAGCTTGGTCACGCCCTTGGCGATGAAGGCGCTGGCGAGTTCGTCGAGCTCCTCCAGCGTCAGCAGGTCGGCCCGTGGAAGAAAACGCATCCGCTCCGGCATGCAATAGGTGCAGCGCAGGTCGCAGCGGTCGGTCACCGACAGGCGCAGGTACGAGATCGAGCGGCCGAACGGATCGATCATGCCGCCAAGGCCCGCCCAACGCCCACGTGAAACGCCGCGTACCGCGACAAGGAGGCTTCAATTCGGATCAAATGCCCGCGTACCATTCGTAGTCGCTGTTATCCTCCCAAAGCCCCCCCTTGCCGCCCTGAATTCCCGCGAGCGTCGCGACGGCCTCGACGCGTTCTACATATTTCGCGTGCTTGTAGCCGAGCTGTCGCTCGACCCGGAGGCGCAGCGGCGCGCCGTTGGGCACGGGCAACATGGCGTCGTTCATGCCCCAGGCGAGAATGGTCTGGGGATGGAAGCCGTCGATCAGGTCGATGCTCTCGTAATATGGGTTGGTGCCGTACAGGTCCGCGCAGTGGAAGACGAGGTAGCGAGCTTCCTGGCGCAGGCCGGCCGCGTCCAGCAGCAGCTTGAGCGGCACGCCATGCCACTTGCCGATCGCGCTCCAGCCTTCGACGCAATCGTGCCGGGTGATCTGCGTACGTACCGGCATCGCCCTGATCTGCTGCAGCGACAGCGACAGTGGCCGGCGGACGAGGCCGTCGACCCGCAGGCGCCAGTCGCGGAAGCCGCTGGCCAGGTGGGCCTGGTAGGCGCTGGTGCCGGGCATGGCCGTGCCGTTCGAGCGGAACACCGGCGACATGTCGGACGGGCTGAACTCGCGAGCCAGCGCGGTGCGATCGCTGATCAGCCGCTGCGCCCGCATGGTCAGGCCTTCACTCGACCGAAGGACGCCGCGGAAGGTCTCGCTCCCGTCGAGCCGATCGCAGCCCGAGAGCACCAGCCCCCCTGCCCCAGCCCCGAGCGAAGCGAGCATCTTGCGCCGGCTGATCATGCCTTGTCCCCCGGTTGAGGAACGATGCGGAAGCGGCCGGTGATCATGGATCGGATCTCGTTGAAGGGCCCGGCCAGCACCACCATGATCAGGTGCACGAGGATGAACAGGGCGAGCAGCGCAGCCGCGATGAAGTGGATCGATCGTGCCGAAGCCCGGCCGGCGAAGATCTCGGTAAGCCACGGCCAGGCCGCGTTCATGGCGGGGGACATGGCGAGGCCGGTCAGGATCATCACCGGCAGCAGCACGAAGATCACGCCGACGTAGCTCAGCTTCTGGAGGATGTTGTAGCGCAGCGCCGCCTCGCCCTTGGGAAAGCGCAGCCGGGCATGGTCCGCGATGTCCTGGCCAATATGCGCCGGCTTGAGCTCTTCCAAGGTCGGTGCCAGGTCGCGCTTGATGTGCCGGTTGAACAGACTGGTGAGCAGAAAGGCGATGAGCGACAGGCTCAGCACCCAGGCGAAGGCGAAATGCCAGCGCCGGCCGCCCGACAGGCTGTAGTAGGAGGGGATCGTAGCCCAGCCCGGGAAGGCGTTGGTATGCATGTTCCCGTCGCCATCCGCCCAGCGCCCGAGGACGCCGTCGGTCGGGATCCGGTAGCCCGCCAACCTGACGAAACCGCCGTTCGCGTCCGAGTTGATCATCAGCCACGGCGTATCGGCGTTGGCCCCATACTTCCCCCAGTAGAGCGCGGGGTGGGCGTTGAAGATCATCAGCCCGCTCATCAGCAGCACGAACACCGCCAGCGCGCTGACCCAATGCCAGATGCGGGTCGCGATCCTATGGCGCTTGACGAGTCGTCCTCGTTCCGGAGCCGGGTCCGCAACGGGAGCGGTCAGCGTGGTTGCAGCCATTGTCACTCCCCTAGCGGCGTTCGTCATCCAGCCACCCCGATCGATAGGGCGGTTCTTCGCCACCTGCGCTGGCGACGGTGGCTGTACCGCCCGCAAACATTGCAAATGTCCTTCGCCGTTTGCTGCGGGTGTCCTGTCGTTCGCTGCCGCCGCGGCTATGGTTACACCTCAGCGCAGGACGAGGCGGCGAGTGCAGTCGGCCGCCCTGGGGCCGGTCAACATGCGGTGGACCAATCTTGCGCGACACGATCCTAAGCTGCGCAAGTTGGCGGCATCCCTGTCCCGCTCCGGAACGACACCCGGCCGCCTCCGGTTGGCTTACTAGTCGTCTGGAGGCTGAGTGGCGCCTTTGGTGGACGGCTCCAGTTTGGTGCAAGTGGAGAGACCCTTGGCAAGCGATAACGAATGGCTGCCTGACGATCGCTGGAGCGACCTGCTCGTCGCGGCACAGCTCGGGGATGCGGGTGCGTATCGGCAGTTCGTGACTTCCGTGACCCCGTTCGTCTCCGGGGTCGCACGGCGGCGCTGCTGGTCGGCCGACATGATCCCGGACGTGGTTCAGGACACCATGCTGAGCGTGCATCGCGTGCGGCATACGTACCAGGCCGGCCGGCCGGTGAAGCCGTGGCTGGCGGCGATCGCGGTGCGGCGCTCCATCGACGCGCTCCGGCGCCGGGGTCGCCTTCAGGCGCGCGAGGTGCACAACCAGGCAGCTTACGAGAGCTACGCCGATCCAGGCCACGACGGCGAGGAGCTGCGACCACCGGAACATACCCTTGCTCAGTTCACGGCCAGCCTATCACCGAAGCAGAAGCAGGCTCTTGAACTCGTGAAGGTTCGTGAAATGTCTCTGTCGGAGGCGGCAAGTGCCTCAGGTCAGTCGGTTGCGCTCCTCAAGGTCAACATCCATCGCGCGATCAGGAAGATGCAGCTTGAAGTTGCCTCCGATGCAGCCGGCGCCTGAAGTTCCGTCCGTATCGGGAAAGGCCGACCGCGCCGGCATGAGCATCCGGATGCGCTCATCACCCGCACGCCCGCTGGAAGCCGTCGGCCATGACCTCGACAGGATCTCGGCACTTGATGACCGAGCGATCTTCGTCCGGACAACGCCGGCGCGTGCGATGGAGGAAGCGTCCGCCTCTGCCCAGCGCCACGATGCAGGCCATGCGCTCGGCCCGCTGGACGGCGTGCCGATCGCCTGGAAGGACCTGTTCGACCTCAGGGGCGAGGCAACCCGCGCCGGCTCGATCGTGCTCGAGGACGTCCCCGCGGAACGGGACGCCGAACTGGTCCGGCGCCTGGCCGAGGCTGGCGCCGTCACCGTGGGCAAGCTCAACCTCACCGAGTTCGCCTACTCCGTCCTGGGCCTGAACCCGCACTACGGCACGCCCCCGAACGCCCACGGCGGCAGCGAGCCGCGCGTTCCGGGAGGTTCCTCCTCGGGGTGCGCGGTGGCGGTGGCGCTGGGGCTCGTTCCCATTGCCATCGGCACGGATACGAGCGGCTCCGTCCGCGTGCCCGCAGCCTTCAACGGTGTGATCGGGTTCAAGCCGTCGGGTGGGCGCTGGCCGCTGGATGGCTGCTTTCCGCTTTCGAGAACGCTCGACACGGCGGGAGTGCTGTGCCGGACCATCTCGGAAGCGATCATCGTCGATGCGGCCGCCAGGGGCGTGGGCGCACCCAGCATGGGCTCCGGCGGCATCGCGGGCCTCCGCCTCGTGGTACCGACTAACGTGGTGTGGGGCGAAACGGAGGCTGCGGTCCTGAACAACGGCGAAGCGGCGCTGCGCAGGCTGGCCGATGCCGGCGCCATCGTGGAGCGCCGGCCCGTCCCGGTCCTGGATGCCGTGCTCGAACTCAACGCGCGTCTCGGCATGCTCGTGGCCGCGGAAGCCTTTCGCCTGCACGAAGGTCGCCTGGCGAGGCACGCGAACCGCATGG
>NZ_CADCWA010000003.1 GCF_902806285.1 uncultured Sphingomonas sp. | reverse complement strand
GACGATGTTCTCCGGAGTCGCCGCGATGCAGTGGCTGAGCGGCGTGGCGGCGACGCTCGCACCGGGGCAGGGCATCGAACCACTGCGCGCCGCGTTGCTGACGGTCTGCGCATTGCTCACGCTCGGAACACTCGCGTTCTGGCGCCTGCCCCGGTCACGAAGTGGCCCACACGGAGGCGTGGACAGGGGCAGGATCGAACGCCACATCAAGGGCACCGGATGACAGTTCGTCATACCTGCCGACGCTCCTGCCACTGTGGCCGCGTCGCGTTCAGGGGATATCGCGGCAACGGTAGGGCGCGGTCGGGCAGATCAAGAAGAAGGGCAAGGAGCGCAATGAGGGATACGCGGAAGACACCGACGACACCGGTCGAGCCGCTCGATCCCGCGCGCCCGGCTTGGCGCGACGTGCTGGTTTTCACGGGCAAGCAGTTACCCAGCTGACGATTGGCCAGGCACCTCGTCTCAGCCCTTGCAGCAGGAACCTTCGAGCATGCCCATCAGTCAATCAGACAAGGCCCGTGCGTTCGTTGCGCTGCACGAGCGGTCAGGCGCCTTCGTCATCGCCAATTCGTTCGACGGCGGCTCGGCGCGCATGCTGGCCTCGCTCGGCTTCGAGGCGCTCGCCACCTCGAGCGGGGCGCAGGCCGCCTTGCTCGGCAAGCGCGACGGCCGGGTGACGCGGGCCGAGGCGCTGGCGCACGCAAAGGCGATTGTCGAGGCGACGGACCTGCCCGTTTCCGCCGATCTCGAGAAGGGGTTCGGCGATGCGCCGGAGGACGCGGCGGCGACGATCCGCGATGCGGGGACGATCGGCCTCGTCGGCGGCTCCATCGAGGATGCGACGGGTGACCCCGCCAGGCCCCTCTACGACATCGCGCACGCGGTCGGGCGCGTCGAGGCGGCCGTGGCGGCGGCGCGGCTTGCCGTTCAAGTTCATGCTGACCGCGCGCACCGAGAACTTCGTCCGCAACGTCAACGATCTCGACGACACCATCCGCCGCCTTTAAGCGTTCGAGTCGGCGGGCGCCGACGTGCTGATGGCGCCGGGGTTGCCGGATCTCGAAGCGGTGCGCAAGGTGTGCGGCAGTTTGGAGAAGCCGGTCAACTTCATGGCCGGCATCAAGGGCAAATCGTTCAGCGTCGCCGACCTCGCCGCCACCGGCGTCAAGCGCGTCAGCCTCGCCGCATCGCTCTACAGCTTCGCTCTGACGGCGACGCTCGAGGCGGCCCGCGAGATAAAGGACAAGGGCACGTTCGGGTACATCGACCGCTCGGTCGCCACCGCCGACCTGAACGCCTTCCTCAGGGGTTGAGGCCTTCGTCCATCGCGCATCGTCAGCGATCCAAACCGACTTGATGATCGTGAACGAGCGTCCGTGACGTCCAACCCATGGTGCGCTTCTCGCTCTTCCCGACCCCGCTCGGCGACTGCGGCATTGCCTGATGCAGTGACGCGGTCGCCGCGACGCATCTGCCGGAAACGACGGCCGCCGCGACAGCTGCCCGTCTGGCCGCGCGGACGGGCGCGACAAGGGGCGAGCCGCCGCCTGCCATCCGCTGCGCCATCCGATCGATCACTGCGCTGCTTGAAGGAGCGAAAGCGGATCTCTCGTTCATCGCCTGCGACTTCAGCAGGATCGATCCGTTCGAAGCAAAGGTCTACGCCGTCGCGCGCGCCATCCCGGCCGGCGAGACGCTGACCTATGGGGCCGTCGCTTCGCGGCTCGGCGACAAGCAGCTTGCCCGCAATGTCGGAACGGCTCTCGGCCGCAACCCCTTCCCGATGATCGTCCCGTGTCACCGTGTCATCGGCGCGGACGACAGACTCACCGGCTTTTCGGCGGATGGGGGCGTCAGGACCAAGCTCAGGATGCTCGCGATCGAGGGTGCGCGGATTGGCGCGGAGCGCCGGGGCTGTTCGGTGATCTTCCGCTGGCGGTGAAGCCGCGGGGGTGACGCTTTCCGATCGTCGCCGACTTCGGCGAGCGCGCCGAGCCGTCTCATCTCGCGGCGACCTTCCGCCTGTTGGGGCCGGGATGGTGAGACACGAGCGAAAGTCTCTGGCGACGAGATCGGGGCACAAGGTCACGGGACAGTTCGGGTCACCACCCACTTATGCTTCCCGATCAGCCGCGACCGCTCGAAGCCAAGGCGTTCGAACGTGGACAGGGCTCCGTTGAACAGGAATGCCGGCGAGGCCCTCCGACCTTCGGTGTCTTCCGGGTACCCCTCGACGCGCCCGCCGCCCAGTCTCTTGATCTGCTCGACCGCGCCCTCGAGCGCGGCGGACGCCACGCCGCCGCCGCGATGCCCCTTGCCGGAGAAGAAGCAGGTGATCCGCCAGTCGGAGAGAGTCGGACCGGTCGCCAGATAGGCACGCTGGTTATGGATCCGCGGCAGCTCCTCCGGCGACCCGAACTGGCACCAGCCGACGCAGTCCGCCCCGTGGAAGAGGAGGGAGGCATGCGCCCGTCCTTCCCCGACGAGGCGCTCCTTCGCCACACGCCTCGACGCCGGGGAGGCGCCTGTGCTCTCGCCCTTCGCGTGATACCACATGCACCAGCACCCGCCCCAAACGCCGTTGTTCGCGTCGACCAAGCGCGCGAAGTCTGGCCAGGTGTTCGAATCGAGCGCTTTGGTTTCGTATTTTGCCATGGATCGTCTCGATGACTCGTTGATTTCCGGTGGAGCCTGCAACTCGTTCGGATGTCAACGCCGGAGCAGAATTGTCCATCGGGGTGGTGAGGTAACGCCTTCAATCGCGGGCCAGCTCAGGAAGGAATGCTTTGCCGCCAGCGGGCGCTGCCATGGGTCCATGCTGAGTCCTTGGCCATCCGTGTTCAGCCCTCGTTCCGCTTGCTACGAGTCTGGCTCAGGGTTGCCGGCCAGCCGGCTGGAACGGGTCCGTTATCGAGCGAACTCACTTCCGGCGTAGACGGCCGCTATGGATGCTTTCTGCCCAGAAAGCTGCCAAGGCAGTCGGGACGGCAGGGCCGTCCCGAGATACTGAGGAGCACAAACGTTGCCGCTCGGATCAGATTTCAGTGGCCTCGGACAGGGTCAGGGCATCTTCGGCATCAACGTCCAGATACCGCACCGTGCTCTCCGGTTTCGTATGGCCCAGCAGGATCTGCACTGCACGCAGGTTCCCCGTCCACTTGTAAATGAGGGCGACCTTGGTGCGGCGAAGGCTGTGGGTGCCGTAGGCTGATCGGCCAAGCCCTACCGCCTCGACCCAGTCACCCACAAGGCGGGCATACTGACGCGTGCTGAGGTGCTTGCCTGCATTCGCCCGGCTCGGGAAGACGTAGTCGTCGCGCCCGCCGCCAAGGCGGTTGAGCCAGGCGAGTAAGCTGTCGCGGGTCTGCTCCGTGAGCTCGAACCGGACCGGCTGCTCGGTCTTTCGCTGAACGACCGTCGCGCGATGCCGGACAGTGGCATTCACGACCAGCTGGCCGATTTTGAGCCTGACCAGGTCGCAGCCCCTGAGCTTGCTGTCGATCGCCAGGTCGAACATAGCCAAGTCCCGGCCTCTCTCCTCGCGCTGAAGGTGGAGGCGAATGGCCCAGACCTGCTTGGGCTTGAGGGGCGGCTTGGGGCCGATGAAGCGGCCCTTGTTCCACGGCACAGCAGGCCGTGTATGCGGAAGTGGGACGGCTGGCTTTTCACGTTGCACAGCACCTCTCCTGAGCCGCGGAATCGCGGCTCAGGATTGCCGCCGAAGCCGGGGTAGCGGCCGAGAAAGAACTGGCGGCTTTCGGGGCTGACCGGGCAGAAGCAAACCTTCGCTCGTCGCACCGCCGGGCTCGACCCACAGCCGACCATCGGTCGACGCCGCAGCCTCCAGGAACTCACCCGTAGGCGGAGAGCCGCGCTCAAGGCCGCTGTCGCGGGCAGGAATGGCCCCTCTCCATGTTGCCGCCGCCGCCGAACAAATGGCCGCTCGCCGGGCCGAGCGGGCCCTCCGCAGCGCTGCGGGCGCGGGCGCCTCCGGCGCCTCAGCACGCGCGGCCCCAAAGGTTCAGGGCGCGCGGCCACCCGGCGCGGCCGCCCGCCAGAACGCCTCGGCGGCCGACGCCGCGGGGGCGCGGCGCCGGACCAGGCGCACCTCCACGGGCACCGGCCAGCCGTCGCCACCGGCGCAGACCAGGCGCCCGTCGCCGAGCTCGTCGCCGATCAAACTAAGCGGCAGCCAAGCGACGCCGCGCCCGTCCAGGGCCATCCTCTTGAGCACCACCGCCAGGTGGGAGGTGAACACCGGCTCCAGCCGGGCGCCGTCCGGCGCCCTCTCCGCCACCGCGCGCAGGATGCGCCCGAGCCCGGACTCCTCGCTGTACGCCAGGACGGGCAGGGAGGCGCCGCGGGCGCCGGGGAGGGCGAAGCGCGGCCCGCCCGCGCCGTCCGCCGCGGCGACGGGCACCAGCGTGTCCGAGCCGACGCGCACGGACGGGAAATCCGCGCCGTCGAGCCGGCCCGCGACCTCCGGGTGCCGGTGGCACAGCAGGAACTGCGCGCGGCCCTGCAGCATCAGCTCCTCGCAGGCCTGCAGGCTGTCGGACACGAGCTGTATGGGCCCGAGCCGCAGGCGCGGTTCCAACTCGCGCAGCCACGCCGGGAAGAAGGACAGGGAGAGCGCGTGCGTCGCCGCGAAGCGCAGCGTGGCGGCCGCCGCCTCCTCGGCCGCGCGCGCCTCCTCCCGCGCCGCCGCGAGCCGGCGCAGGATGTCTTCGGCCGCCGGGTGGAATCGCCGCCCGGCCTCGGTCAGCGATGCGGGGTGCGCGCTGCGGTCGACCAGCGGGACGCCGGCCCACTCCTCCAGCGCGCGGATGCGCCGGCTGAAGGCGGGCTGCGTGACGTGGCGCGCCTCGGCCGCGCGGGAGAAGCTCCCGGACGCCGAGAGCGCCAGGAAGTCCTCTAGCCAGTCGAGTTCCACGGCGGCCGGTTACCGGGGCGCATGGAAGTATTGAAACTCGGCATTGGCCACGCCGCAACCGACCGGGCTAGGTCAAGCCCAGGAAGCGCGAGAGGAAAGCCGGGTGCGCATCACCAATTTGCGGGAACGGACGGTCCCGATCGCGTCGTCCATCGCCAACGCCTACATCGACTTCAGCAAGATGACGCTGAGCCTGGTGGCGGTGGTCACGGACGTGGTCCGGGACGGCAAGCCGGTCGTCGGCTACGGCTTCAACTCCAACGGCCGGTACGGCCAGGGCAGCCTCATCCGCGAGCGCTTCGCGCCGCGCGTCCTGGAAGCCGAGCCGGGAAGCCTGCTGGACGAGACCGGCGACAACCTCGACCCGCGCAAGGTCTGGGCCGCCATGTTCCGGAACGAGAAGCCGGGCGGCCACGGCGAGCGCTCCGTCGCCATGGGCACGATCGACATGGCGGTGTGGGACGCGGTGGCGAAGATCGCCGGGAAGCCGCTGTTCCGCCTGCTGGCCGAGCGGCACGGCGGCGGCAAGCCCGCGGACCCGCGCGTCTTCGTCTACGCCGCCGGCGGCTACTACTACCCGGGCAAGGACATCCCGAAGCTGACGGACGAGATGCGGAGCTACCTCGACCGCGGCTACACGGTGGTGAAGATGAAGATCGGCGGCGTCCCGCTCGCCGACGACCTCCGGCGTATCGAGGCGGTGCTCGGGATGCTGCCCGCCGGCTGCAAGCTCGCGGTGGATGCGAACGGGCGCTTCGACCTCGGCACCGCCGTGGATTACGCCAAGGCGCTCTCCGCCTACGACCTGTTCTGGTACGAGGAGGCGGGAGACCCGCTCGACTACGCGCTCCAGGCCCAGCTCGCGGAGCACTACGCCGGGCCGATGGCGACCGGCGAGAACCTGTTCTCCATGCAGGACGCGCGCAACCTCATCCGCTACGGGGGCATGCGCCCGGACCGCGACTGGCTGCAGTTCGACTGCGCGTTGAGCTACGGCCTCGTCGAATACCTGCGCACGCTGGACATGCTGCGCGAGCACGGCTGGTCGCCCGGGCGCTGCATCCCGCACGGCGGGCACCAGATGTCGCTCAACATCGCGGCGGGCCTCGGCCTCGGCGGCAACGAGAGCTACCCGGACCTCTTCCAGCCCTACGGCGGCTTCCCGGACGGGGTGCGGGTGGAGGACGGCCGCATCACCATGCCCGAGCTGCCCGGCATCGGCTTCGAGGGCAAGTCGGACCTCTACGCGGAGATGCGCAGCCTCGCCGGCTAGGCGGGCCCGGGCACGCCGAGGGAGGAACAACGAAGTGGACCAGTTCCGCGATGGCGTCGGGGAGAGGCTCGGGGCCGGGCGCCGGTCGTCGGGCGGCGGGGGGGCGTAGGTGCCGACCCTGCGCTTGGTGGCCGACGACCTGACCGGCGCCCTGGACACGGCGGCGGAGTTCGTCGGCCTCGCCGGCCCCGTCCCCGTCCTCTTGGGCGGCCAGCCCGCCGGCGCTCTGCCGCCCACCGCGGCGCTCGACACCGGCACGCGGGAAGGGACGGCGGCCGAGGCGGTCGCCGCCGCGGAGGCCTCAGTCCCGGCACTGCGCGCGGCTGAGATCGCCTACAAGAAGCTGGACAGTCTGCTGCGCGGCCACACGCTGCCGGAGGTCGTGGCGTGCTTCCGGGCGGGCGGATGGACGCACGGCGTCTTCGCGCCCGCCTTTCCCTACCAGGGGCGCGCCACGCGCGGCGGGCGGCAGTTCGCGCGGGCCTCGGGCGGGGGATGGGAGCCGGTCAGCGGCGACCTCCTCGCCGCCTTCGCCGAGTTGGGCCTGCCGGCGCGCACGGGCAGGCTCGACAGCGGCCCGTTGCCGCCCGGCCTGACGGTGTTCGACGCGGAGACCGATGCCGACCTCGCACGCGTCGCCGCGCTGGGACGCGCCGCCGCCGAGCCGGTGTTGTGGT
>NZ_CADCWA010000002.1 GCF_902806285.1 uncultured Sphingomonas sp. | reverse complement strand
CCTGTTCCGCAACCGGCGAAGCTCTGTTGGTTAATGCTGCGCTGGGATTGCGCCTCGGGGGGTCATTGGGACGCTCGGCAACCTGCCGGTAGTCTGGTCGCCGCCATCCCGTCCCGCTCCAGTCGACTGCGCTGCGCCAGCCGCGTTTGCGCGCGGCTTGACGCTCGTACGTCGTGGAGCGGCGCCGAGAACGATGAACCGGGCGAAATAACAGCGGCCGGTCCGGTGGGCCGTCGCTGCAGGAGACACTCATGATCCGGATCACCCTTCTCAAGTGCGCTTCGACCCTGGCCATCGGTGCGGCTGCCCTGGCGCTGGCGACGCCGGCCAGCGCGCAGGAAGCCTGCGACATCAACGGGACGCCTGGCACCCCGTCGGCCTCGGCCAACTCGTTCGCGTGCGGCACCACGGCGGCCGCAACTGACATCAACACTACGGCCGTCGGCAGCGGCGCGACCGCCAGCGACGAGGACGCAACCGCCATCGGCTTCAACTCGACCTCCAGCGGCTTCCACTCGACCGCGGTCGGCGGGCTGTCCGACGCGACCGCGATCGGCGCGACTGCCATCGGCTGGGAGTCCAACGCGACCGGTGCGCGCAGCACGGCGCTCGGTAACTCATCCACTGCTTCCGCCGCCGATGCTACCGCCCTGGGCCGCTCGTCCACGGCTTCGGGCGCCGGCGCCACGTCGGTCGGCCAGGCGTCGGTAGCTTCCGGCGCTCAGGCAACCTCGGTGGGTCAGCAGGCCGCCGCGGGCGCTGACGGCGCGATCGCCATCGGCGGGAACGCCAGCGCCTCCAGCCTGAACATGGTCGCCATCGGCCGCAACGCCAACGCCGCGCCGCCGGCCACGGGCGCGCAGGACGACAATGTCGCGATCGGCGCCAACAGCAACTCCACCGGTACGCACAGCACTGCCTTGGGCGCGCTGGCCGATGCGACCGGCGTGGGATCGACTGCGATCGGGTGGGAAGCGGATGCCACCGCCAACAACACCACCGCGCTCGGCAACAGCGCCAAGGCCACCGGCGTCGGGTCGACCGCGCTCGGCCGGCAGGCGGTGGCGTCCGGCGCCAACAGCGTCGCGATCGGCTTCGGCTCGACGGCAACGGAGGCCAACACGGTGTCGGTGGGAACCGCCGGCGGGGAACGGCGCGTCGTGAATGTGGCGGCCGGGACCGCGGCAACCGACGCGGTCAACTTCGGGCAGCTGACGGCCACCAACACCAGCGTCGCGACGCTGCAGACCCAGGGAGCCGCGCAGCAGACGCAGATCAACGGCCTGCTTGCCGCCGACACGGCGTTCGGGACGCGGATCGGCGGGCTGGAAGCGCTGGCGCTCGACTTCGACGAGGATCTCGACCGGATCGACGATCGCGCCTCGTCGGGCACGGCGACGGCCATCGCCCTGGGCGGGCTCGGCTTCATCCCCGACAAGACGGTCAGCGTGTCGGGCAACCTCGGCTATTATCGCGGAGCGTCGGCGGCGGCGGTCAACGTTGGCGCCATGGTCAGCCCCAATGCCGCGCTGAACGCGGGCGTGGCCAAGGGCTTCAACAAGGGCGGCCGGGTCGGCGCCCGGGTCGGTTTCACCTTCGGCTTCTGAGCATGAAAGGAGGCGGGAAGCTTGAGTGAGCTGCCCGCCTCCCCGACCCCGTCCGCCCTAGAAGGTATAGCCGAGCCCGACAGCGGCGAACCACTGGGTGCGGCTGCCGCGGCCGGCAACGATCGGGCTGTCGGCGAAGTCGCCCGCTAGCCGCTTGTAGCTGCCGGTGCTGAACAGGGCCAGGCCGCGGCGCAGGTCGCCGGACAGCGACTGGGAGGCGACCAGGCCGACCTGCCAGCTTTTGAAGCCGCCCTCGGGATCGTAGATGGGGAGACCGCTACGCAATGCACCTGCGCTGTCGATACCGAAATAGTAGCGGGCGTAGTCGTCGGAGGTGAAGTCGGCCGACAGTGACGCACCGACGAAGGTGGTGAGCGACAGCGGCGTGCCGAAGTCCACCGACGGCGTCAGCACCCAGCTTTCGTGAGCGTTGGCGACGTCCTTGACCGCGTCGACGCGAAAGCTCAGCGCGTCGTAGGGGTTGGTCAGGCCCTTGAGCGTGACGCCCGCAAAGCCGCCGGCCTCCACCGCGATCTTGCGGTCGCCCAACGCGTCCACCGCGTCGTCCTTGATCTTGCCGGTGCGGTTGAGCCGCACCCCGACGATCGGACCGGCGTCCAGGTCGACCTTGGTGCCCGTGTTGACCACGTCGGCGTAGAGGTAGGTGCCGCGTGAGAAGACGGTCAGGCCGCCCTGCTTCGCTCGGATGATCACACCGGGGATCAGGCGGTATCGGTCGGAGCCTTCATAGTCCGGCACCGCCGCAGCGCCGAGGCCGATGCTGAAGTAGTCGCGGTCGGCGTTCGGCTCGGGGATGACGGTCTGATCGGTGGCCTGGGCGAACGCCGGAGTGGCAAGGCTTGAAGCTGCAAGGATCGCGGCGAGGTAGATTCGCATCATGAGCTTGCCCTTCTTTGTGCTCCTGCGAAGGCAGGAGCCTAGTGCTTTCTTTCGCTGCGTAACGCCAGCAGAAGAAGGAACTGGGTTCCTGCCTGCGCAGGAACACGGATGCGTTAATCCCCCGTGCCAGGATCGGCCGAGAAATACTCGTCGTACTTGCCCGGCTTGCCCTTGTATTCGTCCGCGTCGGGCGGGCTGTCCTTCTTGCGGGTGATGTTGGGCCATTGGCTCGAGAAGGTGGCGTTGAGCTCGAGCCACTGCTCGTTGCCGCTCTCGGTATCGGGCAGGATCGCCTCCGCCGGGCATTCGGGCTCGCACACGCCGCAGTCGATGCATTCGTTGGGGTTGATGACGAGCATGTTGTCGCCTTCGTAGAAGCAGTCGACCGGGCAGACCTCGACGCAGTCCATGTA
The DNA here is from genome assembly GCF_902806285.1 of uncultured Sphingomonas sp. Classification (GTDB taxonomy): domain Bacteria; phylum Pseudomonadota; class Alphaproteobacteria; order Sphingomonadales; family Sphingomonadaceae; genus Sphingomicrobium. The sequence goes on along the minus strand of NZ_CADCWA010000002.1, from coordinate 3,994 downwards.
CTTGCAGCGGATGCAGGCGTCGGTGACGACGTAGGTCATTTGCGTGGAGCTCCCTTGGCTGCGGAAGCGCTATGCGGGGCGGGTGGTTCCGTCAACGCCCGCACGTTCCGCGATCTCCTCGTAGAAGGTCTGCGCTTCGGGGGCGGGTCCGCGGCGCTCGGGCAGGCCGAGCACGCGGATGACGCGAACCTGCCCGCGCAGGGGCAGTGCGACCACGCTGCCCGGCTTCACCGTGTCGCTGGGCTTTTCCACCCGGCGGCCGTCGATGCGGGTGCGGCCCTCGTCAAGCAGCGCCTGCGCCTGGGTGCGGCTCTTGATCAGGCGGGTGAAGAAGAGGAATTTGTCGATGCGCACCTAGCTCCTCCCCCTTGGGGGAGGTGCCGCGAAGCGGCGGAGGAATGCTATTCCCTTAGACCGGACCCCTCTGTCGTGCTGCGCACGACATCTCCCCCAAGGGGGAGTAGCTGTCATCGCTTTAGCCCAGCCAGAGCGGCGAAGGCGTTGCCGGGGCGTGCGCTGTGGACGGGCTCCGGGCGGCGGCGCTGGCCGCGCCACTTCCAGGCGTCGCCTTCGCTGCGGAAGCCGACCTCGGCCATGAGGCGGGCGAGCGCTTCGTCGGGCAGGCCGAGCGAAGTGGCGAGCGGGCGGTCGATCGGGTCTTCGCCGGCGGCCGCGCGGACCTTGTGCGCATGGGCGGCCAGGCGGTCGGCGAGATCGACCCGCAGCCAAGTGGGGCCGAGCCGGCGGTAGGCGAGCGCGGCCGCCCGCGGGTCGGCGCTGCCGTCGAGCGTGGCGGCGCCGGGCGCCGGCAGGGCGGGCATCGGCTGGCCGGTGCGAACCGCCAGCAGCGCCGCCCGCCAGCGCTGGGCTTCGGGCTTGAGCAGGCTGGGCACGAACACGTCCAGCGCGCCCAGGCGCACCCGCAGCCGGTACAGGGCGGCGCGATCCTCCTTGCTGAGCTGGCCGATGGGGGCGGTCAGCGCCTTGCGCGGAAGCGTTCCACCGGCGTCGGCGAGCATGGCGGTGAGCGCCCGTACCGCCGGACTGTTGGCCGGGTCGGTCGCGGCACGGCCGAGCCGCTGGAGGTCGCCGAGGTGGCGGCCGACGATCGTTTCCAGCCAGCGCTCCATCCGCTCGCGCAGGGCGGCGCGGCGCGGCGCGGACAGGCGGTCGAGCGCGCGGGCGGTGCGCAGCGCGGGCTCGGTCAGGGAGCGGCCGGGCGCGAGCCGGGCGAGCAGGTGACCATCCCAGGTCACCGCCACATCGCTGCCGGCGTCCGCGAACAGGGCGAAGCGGTCGTCGGCGGCCTCCGTGAGCTCGCGGGCGCGGCGGTCGAGCTCGTCGCCCAGCCGGCGTTCGGCCGCGGCGAGGAGGAGGCGCTTGTCCGCCAGCCGGGCGGAGGGATCGACGGTGAAGTCGAAGCCGGCGAGGTGGCCGATCGGCTCGGGCCCAACGCTGACCTCGCCGTCGGCGGCGACGGTGACCGGCAACGCGTCGGCCCCGCGCGCGCCGATGTCGCGGACCAGCACGGCGGTGCGGCGGTCGACGAAGCGCTGCGTGAGCCGCTCGTGTAGCGCGTCCGACAGGCGGGACTCGACGTCGCGGGTGCGCTCGGCCCACTTCGCCGGCTCCTTGAGCCAGTCGGAGCGGTGGGCGATGTAGGCCCAGCTGCGCACGCCCGCGAGCCGGTCGGCCAGCGCTTCTATGTCTCCCTGGACATTGTCGAGCCGGGCGACCTCGGCGGCGAACCAGTCGTGCGGGATGTGCCCGCCTTCTCCGATGTAGCTGTACACCCGGCGGATCATCCGCGCGTGGTGCATCGGCCCGACCTTGCGGAAGTCGGGCAGCCCGCAGGCCGCCCACAGCCGCTTGGCCTGCGGCCCCTTGCGCGCGGCGGTCGCGGGGTCCTCGGCGAGGAGCTTGAGCACGGCTAGATCGATGCTGAGCGGCGCCGGGCGGAGGACGGGGTCGGTGCTGGGCGCCTCCAGGCTGCGGATCAGCGCACGCACGTCGGTGAAGTCGAGCGCCGGATTGCGCCAGTAGAGATGGTCGAGCGGGCGGAAGCGGTGCTCCTCGATGCTGAACACTTCCTCGTCGCTGAACTCGGGCGCGGCCTCGCCGCCGAGGCTCAAGGTGCCGAAGGTACCGTCGCGCTGGTGGCGCCCGGCGCGGCCGGCGATCTGCGCCATCTCGGGAACCGTCAGCCTGCGGTCACGGCGGCCGTCGAACTTTTCGAGGCCCGCGAAGGCGACATGGGTCACGTCCATGTTGAGGCCCATGCCGACCGCGTCGGTGGCGACGAGATAATCGACCTCGCCGCGCTGGAACATGGCGACCTGGGCGTTGCGGGTGGCGGGGGAAAGCGCGCCCATGACCACCGCCGCGCCGCCCTTGAACCGACGCAGCATCTCGGCCAGCGCATAGACCTGCTCGGCGGAGAAGGCGACGATCGCCGAGCGGGGCGGCAGGCGGCTGAGCTTGGCCGAGCCGGCGTAGCGCAGGGTGGAGAAGCGGGGACGGCTGACGATCTCGGCGCGCGGGATCAGCTCGCGGACCAGCGGCTTCAAGGTGGCGGATCCAAGGATCAGCGTTTCCTCCCGGCCACGGGCGCGGAGCAGCCGATCGGTGAAGACGTGGCCGCGCTCGGGGTCGGTGCCGAGTTGGGCTTCGTCCACCGCGCAGAAGGCGAAGTCCTTGGCTCCCGGCCCCTCGACTGCGCTCGGGACAGGCATGCTCTCGACCGTACATAGCCAGTAGCGCGCGGTTGGCGGGGCGATACGCTCCTCGCCGGTCAGCAGGGCAACGCTGGCCACACCCTTGATCGCCACCACCCGGTCGTAGACCTCGCGCGCCAGCAGCCGCAGGGGAAAGCCGATCACGCCGGAGGAGTGGGCGCACATCCGCTCGATCGCCAGGTGCGTCTTGCCGGTGTTGGTGGGGCCCAGGATCGCCCGGACCGAAGCGTCGCCGCCAGTCGCCATGCCCCGATGTGGGGGCAAGGCACGCGAAAGTGCAAGCGAACAACGTCCTTAGGACTTTGTTAACCATTCGAACCGACAAGGCCCGCCGGGGAGCGGAGGGTCGCTTGTTCTATTCGCCGATCGTTCCGCAGGGGGGTCGGCCGCTCACCGCCATGCCGAGAAGCTTCGGCGTGGCGGTGCAGCGGCCGAAAACCGGCGGGCTGATCGTCGATCTTGGCGCCGACCTGTTTTCGCGGCGCTGGTGGCGCGGGCTGCTGACGTTGTTCGCGCTTACGGCCAGCGCCGCGCTGCTCGCGCCCGGGCTGGAGCCGCTGCCCGGCGGACGGCCGGCGCCGTTGGAGCCGGTGCAGCTCGAACAATGGGAAGCGCTGGCGATTGAGCCTTTGAGCGCTGGCTCGGACACCGGCCTCGAGATGGTGCAAACCGCAGCGGTCGAGCCGCTGCTAAGCGCGCCGCGGCGGACTTCGCTGTCGCTGTTCGCGACACTTGGCACGGGTGAGAGCATTGCGCGGCTGCTGCTGCGGAGCGGTGCCGCGGCCGGAGATGCGGCGGACACGGCCAGGCTGATCGCGGGCGCGGGCCGCCGGATTGCGCCGGGCACGAGCGTGGCGCTCATCCTCGGGGAGCCGGGGGCAAGCGGGCGGCTGGTGCAGCAGGTAAGCCTCCGCGCCGGGCTCGACCTCAAGCTGACCGTGCAACGTGAAGGCGGCGGACTGACGCTGGTGCAGACCGCCGTCCCCGTCGACGTGGCGCCGCTGCGCATCCGCGGCCGGGTCGGTGATGGGCTCTACTGGTCCCTGCGCTCGGCCGGGGCTTCGCCGGAGGTGGCGGCGGCCTATTTGCAGGCGCTGGCGACCGCGGTCGAGGTCGGCAGCGAGGTGGGGGCGGACGACCGCTTCGACCTGGTGCTCGCCAACCGCCGCGCGGCGTCGGGCGAGAGCGTCGCGGGACCGCTGCTCTACGCGGGGCTGGAGCGGAACATCGGTGACTGGGTGCAGCTGCTGCGCTGGCCG
>NZ_CADCWA010000001.1 GCF_902806285.1 uncultured Sphingomonas sp. | reverse complement strand
AAGCGGTCGCCACCGCCGCCGAAGCCGCCGCGGTCACCGAACCCGCCGCCGCCGAAGCCGCCGCGATCGCCACCGCCGTACATATCGCCGCCACCGCCGCCGAAATCGCCGCCCTTGTCCCGGCCGCGCCCGCCGCGATCACCCTTGCGCCCTCTATCGTAACCCATGCCCGTCCAAACTTCCCTGGCCCAAACCTCATGTAAACCAACGCGCTGGGCTCAACGGCGCAACCGGTCATGGCGCACGACGAGGCGCACCAGAGGCGGTTCTTACCGCAAAATGCAAGCTTGCTCCAGCCTTTCCATGGCGTCTTCGGCAAGGCCGGGTTAAGCGGCGCTGGAACAGGGCCGAGGCGAGTAGGCCGCTCGGCAGCCGGAAGGAACAGCATGGCCATCCACTTCCACGAAGAAGACCTGCCCTCGGGTGACCTGTTCGCGTCCGGGCCGATTGCCGTGGACACCGAAGCCATGGGCCTGCATCCCGGCCGCGACCGGCTGTGCCTGGTGCAATTGTCCGACGGCAGCGGGGACGAGCATCTGGTGCGCTTCTCGCCCGGCAGCGACTACCAGGCGCCGAACCTCAAGCGGCTCCTGGCAGACCCGGCGCGCCTCAAGCTCTACCATTTCGCCCGGTTCGACGTGGCGATCATGCACTATTATCTTCAGATAATGGCCGCCCCGCTCTACTGCACGCGCACCGCGTCGCGGCTGATCCGCACCTACACCGACCGGCACGGCCTCAAGGAGCTGGTCAAGGAGCTGCTCGGCCAGGACCTCAACAAGCAGCAGCAGACCAGCGACTGGGGCGCGCCCGAGATCAACGACGCGCAGCGCGACTATGCCGCCAGCGACGTGCGCTACCTCCATCAGCTCAAGGAGAAGCTGGACGTGCGCCTGGAGCGGGAGGGCCGCACCGCGCTGGCGCAGGCCTGCTTCGACTTCCTGCCGCACCGCGCCCTGCTCGACCTTGCCGGCTGGGACGAACAGGACATCTTCGCCCATGTCTGAAGCCGCCCTCCAGCAGCGCGACAGGCAGCAGCACTGGGCCGAGCCGGGCAGCCGGCACGACCGGGTCGTCAAGCTGCTCAAGGTCGGGCTGCCGAGCGCGGTGGGCGTGATCGCGGCCATCCTGCTGATGGCGCCGCTGACCAAAAAGGCGGAAGTGAGCTTCATCCTCGACAAGAACGAGGTGGAAAGCGCGCCGGAGCGGATGCGCATCGAGTCGGCGCGCTACACCGGCAAGGACAACAAGGGGCAACCGTTCGTCGTCCAGGCCCAGCGGGCAATCCAGCAGACCTCCGACCAGCCGATCGTGATGATCCAGGGGATGCTCGCCCGCATGGGACTGCAGACCGGCACCGCCACCATCCGGGCCGACCGCGGCCGCTACAATCTGGACGATCAGCGGGTGAACATACTTGGGCCCGTCCGGGTCAGCGGACCGGAGGGCGAGCAGCTGGTCACGCAGAACGTCACGCTGGACCTGCGCAACCGCACGGTGTCGGGCGGCGCAGGTACTGGCGCATCGGACGCCGGCGACGTCCAGGCGGGCGGAGTGAGCGGCGATGCGCGGTCCGAGCAGCTGGCACTGAGCGGCGGAGTCAGCGGGCGCATCAAGCTCGGGCAGTTCACCGCCGGCCGGGTCCGCGCCGACCTTGGCACTCGAACCATCGTGCTCGACGGCGGCGCGAGGTTGAAAATCGAGCAGCGCGCGGTCAGATGATAGCGATGGGGCGCAAGATCATCCTCGCCGGCCTGCTTGGCGCATCGGCCGGCATCGCCAGCCTCGCCGCCGCACAGGAGCCCGTGTCCGCGCTCCGCGGTCTCAACAGCAACGCGCCGGTGGACATCAGCTCCGACCGGATCGAGGTGCAGGAACGCTCCGACCGCGCCATCTTCGCCGGCAACGTCGTCGCGCGCCAGGATCGGCTGACGCTGGAAACGGCGAGGCTTACAGTGGCCTATTCCACCGCGGGCGGGATCGACATAGACCGCCTGGACGCGGCCGGCGGCGTGGTGGTCCGCAGCCCGTCGGAGACCGCGCGCGGCAACTTCGGCATCTACGACCTCGACCGCAAGCTCATCACCCTGATCGGCGACGTGCAGCTCAGCCGCCAAGGCAACCAGGTCAACGGCCAGCGGCTGGTGATCGACCTCAATACCGGCCGCGCCGCCATTGACGGCGGCGCTCCGGGCGTGGGGCAGAGCGGCGGGCGCGTGACCGGCCGCTTCACCGTGCCCCAGCGGCGGCAGACCGGCGGCTGACGGCGGTGCTCGACACCCGCACCTCGCCGCGGACCGCAATCCCGGTCGATGCGCCGGTCCGCGGGCTGGAGGTGCGCTCGATCGCCAAGTCCTATGACAAGCGCGCCGTCCTCCACGACGTCAGCCTCAGCGTCAGCCGGGGCGAGGTGGTCGGCCTGCTCGGCCCCAACGGCGCAGGCAAGACCACCTGCTTCTACTCGGTCATGGGCCTGGTGAAGCCCGACGCCGGCCGGATCCTGCTCGACGAGCGCGACATCACCCAGTTGCCGATGTATCGCCGGGCGATCCTGGGCCTCGGCTACCTGCCGCAGGAAACCAGCATCTTCCGCGGCATGACAGTCGAGCAGAATATCTCGGCGGTGCTGGAAGTGTCCGAGCCGAACCGGGCGGCGCGGCGCGAGCGGCTCGAGAAGCTGCTCGGCGAGTTCGGGCTCGTCGGCCTGCGCGACTCTCCCGCCATGGCGCTGTCGGGCGGCGAGCGGCGGCGCTGCGAGATCGCCCGAGCCTTGGCCGCGGATCCGTCGATCATGCTGCTGGACGAGCCGTTCGCGGGCATCGACCCCATCTCCATCGCCGACATCCGCGACCTGGTGAAGGATCTCAAGCGCCGCGATATCGGTGTGCTGATCACCGACCATAATGTCCGCGAGACGCTCGATATCGTCGATCGCGCCTGCATCATCTACGACGGCCAGGTGCTGTTCCAGGGCACTCCCGAGGCGCTGGTCCGGGATCCCGACGTCCGCCGCCTCTACCTGGGCGAGAGTTTCTCGCTGTAAGGAGGCAAGCCGTGGGACTGGGACCGGGTCTGTATCTCCGCCAGTCGCAGTCGCTGGTCCTCACCCCGCAGCTGACCCAGGCGATCAAGCTCCTGCAGCTCAGCAACCTGGAGCTGGAGGCGGTGATCGCGGAGGAGCTCGCCAAGAACCCGCTGCTGGAAGCGCGCTCAGGCGAAGGCGGCGAAACGGTGATCGTCCGCGAGGACCGCGAGACCGGCGACGACCCGCCCGATCCGCAGGGCTCCGACGAGCTCGCCGCCCAGGGCGAGGAAGCGCTCGACACCGACTGGCGCGACGCCGCGCTCGATACGGACAGCGCCTGCGACCTCGGTGGCTCGTCAGACGAAGGCTTCGACTTCGACCGGCTTCCGACCTGCGCTACCCAGCTGTGCGAGCACCTCATGGCGCAGCTGCGCGGCCACGGCGGTGCGCCAGCGCGCGCGGCCGAGGCCATCATCCACGAGCTGGAGGAAACCGGCTACCTCCAGACGCCCCTGCCTACCATCGCGGAGGGGGCCGCCGTCAGTCTGCAAGAAGCGCAGGCCGGCTTGGCGCTGGTGCAATCCTTCGACCCGGCCGGCATCGCCGCCCGCAACCTGGCGGAATGCCTGGCGCTGCAGGCCCGGGCCGCGGACCGCTACGATCCGGCGATGGCGCGGCTGATCGACAACCTCGACCTCCTCGCCCGCGGCCAGATGGCGGCGCTCAAGCGCATCTGCGGCGTCGACGACGAAGACCTCGCCGACATGGTCCGGGAGCTCCGCGCCTACGACCCCAAACCCGGCGCCCGATTCGCGTCCGAGCCGGAGACGGTGCCCGAGCCCGACGTGCTGATCACCCGCACCCGCGACGGCTGGGCGGTCGAGCTCAACAGCGCAACCCTGCCGCGGGTGCTGATCAACCGCCGCTACCACCAAGAACTCAAGACCGGCGCGCAGGGCAAGCAGGGCCGCGCCTTTTTGGCCGACTGCCTGCAGAGCGCCAACTGGCTGGTCCGCGCGCTCGACCAGCGTGCCCAGACCATCGTCAAGGTCGCCAGCGAGATCGTCCGCCAGCAGGACGGCTTCTTCCGCGAAGGCGTGCGGGCGCTGAGGCCACTGACCCTCGGCAAGGTCGCGGACGCGATCGGCATGCACGAGTCCACCGTCAGCCGGGTCACCAGCAACAAATATCTGCTGTGCGAGCGCGGGCTGTTCGAACTCAAATATTTCTTCCGCTCGGGCGTGGCGGCGGACAGCGGCGAGGGCGCGTCGGCCGAGGCGGTCAAGGCGGCGATCGCCAAGCTTATTGCCGACGAGACGGAGGTGCTGAGCGACGACACGCTGGTCGATCTCTTGAAAGCCCAGGGCTTCGACCTCGCCCGGCGGACGGTCGCCAAGTACCGCGAAGCGCTGGGCATCGGGAGCTCAATCCAGCGGCGGCGCCAACGGGCGATTGCGGGAAAGGCGGGCTGACCCTCACCTGCTCCACGCAAGCGGAAGCTTAAATCCTATCTTCGCACGAAGGCACGAAGAGGAAGAGAAGCCACGAAGAAGCGTGCGGCTACCTTCGCGCCTTCGTGTTCTTCGCGCCTCCGTGTGAAAACAAAACGCCGCCTCCCTCGGCCAGCGCTCTCAGAGAACGAGCCGCGCCCATACCGGCAGGTGGTCGCTCGCCTTCTGGGCCGCTGCGCTATGGTGCACCCCGGCCGCCTCGATCCGCAGCCGCCTGTCGACGATGATCCGGTCCAGCGCCGCCACCGGCCGGCGCGAATGGAAGCTCGGCCCGGTCGGCGCGATGCGGTAGGTGCCGTCCAGCTCCTGGAGGCACCCGGCCGCGGTCCGCCACTCGTTGGTGTCGCCCATCAGCACCGTCGGCATGGCCTGCGGCCGCGCTCCGATCTGCTCCAGGATCGCCCGCAGCTGCCGCCGCCGCCACAGACCAGACAGGTCAAGGTGGAGCCCGACCACCCGGAACGGCCGGTCGTTCACCAGCAGCTCGGCCATCACCGCGCCCCGCGGCTCCAGCGTCGGCAGCTCCAAAGCGGCGACCTCCATCACCTGCACGTGCGGCTTCACCAGCAGCGCGTTGCCGTGCCAGCCGATGTTGCGGGTATCGACCTTGAGCAGCTCGTCGACCCGCGCCCCGACCTTGGGCAGGCGGTCGAGCACCCGGCGGTTCTTCACCCCCAGCGGCACCGGCTGGTAGCCCGAGTGCGCGTCGAACAGCTCGTGCGGGACCGCCGACCCGCGCCCGCCGACCCGCTTGTCCGCCTCCTGCAGCGCCACCACGTCCGCATCGATCTCGTGCAGCACGTCGAGCACCCGCCGCGGATTGCGCTTGCGGTCGGTGCCGATCGCCTTGCGCATGTTGTAGGAGGCAACGGTAAGGGGGCGAGGAGTCACGGCTGGCCGGAACGAGGCACTTGCCGCGGGTCCAGTGCGGCGCAAGCGAGCAACATCGCGCCGCTGTGAAGCCACGGCGAGCGCCTGGCAAGTGCGATCGGGAAACGCGAAGCGGCGAGCAGCCCTCGCCGGCCGTTTACCTTCGGCCATGAACGGGTAATCGCCAGCCCGTGCGTGGCAAAGTCGGGGCGAAGTCAACAACTCCTGCGCGCGCCGATCGTTATTGGATACGCGGGGGGCTGCCGAAACCAACAGGGGTGGAGGAAAAGCATGACCAAAGCCGCACTGATCACCGCACTGATGCTCGCCGGAACGCCGGCACTGGCCCAGACGGCGCAGCCCGCCGGACCGCCCGACACGGCCGCTCAGACCACGCCGCCTGCTTCCGCGCAGACTCCGGCTCCAAGCACCACGACAACGGCGCCCGACACTACGACAACGGCGCCCAGCACCACGACAACGCAACCCACCGACCAGACTGCTCCCGCGACTACTACGCCTCCGACGGACCAATCGACGTCTGGAACAACCGCACCGACAACGGGCGAGACGAACTCCACTGCAGCGGACGGGCAGGCCTCAACGACCGCCAGCAGCGATCCGATCGCGGCTACGGTCGAGGCCGACTGGGCCAAGTATGACGCCAACAGCAACAAGAGCCTGAACCGGGCCGAGTTCAACAAGTGGATCGGCGACCTGCAGAAGGCGGCCGAGAAGAAGGCGCCGACGCGAGCCTATCTGTCCAATGCCTTCCGCAAGGCCGACAGCGACAAGAGCCGAACTGTTTCGCAGGACGAGCTGACCGCCTTTCTCAAGGGCTAGTCTCGGCGGGCGGGCACCTGAAGAGGTCGCCCGCCCGTTCTCAAACGTCCAGGTTCGCGACGCTCAGCGCATTGTCCTGGATGAACTCGCGGCGGGGTTCGACAACTTCGCCCATGAGGCGGGAGAAGATCTCGTCGGCGACGTCGGCTTGGCTGACTTCGACCCGCAGCAGCGAACGATTGGCCGGGTCGAGCGTGGTTTCCCACAGCTGTTCGGCGTTCATCTCGCCCAGACCCTTGTAGCGTTGGATACTTAGACCCTTGCGGCCCGCGGCCAGCACCGCGTCGAGCAGCTCGCTCGGTCGGGTGATCGCCACCGGCTTGCCCTTGGTGTCGGCGGCGGTCTGCTCCAGCGCTTCTTCGCCCTCACCGGGGCCGACCGTCGGCTCGGCCTCGACCTGAGCGCCCTTCTTCAAGGTACGCAGCGTCGATGGGTGCGCATAAACCTCGGCCTGCTCCCTGGTAAGGGAGTGGAGCTTGCGCGCCTCGGCCGAGGCGATGAAGCTCGGCTCGACGATGGTGACGTCGGTGACGCCACGCCATAGCCGCTTCAGGAGGTACCCGCCCTCCGCTGCCAGTTCTCCGCTCCATTGTCCTTCCGTATCGCCCTGCTGCAGCCAGGCCGCGACCTGCTCGATCGCCGCGCGTCGGCCGTCCGTCGCAAGCTCCGGATC